>NZ_CP045200.1:2810813-3116220 GCF_018636735.1 Erythrobacter sp. 3-20A1M | reverse complement strand
TCCTGCGGGGCGTCCACAGATGGAAAGCGGGCTTTCGACGCCGACAAGCTGAAAGCCCGCAATCTCCATGGCGGCTATATCAGACTTTCTATTCGCGATTTCCCATCGTGAAGAAACATCCCCTTCGAGAATAACTCCATAGGAAGCGGGTTGGGAAGGCGGACATCGGCAATTTTCGGAACATCTCCTTGTGTCGGATCGAACCCGCGATCGATCTGGGAGAGGAACACGAGAATTATGCCGTTGCTTTTTGCCAAACGGTGCAGCTGCCGGACTTGATCGACAAGTGCAGGCTTGCTTCTGCGTTCGTCCAGCAATTGTAAATAGTCGACCACTGCCAATGTGCCCTGTGGAGCGTCATTCAGTTTGTCGGCGATAAAATCGGCATCGATGTCATCTGACGTCTCAACCTCTACCATTGCAGCGAGCTCCGGGTTGCTCATCTCCTCTAGCGATTTGCGCGCCTGGCTTTGGGTCAGATCAAGTGTAAACAGAATTGCGCGCCTTCCAGCCCGCCTTGCTTCCAGTAGCATGATCAGGCCGGTCAAAGTTTTACCGTGTCCCGGGCGCGCCCCGAGAAGGACAAGATCGCCATATCCCATTTTATCGAGATAGCGATCGGAGAAGCTTTTCGAGGCTTTCGAAGCAAGCAGGCTCCACGACGCGAAACCTTCGAGGCGCGCGATCCGATCTTGCGCCCGGTGCAGAGGAATCCCTTCGTGTCGGGCAATGGCGCGAGCACGGCGTTTCAGCTGATAGATTGGTGAAGACAGTTTCATAGCAGGACCTCCGTCTTCGAGCCGGAATCGCAACCCCTCCTTATGCGCTTGCTCGAACGGTTGTCCGTTGATCGTCTTAACCCTGCACGAACGGTGCTTTCCCAACTGGAGGGCGGAGGCTCGGGTCAGCCGCGACCAATTCTAGGATCAAGAAGTGCGGACAGCAATGCCGATCGCTATCGTGTCCACATCATGGTTAGGTTCAAGCTGATGAACCTTTTTTATGCCAGGTTTCGGGTTGTGAGGCGGCAGGCCGCTTTCGTTCGAATCGCTCCAAGCCGACAGTTCTACTGTCCGCAAAAGCAAAACGCCGGCCTTCCGCTGAGGGAAAGCCGGCGCTGCTGTTCGTTTCCGAAGAAAACGGAAGCGGGGAGCTTACTCGCCCTCGACCACGTGGTCGTCTTCGCCCTCGACCGTCTCGGCGTGCTGCTCGATGACTTCGGTCTCGGTGACCTCGTCGCCTTCCTCGCCCTCGGCGCGCTTGAGCGCGGACGGGGCGACCAGCGTGGCGATGGTGAAGTCGCGATCGGTGATGGCGCTCTCGGCACCCTCGGGCAGCTTGACCTCGCTGATGTGGATCGAATCGCCGACATCCTTGCCGGTGACGTCGATCTCGATCTCGGCGGGGATGTCCTCGCCGTCGCAGATCAGCTCCAGCTCGTGACGCACGACGTTCAGCACGCCGCCCTTCTTGAGGCCGGGGCTCGCTTCCTCGTTGAGGAATACGACGGGCACGTTCACCTCGATCTTCGCGCCCTTGACCAGGCGATAGAAGTCGACATGCAGCGGCCGGTCGGTAACCGGGTGGAATGCGACGTCCTTGGGAATGGTGCGCACACCCTTGCCGCTGCCGGTCTCGATCGTGACGACCGAGTTCATGAAGTGGCCCGTGCCGAGCTGGCGCATGAGCAGCCGTTCCTCGACATGGATGGGGGTGGGTTCTTCCTTGCCGCCATAGATCACGGCGGGGACACGGCCTTCGCGACGCAGTGCCCGGGAGGCTCCCTTGCCTGCCCGGTCGCGCGTCTCGGCCGGCAAAGTCAGAGCGTCGCTCATCGGATTACCTTTCGAAATGCGGTTGGTTGGTTCATCGGTGCCACGCCTCCAGGGATGACCATGGCTGCCGAAGGGCGCGCCCATAGTCCGGACGCGCCCCACATGCAAGGTATAAGGCAGGCGGTTACTGTACGCGGACCGTCTCGATCCCTTCCGCCTTCAACGCGTCCTGCACGCTCTTTGAGCCACCGAGATGGCCCGCGCCGACCGCCATGAAGACCACGCCGGGCTTATCCAGCCGCTGGTCGATCCACTTGGCCCAGTTGGCGTTGCGCCGATGCAGCAGGCGATCGGCGAGGACCGGTTCTTCCTCGAGCGGTTCGTTCACGAGCTCCGCCACGGCGGCGACGTCACCCACGGACCACTCGTCGACCACCTGCTGCAGCATCGGGCCGACCTCGTCGAAATCCTCGATCGATTCCAGAAGGTATTCGACCTGCGCATCCTGCGGCAAGCCGTCGAAGATGCTGAGCTGGTATTCGACCGTCTCCAGCGCGTCCTTCCCGGCGCCCTCCTTCAGCTTCGACGCGAGGTTGAGTTCGACCCCCGCGCCTGGCGTGATGCCGACCTTGGCATAGGCCATGTTGGCGATCTGCAGAGCGGCGAACCAGGGTTCGAACGGATCGAGCGCCGCGGCGGGCACGCCCAGCTCGGCCAAGCCCGCTTCGTATTCCGCCCGGTCTTCCTCGCTCATCAAGCTGCGCAGCGTGGTGCCCTGCGGCAGCATCGCCATCTTCATTATGGTGCCCTGCATCCCGGCCATGGCTTCCGGGCTCATGTCGATCTCGGTCACGAGGTCGTCCGCACTGGAGAGCGCGGTCTTCACCGCGCCGCTATACCAGTCGATATTATCAGGGAGCGCATGCACCGTGCCGAACAGGTAGATCGTGGTGTCCTCGTCGGCGACCTTCCACAGCGCGGGGGTGGCGGGAGTCTTCGGCTCGGCGGCGGTAGCATCTGCCGGAGCGGGTGTCTGCGCAGGTGCCTCCTGCGCATGGGCCGGCGCGACGAGGGCCAGCGCAATGGCGGAAGCGAAGCAGGTAAGTCTGGTAATCATGGTCTTTTCTCCAGTGGTGAATTGAACAGTTTGGCGGATGGTTGGAGCGGCGGCCTATCCCCGCGCACGTTTCCAGAGGATGGCAATGTTGGCGACGGCAAGCGCGGCGAGGAACAGGACCATCGCGTCGGGCCGGGGCAGCAGCCCGCCACGCCAGGCCAGCCACCATGTCGGGGTGGCGAACGCGATGAGCTGCATGCCCATCATCATCCCAAAATCATGTGCCTGCCGACCGAAATCGTCGAGATTGCGCAGGCTGAACACGAATAGCGGCGGCAACAGGACGACCCAGATAAACAGAAGGGGCCAGATAAGAGTCTTGGGCAGGGGTGCGTTGCTGAACAGGATGTAGGGTTCATCCGGACCGGCAACCATCGCCGTCGCCATGCCGACCGCTACGCTTACCGCGACGATGCCCGCCATGGCCCAGCGCATTCTGTTGCCGCGCGGCGTGTGCGGTTCCCCCATGGTGAAATCGGGCGGTAGCGCCACGAAAGCCAACCGAACAGGGCCAGTAAGATCACGCCAGCCAACACCCATGGCAAGCCTTCCCCTACTTCTCCCCGCAGCATGGTCCGGCCACCGGCATAGGCCGCGACACCGCCGATCAGCGCAAAGCTGAACAACAGGCTCCATCCCATCACGCGGGCGAAATGGCGGCCCATGTGATAGGGGCGTTCGTCTGCAAGTTCAGGCTTCGTCATCGAAAATCTCCTCGATCGGCAGTTCGAACAGCCGGGCTATACGGAAGGCGAGGGGGAGGGATGGGTCGTGCTTGCCTGTCTCGATCGCGTTGACCGCCTGGCGGCTGACGTCGAGCTGCTGCGCCAGCTCCGCCTGGCTCCAGTCGCGCATCGCGCGCAGCACCTTCAGCTGGTTCTTCATTGAGAGCGCCATCGCTTCAGGCAGAACCCGGCGAAATAGGCCACCATGACCGCGCACATGGTCGTCATCTGGTCGGTCAGGAATACAGGCGGCCCGTAAGGCTTCTCCAGCGTGAACAGCGATATCAGCCCCACGATCGTGACCCATGTGCCCAGCAGCCCAAGGGCGCACCGCGCACCGGCGAGGATAAGGGCATCGAGATATTCGTCCCTGGCGCGATAGTTCAGGGACTGTGTGAAGAGCAGGCTGCCCGCCATCAGTGTGAGAAGCCAGGTGAACGAGCCGTCGAAACCCAGCAGCCGACAGGTTAGCGCAAGCAGCGCATCGGCTAGCCCGAACATCCGAGATAGGGCAATGTAGCCCGCTCGTTCTCAGTGACGGGATTTTCGGAATAGCTCATCGGTCAGCCCCTCCCACGCAGCCAGGCATAGGCGAAGCCGCCGTAGAACGCGGTCGCGGTCAAGGACGCGAGCAGGAACGCGCGATTGAACCAGTCCGGCAGGCGAAATCTGATATCGCCCGGATCGACCGGCGAACCCGCAGCCGAATGGCCGAGCCCGTAGGCTCCGTAGAAAATCCCCAGCAGGCCCTGCGCCAGAAACCACAGGGCGATGACCACGATGCCGCAGGCGAAACCGAAGGAGGCGAGCGAACGGAAGTGTTCGTCGAAACGGTTGTATGTGGCGAAGGTCACGAGGTGGCAGCCGATGATGACAGGCCCGGCCCCCTCCAGGATCGCTCCGACGGGGCCGAGCGAGAAGAAATTGCACACCACAAGTGCCAGACTGATCGGCAGCCCGACCCACACCATATTGTAGGATCGCGATTTCTGGTCTTCGGACAGGGCGTAGGGGTCGTAAGGCACTGGGTCTATCCTCGGTTTAGCGCGCGCTGCGCAGCCAGGCGATGTGGAAGGCGGCATAGAAAGCCAGGATCGCGCCGATGCCGACGTACTTGCCGTTGAAATCGGGCGGGGCGGCGTTAGCGGTGTCGTTGAACCCGTCGATCAGGCCGTGGCCGAAGCCCAGCAGCACCGGGCCGAAGATGGCAAGGATGACCACAGCGAAGAATGCGGCGGATGTCCCGGCCTGCCACAGCCCTTGCGTGTATTCGTCGCGCAGCTTGCGCCGCAGGATCATCGCGAGGCTGACGAGGATGATCCCGGTGAACAGTCCGAGCACGAAGTCGGGCCAGCCGAAGATGCTGGTCGCGGCCAGGCCCAGCGTAGCGATCGCGCCCATTATTGCGGAAACGAAATAGATGCGGGCTTTCTTGTCCGGGGTCATGCGGGTCTCGTGATGAAAAAGGCGGGCGATCGGACTGGCTGTCGGTTCGGTGCGCGGAAGGGTACGGTACCGCGCACCGATACCATAGGCTTCATGCGCCGGTGTTCTCGACGCGGCTCTGCGCAAGGCGCTCGGCGGAGAATTTCGCCATGGCGATCGCCCGTTCCTTTTCCGCGCTGGCGCTGGCGAGCGCGGTTTCGCGGCATTCGGCGCGCGCGCGGATCGCATGGAGGTCGCGGCCGGAAACCTTGCACACGGCCCGCGTAGCGGCGCTGATCCTGCGGTCGAGCGTGCGCTGGCCGGCTTCGCTGGTGAGATCGAGATCGTTGGTCTGGACGGTAACCTGCGGTGCCTCCTGCGCAGAGACGGTCGCGGGCAGTGCCATCATGGAACCGAGGGCGGCGAGGACGATGAACTTGGTCATGGCAGAAGTCCTTTTCTACTGTGCGTTGTGTCGCGTCAACCTCACGGAATGTCAGGTCTGCCTGACTATATGTCGCGATTCGCTGTCTATGTCAACACAACCTGACACAGTGTCGCGAGAACCTGTCTTTCGGCACTCGCGCGGGCCGCGCCATTGACGCGTTTTCGCACCTGCGCCATGGCCGCTCGCAATATGGACCGTTCGCCGCAAACCAGTTTTCAGGACATGATCCTCGCGCTTCACGATTTCTGGAGCACGCATGGCTGCCTGATCCTTCAGCCCTACGACATGCGGATGGGGGCAGGGACGTTCCACACCGCGACCACCCTGCGCGCGCTGGGGCCGGAGGCGTGGAACGCCGCCTTCGTGCAGCCGTGCCGCCGTCCGACCGACGGGCGCTATGGTGAGAACCCCAACCGGTTGCAGCATTACTATCAGTACCAGGTCATCCTGAAGCCCAGCCCGCCCGACATTCAGGAGCTCTATCTGGAAAGCCTGCGCGTGATCGGGATCGATCCGTTGAAGCACGACATCCGTTTCGTGGAGGACGACTGGGAATCGCCCACGCTGGGCGCATGGGGGCTGGGCTGGGAAGTCTGGTGCGACGGCATGGAGGTCACCCAGTTCACCTATTTCCAGCAGATGGGCGGGTTCGACTGCAAGCCGGTGGCGGGCGAGCTGACCTACGGGCTGGAACGCCTCGCGATGTATATCCAGGGCGTAGACAACGTTTACGACCTTGATTTCGACGGGCGCGGGACGAGCTACGGCCACGTCTTCCTCGAGAACGAGAAGCAGATGTCGAAGTGGAACTTCGAAGTCGCCGAAACGGACGCGCTCTTCGACCTGTTCGCCAAGGCGGAGAAGGAGTGCGAAAACGCGCTTGCCAACGACGTGCCCATCGCCGCTTACGAGCAGGCGGTGGAGGCGAGCCACATCTTCAACCTTCTCCAGGCGCGCGGCGTGATCAGCGTGCAGGAACGCGCCAGCTACATGGGCCGCGTGCGCGATCTCGCCCGCGGTAGCTGCGAGAAATACGCCGAGCTGAAGGCGCCGGAATGGGCCGAGAAATATCCGGAGTGGTCCCTGTGAACGAACGTTCACCCGACAAGAACGCGAGTGATTTCCTCCTCGAACTTCGCTCCGAAGAAATCCCCGCGCGGATGCAGGCGGGGGCGCGCGCCGAGCTGGAAAAGCTGTTCCGGCGCGAGATGGACGCGGCGGGCGTCTCGACTGGCGAGATCACCGTATGGTCCACCCCGCGCCGCCTGGCGCTGATTGCGCGCAGCCTGCCGCAAGCGACCGAGGCGGTGCGCGAGGAAGCCAAGGGCCCTCCCGAAGGCGCGCCGAATCAGGCGGTGGAGGGCTTCTGCCGCAAGAACGGCGTCACCCGCGAGCAACTCGAGGTGCGCGACGTGAAGGGCCGCCCGACCTATTTCGCGGTGATCGAGAAGCCGGGCCGCGCCACACGCGACCTGCTGGCCGAGGCGATCCCCGCGATCGTGCGCGATTTCGCGTGGCCCAAATCGATGCGCTGGGGCGTGGCCTCGATCAGCACCAAGAGCCTTCGCTGGGTGCGCCCGCTGTCCGGCATCGTCGCATTGCTGGGGGACGAGGTGGTGGAGTGCGAGGTGCACGGCGTTACCAGCGGTGCGGTCACGCTGGGGCACCGCTTCCACCATTCGGGCGTCATCACCATCGGCGATGCGGGCGACTACGCGATGAAGCTGCGCGCGGCCCATGTCATCGTCGACCATGAAGAACGCGCCGCGCTGATCCGTAAGGGCGCTGCACAGGTCGCGTCCGAGGCCGGCCTGTCGCTGGTCGAGGACGAGGGGCTGGTGGTCGAGAACGCCGGGCTGACGGAGTGGCCCGTCCCGCTGCTCGGCAGGTTCGAGGACGAGTTCCTCGACGTCCCGCCCGAGGTGATCCAGCTCACCGCGCGGGTGAACCAGAAATATTTCGTCTGCGAAGACGCCGCAGGCAATCTTGCCAACGCATTCGTGTGCACCGCCAATATCGAGGCGGCGGACGGCGGGGCGGCGATCGTCGACGGCAACCGCAAGGTCCTCGCCGCGCGGCTATCCGACGCGCGCTTCTTCTGGGAGCAGGACCGCAAGACCCCGCTCGCCGAACATGCCAAGCGGCTGGAGCGGATCACCTTCCACGAAAAGCTCGGCACCGTCGCCGACAAGGTCGACCGCGTGGCCAAGCTGGCGCGGTGGCTGGTGGAAGAGGGGATCGTTGGTTCGAATGCAACTCGGGGAGCCGCCTCCACCTCCGCTCGCCCTGAGCCTGTCGAAGGGCCGCACTCCACTTCTGGCGAAGCGCCGGAAGAAAAGGACGGTGCTTCGACAAGCTCAGCACGAGCGGGTGGGGAGGTGTACGACACTGCTCAACTCGCGGATTGGGCCGAACAGGCCGCACGGCTCGCCAAAGCCGATCTCGTCACCGAGATGGTCGGCGAATTCCCCGAATTGCAGGGCTTGATGGGCGGCTACTACGCCCGCGCCGAGGGGCTGCCCGACCCGGTCGCCGATGCGATCTGCGACCACTACAAGCCGGTCGGGCAGGGTGACGATGTGCCCAATGCTCCGGTAACGGTGGCGGTGAGCCTGGCGGACAAGCTGGATACGTTAGCCTCATTTTTCTTCGTGCAGGAGAAACCGACAGGGTCGAAAGATCCGTTTGCGCTTCGTCGCGCTGCACTCTCTATTCTACGCCTGCTGATGAACAATAGTCTTCGGCTTCCTCTGTATGGCGTTTTAGAAAGAGCAATCCTGCAAATTCGGTACTCTATACGCGTCGGTGAAATGGGCGACCTACCGGAAATCGTCGATAAGGCGTCGGGTTATTCGATCTCGTCTGAAGAAGGCAGCTGGGATGCGGACGGTGGGTATAACATCGTTAGAGACGGCGAGAAGGTTGTAGCTAGGTTTCCGTATCGCCTTTCTAGCGATGAAAAGAGTTTTCAAGAGCGGCTGCGCCAGCCTGATCCGATGCCAGACCTCCTCGACTTCCTCGCCGACCGCCTCAAGGTCCAGCAGCGCGAGGCCGGTGTCCGCCACGACCTGATCGACGCCGTCTTTGCGCTCGGGAACGAAGACGACCTCGTGCGGCTTCTCAATCGTGTGAAAGCCTTGCAGAACTTCGTCGCCGCGCCGGACGGGCAGAACCTGCTCGCCGCGTACAAGCGCGCAGCCAATATCCTGAAGAAGGAGGGCTGGGACCCGGATCGCGACGGCTCCGACCGTATCGCCCGCACGGGCGAGGAGGACCCGCTGGCGCTGGTCGACGATCCCGACATGGCGGCGGTGGTCGATGCCCGGATGGCCGAGAAGAAGAAAATCTCTCTGTCCTACGCTCCCGAGCTGGCCGAAAGCGCGCTGATCGAGGCGCTCGATACCGCCGAACCGCGCGCGATCGCGGCGGTGGAGGAGGAGCGGTTCGAGGACGCGATGGGGGCGCTCGCCACGCTTCGCGCGCCGATCGATGCGTTCTTCGAGGAGGTGACGGTCAATGCCGAGGAGGAGGACAAGCGCGCAGCGCGGCTCGGGCTGCTCGCGCGCTTCCGCGACGCGGTCGACCGGGTGGCCGATTTCTCGCGGATCGAGGGATAAACCCAAAGTTGACTTTCTTGGGCGTACAGGGGCGCAAATAGCACGCACTTTCAAACGGATGGCGCGCCGCCGCTGTTTTGCAAAACGGCCCGGTCGGTGTTCCACGGCAGGGGGATTCCAATGACGAAAACGGTCTACACATTCGGCGGCGACGCGGATCATTCGGACGCGCGGCAGAAGGACAAGACCGTCACCGGCGGCAAGGGCGCGAACCTGGCGGAAATGGCCAGTATCGGCCTGCCCGTACCGCCCGGCTTCACCATCACGACCGAGGAATGCCTGCGCTATCTGCAGGAAGGTGCGGATTTCTCCGACGACCTGCGCCGGGCGGTGGCCGATGCGGTCGGCCATATCGAGCGCACCGTCGGCAAGAAACTGGGCGACGCGGCCGATCCGCTGCTCGTCTCCGTCCGCTCGGGTGCCGCGATTTCCATGCCCGGCATGATGGACACCGTCCTCAATCTCGGCCTCAACGACGAGACGGTGAAGGGCCTCGCCCAGACCAGCGGCGACGAGCGCTTCGCCTGGGACAGCTATCGCCGCTTCATCCAGATGTATTCCGATGTCGTCCTCGGCCTCGACCACGGATTGTTCGAGGAAGCGCTGGAAATCGCGAAGGAAGATCGCGGCTATTACAACGATACGGAGATGGAGGCGCAGGACTGGCAGGCGCTGGTCGAGGAATACCTCTCCATCGCACAGCGCGACCTCGGCCACCCGTTTCCGCAGGACGTGAACGAGCAGCTGTGGGGCGCGATCGCCGCCGTGTTCGACAGCTGGGATACCGAGCGCGCAAAGATCTACCGCCGCCTGAACGACATTCCGCACGACATGGGCACCGCGGTGAATGTGCAGGCGATGGTGTTCGGCAATATGGGCGACACCAGCGCGACAGGCGTCGCCTTCACCCGCGATCCCTCCACCGGGGAGAAGGCCTATTACGGCGAGTGGCTAGTCAACGCGCAGGGCGAGGACGTGGTCGCGGGCATCCGCACGCCGCAATACCTGACCAAGGCCCGGCGAGAGGATGCCGGCGCGGACAAGCCGAGCATGGAAGAGGCCATGCCCGATGCCTATGGCGAGCTGGCCCGCGTGTTCGAGCTGCTCGAAGGGCACTACAAGGACATGCAGGACATCGAGTTCACGGTTGAACGCGGCAAACTGTTCCTGCTCCAGACCCGCAATGGCAAGCGCACCGCCAAGGCGGCGCTGAAGATGGCGGTCGAGATGGAAGGCGAGGGGCTGATCGACCGCAAGACGGCGGTGAGGCGGATCGACCCGATGGCGCTCGACCAGCTGCTGCACCCGACGCTCGATCCCGACGCGGCGCGCGATGTGATGACCACGGGCCTCCCGGCGTCACCCGGCGCGGCGAGCGGCAAGATCGCGATCGACGCCGACACCGCCGAACAATGGGCGGGGCGCGGCGACAAGGTGATCCTGGTCCGTATCGAAACCAGCCCTGAGGATATTCACGGGATGCACGCGGCGCAGGGTATCCTGACCGCGCGCGGCGGCATGACCAGCCACGCGGCGGTGGTCGCGCGCGGCATGGGCCGCCCCTGCGTGTCGGGTGCCTCGGCCGTCTCGATCGATCGCACCGCCCGCACGCTGCGGATCGGCAATCGCGAGTTGAAGGAAGGTGACGTCATCACCATCGACGGCGGCAACGGGCAGGTCATGGCGGGCGAGGTCCCGACCATCGAGCCCGAACTCGCCGGCGATTTCGCCAAGGTGATGGAATGGGCGGACGAGCATCGGCGGATGGGCGTGCGCACCAATGCCGAAACGCCCGCCGACTGCCGCATGGCGCGCCAGTTCGGGGCCGACGGCATCGGGCTGTGCCGGACCGAGCACATGTTCTTCGACGCCGGACGGATCAGCGCGGTGCGCGAGATGATCCTGGCCGACGACGAGAAGGGGCGGCGCAAGGCGCTCGACAAGCTGTTGCCCGAACAGCGCGACGATTTCGCGCAGATTTTCGAGGCGATGGCGGGCCTGCCGTGCACGATACGCCTGCTCGACCCGCCGCTGCACGAGTTCCTGCCCACGGAAGACGCCGATTTCGCCGATCTGGCGGAGATCACCGGGCTGGGTGTCGATCACCTGAAGCGGCGTGCGAACGAACTGCACGAATTCAACCCGATGCTGGGCCATCGCGGCTGTCGCCTCGGCATCACCTATCCCGAAATCTACGAGATGCAGGCGCGCGCCATCTTCGAGGCGGCGTGCGACGTGGCCGCGAGCAGCGGCGATGCCCCGGTCCCCGAAGTGATGATCCCGCTGGTGGCGACAAAGCGCGAGCTCGAAATCCTGCGCGCGCTGGTCAATCGGGTGGCGGACGAGGTCTTTACCGAGAAGGGCCGCACGCTCGACTATCTCGTCGGCACGATGATCGAACTGCCGCGCGCCGCGCTGATGGCGGGCGAGATCGCGGAGGAAGCGCGCTTCTTCAGCTTCGGCACCAACGATCTCACGCAGACGACGCTGGGCGTCAGCCGCGACGATGCGGGGCGGTTCCTCAGCACCTATGTCGACAAGGGCATCTTCGCGCGCGATCCCTTCGTCAGCCTGGATGTGGACGGCGTGGGCCAGCTGGTCGAGCTGGCGGCGGAGCGCGGGCGCAAGACCCGGCCCGAGATAAAGCTCGGCATTTGCGGAGAGCACGGCGGCGACCCCGCCAGCATCGGCTTCTGCGAACGCGTCGGGCTCGATTACGTCAGCGCCTCGCCCTACCGCGTGCCGATCGCGCGACTGGCGGCGGCGCAGGCGGCGCTGGACAAGTAGGGGCTATGTCCAGCCGGTCAGGGTGAGGATCTCGAACGTTTCGGTAACCCTGCCGGTGTCGTCGGCCTGAGCGGCGAACGCCTCCTTCGCCCGGTCGAGCGAGGCGCGGGTGAGGGGCGGGGGAGTATCGGCCAGCACGCCGCTCATCCCTTGCGCGCGCAGGTCGGCAACATGGCGCTCGAACGAACGGTAGGAGACGGTGAGCGTGCGCGAATCGACCACCTGCCGCGAAAAGCCGGCGCGTTGCATCAGCGCACTGGCCCCCTGCGTGTCGATCTGCGGATGCAGCCGCGCCGCGGTCCGCTCGCCATCCGCCGCCGCGAGGATCCGGCGCAACTGGGGCAGGCTACCAGCGCCCGTGAAGCTGGCAAAGAACAGCCCGCCCTCGGGCAGCGCGCGCCGCACATGCAGGAGCGCACCGGGCAGGTCGTTGACCGTATCGAGCAGGCCCATGCTGACGAGAATGTCGAACGCAGGCGCAGCGAAGGGCTGCTCCTCGTCGATCGTGTCGGGACCGGCAGTCCGTACTGTGAAGCCGCGCTCCTCCAGCGACGGACGGAGGAGGTTTGGCCGGTCTCCCAGCAGCAGGACCCGGGCAGGCTCGACCTGCATGAAGGCAAGCCGCTCCAGGATATCCTCGGCCATGTCGGAACGCAGGAACTGCGCCGAGTGATCGGGGGCAGCATGTGCGTGCCGCGCGTCGCGGGCAATCCGGCGGGTGGGCGAAAAGATGCGTGGCGGGGCGGGTGCGGACATGCCGCTTGCCTACCCGGCGAAGCCCGCGCAGCATAGACCGATGCCGCTCGTTTCGACACTCCGCCAGACCTTCGCGCCGGTGGTGGACTTCGTCTATCCGCCGCGCTGCCCAGTGTGCGGCACCGCGATCGGCAACCAGGCGGGACTATGCCTCGATTGCTGGAGCGAGCTGGCCATCCCGGGCGAGCCCGCATGCGCCACTTGCCAGCGCCCCCTGCCGGTCGAGACGGTAGGTGCCGAAGGGAGTTGCGCGCCGTGCCTCGCCGCTCCGCCACGGCACGCGGGTATCCACGCCGCGACGATCTACGGAGCCGTCTCGCGCAAGATCATCCTCGCCTTCAAGCACGGCGGGCGAATCGCCCATGCCGGAATGATGGCGAGGCTGATCGCGGCGCGGCTACCAGTGATGGAGGGAGAGCATACCGTGATCGTGCCGGTCCCGCTGCATCGCTGGCGGCTGTGGCGGCGCGGTTACAACCAGGCCGCGCTGTTGGCAGCGGAGCTGGCGAAAGCCGGGCGAGGAACGCTGATGGTCGACGCGCTAGTCCGGACGCGCGGCACACCTTCGCTGGGGGGCTTGGGTCGCAGTGCGCGGATGCGCGCTCTGCGTGGCGCGATTGCAGTGCACCCGCGCCGCCGTTCGGCACTCGCCGGTAAGTCGGTTATCCTCGTCGACGATGTCGTGACGAGTGGCGCTACGTCGGACGCTTGCGTACGGGCGCTCCTGCAGGCGGGAGCCTCCAGCGTCCGGATCGCCTGCTTCGCGCGGGTGATCGATGAAGGATCGCAGAAAAGAGTGTCCAAGGAACAAGCGCCCGGAACCGCGAAGGCTCCGGGCGCTGCGTGACGATACCGTCATCGAAGCGGGCGACCATCCCCCCGGATCGCGCACCGCCCTGTTCTCCAGCGAACGCACGAACCCTCATGTGCGATCGCCAACCCCCCGAACCCTGGCGCTCTTGCGGCACCGCCGTTCGGCTGAGGCAATAAGTTCCACGGGAGCGTCCAAGAGCAAAGGGCCATTGCGCGACCCATCCGATTTTGCGACGACCCTGTTGTTCGAGTGCAACATAAGAAGCGCCCCGACGAGGGGGACTAGATCATGACGACGAAATCAGACCAGCTGATGCGGGAAACCGGCGCGAACTTCATGCCCAAGTTCGACGATCGCGGGCTGCTGACCGCGGTCGTTACCGATCAGAAGGATGGCACCGTTCTGATGGTGGCGGCCATGAATGCCGAAGCGCTGGAAATGACCCGCCGGACCGGCTTTGCCCACTTCTGGTCCCGATCGCGGGAGCGACTGTGGATGAAGGGAGAGACCTCGGGCAACCGCCTCGCGGTAAAGCGCATGCTGGTCGATTGCGACCAAGACGCATTGGTGCTGATCGCAGAACCCGCCGGTCCGACATGCCATACCGGCGCGCGCAGCTGCTTTTACCGTGAACTCGCTGGAGGGGAACTTGCGCCCGTCGGGGAGTGAGGATTGACCCTTACGTAAAGGTCAGGTAGATGATGCCGACCATGTCGGAAACCGCACTTGATCGCAGCAAGCCCCATGCCGGGGCGCATCTCGAACGGCCGGACGCGCTGAAACGGGACCGCTTCAGTATCTCCGATCTGACCTCTGAATTCGACTGTACCGCGCGAGCATTGCGATTCTACGAGGACGAAGGGTTGATCGCGCCGCGCCGGGTGGGTCTGACGCGGATTTACTCGCAGCGCGATCGCGCCCGCCTGGCGTGGATCATGCGGGCCAAGAATGTCGGGTTCAGCCTGTCCGAAATTCGCGAGATGATCGATCTCTACGATCTCGACGACGGGCGGAGCGAGCAACGCCGCGTCACTATCGAACGCTGCCTGGCCCATGTCGCCAAATTGAAGCGCCAGCGTGATGACATCAATTCTTCGATCGACGAACTGACCGCCTTCATCGCCCAGGTCGAGAACGCGATCTACAACGAAGACGAGTGAGTTCGAGCCATTGGCCTGAACACCTTACATCAAACCCCGAAGGACACCCATGCCGACCTATATTGCTCCCACCCGCGACGCGCGCTTCGTTATCAACGAGGTGCTCGATCTTGCCAGCTATGGAAATCTTCCTGGGTTCGAGAGCGCGACCCCGGACCTGGTCGATACGATCCTGTCGGAAGCGGGCAAGTTCACCGCCGAGGTGCTCGCGCCCCTCAACCGGTCGGGTGACGAGCAGGGTTGCACGCGACATCCCGATGGCTCGGTGACCACCCCCGATGGCTTCAAGGAAGCCTACGCGCAGTTCGTGGAGGCCGGTTGGGGCACACTGACTGCGCCCGAGGAGTTTGGCGGGCAGGGCCTGCCGCATGTCGTCGGCTTCGCGATGGAGGAGTTCATTTCTTCGTCCAACCAGGCGTTCGGCATGTATCCCGGCCTCGCCAACGGCGCGGTTTCGGCGATCATCGCAGCGGGCTCGCAGGAGCAGAAGGAAAAGTACCTTCCCAGGATGATCGCTGGCGAATGGCTGGGCACGATGAACCTGACCGAGCCCCAGTGCGGCACCGATCTGGGTCTTATCCGCACCAAGGCGGAGCCGCAGAGCGACGGCAGCTATGCGATCACCGGCACGAAGATCTTTATCTCGGCGGGCGAACACGACCTGACGGAAAACATCATACATCTGGTGCTAGCGAAGACCCCGGGTGCGCCCGACAGCTCCAAGGGGATCAGCCTCTTCATCGTGCCCAAGGTGTTGGTGAACGACGACGGCTCGCTCGGCGAGCGCAACGGTGTCGTCTGCGGCTCGATCGAGGAGAAGATGGGTATCCACGGCAACTCGACCTGTCTGCTGAACTACGACGGAGCGAAGGGCTGGCTCGTCGGCGAGGAGAACAAGGGGCTCGCCGCGATGTTCGTGATGATGAACGCGGCGCGCCTCGGTGTCGGCATTCAAGGGCTCTCGCAGGCCGAAGTCGCCTACCAGAACGGCGTCACCTACGCGCTCGACCGACGGCAGGGCCGCGCGCTGACAGGTCCGGCGGAGCCCGAGGAAAAGGCCGATCCGATCTTCGTCCACCCCGACGTGCGGCGGATGCTGATGGATGCGAAAGCCTTCACCGAAGGGATGCGGGCACTAGCCCTCTGGACCGCGCTGGAGGTCGATATGACCCACCGTGCGGCGGACGAGGAAGACCGCAAGACGGCGGATCAGCTCGTCGGTCTGCTGACCCCGGTGATCAAGGGATACGGCACGGACAAGGGTTACGAGATCGCGACCAATATGCAGCAGGTCTATGGCGGCCACGGCTACATTCGCGAATGGGGCATGGAGCAGTTCGTGCGCGATGCGCGTATCGCGCAGATTTACGAAGGCACGAATGGCGTGCAGGCCATGGATCTGTGCGGCCGCAAGCTGCCATCGAAGGGTGGGGCGGCGATCCAGGCGTTCTTCAAGCTCGTCGGTGAGGATGTGGGCGCCGCGAAGGACGACGAAGCGCTCGCTCCGCTGGCCGAGAAGTTGGAGAAGGCGCTGGGTGAACAGCAGGCCGCGACCATGTGGTTCATGCAGAACGCAATGCAGAACCCCAACAACCTAGGCGCGGGTGCCCATCACTACATGCACCTGATGGGTATCGTCTGCCTCGGGCTGATGTGGCTTCGCATGGCGAAGGTGGCGCAGGAGAAGCTGGCGAATTCGCCTGAGGACAAGGCGTTTTACGAGGCGAAGATAAAGACCGCGCGCTATTTCTTCGATCGCTACGTACCCGATGCGGGCGCGCTGCGGCGCAAGATCGAAAGCGGGAGCGAGAGCATGATGGCGCTGGAAGAGGCGGACTTCGCCACCGCCGCCTGATCCAGCCGGATACGAAAAAGGGCCGGACCGCGAAATGGTCGCGATCCGGCCCTTCTCGATCAGGCACTGCGATTATTCGGGCAGGAAGTCCGCCACCGAGAGGTAGCGTTCGCCCGTATCGTAGTTGAAACCGAGAATGCGGGTTCCGCTGTCCAGCTCGGAAAGCTTCTTGTCGATTGCGGCGAGCGTCGCTCCGCTCGAAATCCCGACCAGCAAACCTTCCTCGGCCGCGCAGCGGCGCGCCATTTCCTTGGCCTTGTCCGCATTCACGGCGATCGCACCGTCGATGCTGCCGGTATGCAGATTGTCGGGGATGAAACCGGCGCCGATTCCCTGGATCGGGTGTGGGCCGGGCTGCCCGCCGCCGATAACCGGCGAACCCTCTGGCTCCACGGCATAGGCCTTCATGGAGCTCCAGTGTTTCTTGAGCTCCTCCGCACAACCGGTGATATGGCCCCCCGTACCAACGCCGGTGATCATGACATCGATCGGATCGTCGGCGAAATCGTCGAGAATTTCTTTCGCGGTGGTCCGCACGTGAACCTTGTAGTTCGATTCGTTGTCGAACTGGCTCGGCATCCAAGCCCCATCGGTCTGTTGGACCAGCTCGGTAGCGCGTTCGATCGCGCCCTTCATGCCGCCTTCCTTGGGCGTGAGGTCGAATTTGGCACCGTAGGCCAGCATCAGGCGTCGCCGCTCTACGCTCATGCTTTCGGGCATGCACAGGATCAGCTCGTAGCCTTTCACTGCGGCGACCATGGCAAGGCCAATGCCGGTATTGCCACTGGTCGGTTCGATGATGGTGCCGCCCGGTTTCAGCGTGCCGGCCTTCTCCGCATCTTCCACCATGGCTAGGGCGATGCGGTCCTTGATCGAACCGCCGGGGTTGGCGCGTTCGGATTTCACCCAGACTTCGTGATCCGGAAACATCCGCGAAAGGCGGATGTGCGGGGTGTTTCCGATGGTGGCTAGAACGCTGTCGGCTTTCATGAGATCTGCTCCTGCAATTGCTCTTCGGGGCTTTCTTCATCCAACGCAGGCGGCGGGTCGAAGGTCCGGGTGGTCCGCAGAACCGGAAAGATACGGCTCCACAGGATCACGGTCGATATGGCGCCCGCACCACCGGCGACAAGAGCGGCCACGGGCCCGATGAGGAAGGCAAGGCTGCCAGAGAAGAAGTCGCCGAATTCGTTGGAGGCGCTGATCGTCAGCAGGCTGACGGCGGAAACGCGGCCCCGCTTGTCGTCGGGGGTGTGTAGCTGGATCAGAGACTGGCGGATATAGACCGAGAACATGTCGGCCGCGCCCACAATGAACAGCATCGCCAGGCTGAGCGGCATCCAGGTCGACAGGCCGAACCCGATGGTCGCGCCACCGAATACCGCCACCGCGCCCAGCATTTTCGGCCCGACATTGGTCTTGAGCGGGCGGATGGAAAACCATGCCGCGGTCAGCGCCGCGCCGATGGCCGGTGCCATGGCGAGTTGCGCCAGACCGGTTTCCCCCACCTGCAACACATCGCGGGCAAAGACGGGCAGCAGCGCGTTGGCTCCGGCGAGAAACACCGCCAGCAGGTCGAGCGTGATCGAACCGAGCACCATCTTATTGTGGACGACATAGCGCAGCCCCTCCACGATCCGCCCGATCGGACGCTGAGCCCCGGCGATGGGGGTACGCGGAACCTCTCCGATGAAGCCGAGCGAGACGATAGCGACCAGGAACAACGCACCCGCGACAGCATAGGGAAGCGCCGGCTGGATCGCGTAGAGATACCCGCCCAGTCCCGGGCCCGCGATCATCCCGACCTGCCACGCGATGGAAGACAGCGCGATGGCGTTCGGCAGGATCGCCTTGGGTACCAGATTGGGGGCGAGGGCGGACAGCGCAGGGCCGTTGAATGCGCGAACGATGCCCAGCACCACGGCGATGCCGAACAGCCAATGAAGCTCGAGCAATCCCCGCGCAGTGAGCAAAGCGAGCGCGATGGCGCAGCCCAGTTGCAGGACCACGGTGGATCTCGCGACCGTGCGACGATTGAACCGGTCGGCCACGAGGCCGGAAAACGGGGTGAGGAGGAATAGCGGAACGAACTGGAACAGCCCGATCAGCGCCAACTGGCCCGACGCCTCCGCAACGTTGTGCCCGGCATCGCGCGCGATGTTGTAGGTTTGCCAGCCGATGATCAGCATCATCGCGTACTGGCCCAGCGTCATGGTCAGCCGGGCGAACCAGTAGGCGCGAAAATTGGCAATGCGGAAGGGGTGGGTTGGTTCGCTCACCCCCGCGCCTTGGCATTCGCCGCGATCGAATACCAGCGCTTAAGACTGGCTCAGCGCATCCGCTTGAGACGGGGATTGGGCTGCAACTGTTCGATGATCGCCATCAGGTCGTCGGTCCGCAGGATGCGTTCGAACTGGAATCCGGCGCGTGTGTCGCGTGCCCAGATCGTGTGTGCCTCGATCCGGCCGATGATCGGCAGACGCACGATCACGCGCTCGCCGCGCTCGATCCCTTCCGCGTTGTCGATCATGAAACCGTTTGCGGAGATATTGCTGATGTGAAACGCGATATCGCCGCGTTCGCTATGTTCCGCCAGGGTAGGGTAATCGACCGGATGGCGCGACGCGCGCCGCTGGTCGGTTACAGACAGCTGTGCTCCCACGGCCATGGTTCCACCGGTCCCTTCTTCGCCAACTTCGTGAAGGGAGACAATTGCCGGGTAATCGCTGACATCTGGTTAAGAGCGGACTGTCCCGTTTCGACACAAGATAAATGAAATCAGTCGCTTAACCCCTCAGGAGGCCGTGCTTCTTCTTGCCGAGACTGATGCGGATGTCCGATCCGGGCGAAGGGGAGAGCTCCAGCGCGAGGTCGTCCACCACCTCGCCGTCGACCCGGATCGCACCCTCCTTGATCTTGCGCTTGGCCTCGCCATTCGACTGCACGAAGCCGAGCGCGTTGAGTACGGTGGTCAGGGGAACCGGGCCGGCATCGGCGACATGGACGGGTAGATCGGCCCCGGCTCCGCTGCCCGCGAACGTATCGCGCGCGGTGGCCGCGGCTGAAGCCGCCGCCTCTTCGCCGCGGACGAGTGCGGTCACTTCGTTGGCGAGAACTTCCTTCGCTGCATTGATCTCGCTCCCTTCGAGCGATTCGAACCGTGCGATCTCGTCCAGCGGCAGATCGGTGAACAGACGCAGAAAGCGGCCGACGTCCCGATCATCCGTATTCCGCCAGTATTGCCAGAAATCGTAGGCGGGCAGGGCATCCTCGTTCAGCCACACCGCGCCCGCCGCGGTCTTGCCCATCTTCGCACCGTCGGCGGTGGTGAGCAGGGGAGTCGTGACCCCGAACAGCTCCGCCCCGTCCATGCGCCGCGACAGCTCGATCCCGTTGACGATATTGCCCCACTGGTCGCTGCCGCCCATCTGCAGGCGACAACCGTGGCGACGCTTCAGCTCCAGGAAATCGTAGGCCTGGAGGATCATGTAATTGAATTCGAGGAAGGTCAGCGGCTGCTCGCGGTCGAGCCGCAACCTGACCGAATCGAAGGTCAGCATCCGGTTCACCGTGAAGTGCGGGCCGACATCGCGCAGCAGCTCGATATAGCCGAGATCCGACAGCCAATCGTCGTTGTTGACCATGATCGCACCGGTCGGACCGTCGTTGAAATCGAGCACCCGTTCGAACACCCTGCGGATAGACGTGATGTTCGCTTCGATATCCTCGCCGGTTAGCAGCTTGCGGCTTTCGTCCTTGCCGCTCGGATCACCGATCTTGGTCGTGCCGCCGCCCATCACCACGATCGGCTTGTGCCCGGTCTGCTGCAGGCGGCGGAGCATCATGATCTGCACAAGACTGCCGACATGCAGGCTTGGCGCGGTGGCATCGAAGCCGATATAGCCCGGCACGATCTCCTTCGCAGCCAGCGCGTCGAGCGCGTGGGCATCCGTCGTCTGGTGGATGTAGCCGCGCTTTTCGAGCAGGCGCAGGAGGTCGGAGGAATAGGTGCTCATGGTGGGCGCCCGCTAGCACGGGGGAGGGCCGATGAAAACGCATGAACTGGTGCCGCACATCGCCTGTCCGCCGCGGCGGGTAAGCACGGTAACGGTCTATGTCGCACAGCATCACCCCGGCTGGCTGTGGCTGCGTTGGCGCATCGACACCGCCCGGCGGCTCGTGGCGCCGCGTTTCGCGGGGGCAGGGCGCGCAGATGGGTTGTGGCAGACGACCTGCTTCGAGCTGTTCCTGCGGCCCGAGGCCGGGGAGGGTTATTGCGAGTTCAACTTCTCCCCATCCGATCGCTGGAACGCCTACGATTTCGACCGTTATCGCGATGGCATGCGCGAGCGGCCGGGCGAGGCCGCACCGGTTTGCACCATGCGAACCGGGCGCGTCTTTGCGCTGTTCGAGGCAGCGATCCCGCTATCCCTGCTACCCAATGCCCCTTGCGCGATGGGCTTGAGCGCGGTCATCGAGGAGGAAGGCGAAGAGAAGAGCTTCTGGGCGCTAGCGCAACCCGCCGGCCATCGCCCCGATTTCCACGATCCCGCTTGCTTCGCCGCGACGCTTCATCCACGCGGAGCGGTATGAAAACCGGACTGGACCGCCTGCTCGCCGACTCCACCTTTCGCAAACCGCTGGAGGGTAAGCGCGTCGCGCTGGTCGCCCATCCCGCCTCGGTCGCGTCGGACCTGACCCACAGCCTCGA
Source organism: Erythrobacter sp. 3-20A1M (assembly GCF_018636735.1). NCBI lineage: Bacteria > Pseudomonadati > Pseudomonadota > Alphaproteobacteria > Sphingomonadales > Erythrobacteraceae > Erythrobacter > Erythrobacter sp. 3-20A1M. Next base: position 3,095,030 of record NZ_CP045200.1, on the reverse strand, counting down.
CGCCCTGATCGCAGCGGGTTTTACCGTGACCAGCGCGCTCGGCCCCCAGCACGGTTTGAAGGGGGACAAGCAAGACAATATGGTGGAGACGGCGGACGAGACCGATCTGCAATACGGCATCCCGGTCTTCAGCCTTTATGGCGAGGTGCGTCGGCCGACGGGGCAGATGATGTCGACCGCCGATGTTTTCCTGTTCGATCTGCAGGACCTCGGCTGCCGCATCTACACCTTCGTCACGACGCTGCTCTATCTGCTTCAGGAAGCGGAGAAGCACGGCAAGAGCGTCTGGGTGCTCGACCGCCCCAACCCGGCGGGTCGTCCGGTGGAAGGTACGTTGTTGGTGCCGGGGCAGGAAAGCTTCGTCGGCGCCGCTCCCATGCCGATGCGACATGGGTTGACCATGGGCGAGATGGGGCGATGGTTCGTCGAGCACTTCGACCTCGACGTCGACTATCGGGTCGTGACGATGGAAGGGTGGGAGCCGGACGGCCCCGGTCACGGCTGGCCGCAAGATCGTGTCTGGATCAACCCGAGCCCCAATGCCGCCAATGTGAACATGGCGCGCGCCTATGCGGGTACGGTGATGCTGGAGGGCGCGACGCTGAGCGAGGGGCGTGGCACCACGCGTCCGCTGGAGGTGCTGTTCGGCGCACCGGATATCGACGCGAAGGGGGTGCTGGCAGAAATGGAACGGCTCGCGCCCGAATGGCTGGCTGGGTGCGCCCTTCGCGAATGCTGGTTCGAGCCGACCTTCCACAAGCACGCGGGAACGCTGTGCAACGCGCTGATGATCCACGCCGAAGGGTCGTTCTACCGGCACGACACTTTCCGGCCGTGGAGGCTGCAGGCCCTGGCTTTCAAGGCCATTCGCGCCCTCTATCCGGATTACGACATGTGGCGCGACTTTCCCTACGAATACGAGAGGGAGCGGTTGGCGATCGACGTCATCAACGGCGGGCCGAGCTTGCGCGAATGGGTCGACGATCCCGCCGCTACGCCGCACGATCTCGATAACATGGCCGCGTCGGACGAGGCGAGCTGGGTAGAGACCTTGCGCGGCCATCTGCTGTACTGAGGCGAGACCACGCCGGATCGTCGGCAGTTCATACTGTTAGCCTTATAAGGCACAGCGGCCGCCCTCTGATCCCCATTGCTTAGAGCCGACCCCATTCCGAGGACAGGCGGACCGGCTATCCTCGCCGCCGATGCGGCGTCTGTCTGGTACCGGAACACCGGCCACATCCCGCGCGAATTCGACATGCGCGTGCAAGACTGCTGTCGATTAAACGATGCGCAGTCGCGCTGGTTCAGCAAACCGCCACCCTCCATCGAAGACCCGAGCTAATTTGCAGACCCGGGTCGGTCAGCGAGCTGGAATGAACTCCACTTTTCTGGGGTCGGTCTCTGGCACCGGACGAATGCCATCTTCCGGGTCTTTCATGACGAGGACCGTGCAGCCATCGACGCGGTGATCGACCGCCGCGTAAAACAGCGGCTCCTCCGGGCTGGCGGTGCGGCGATCGAGCCTGGGCAGGCCGCGATCTTCCCGCACGTCTGTGACCGTGTCACGACAATGGCGTTCGGACTGGGCGCTGGTTGCCTGGGCGTGCGGCAGCTCCATCGGGTCCTCCGGTTGGGGGTGCGCGGAAATGAGAGGCGCGGCAGCGGCAAGGATCAGAAGAGCTTTCATCGAGACGTCCTCCAGAAGGATGAGGTTATGTTATCCCTGCTTTCGGCTCAACTCCCGCATGGCACCGTCCAAACCGTCAAGCGTCAGGGGATACATGCGGTCATTCACCAGCTCGCGCATCATGCGGGTGCTCTGCGAATAGCCCCACTGCTTCTCGGGGACGGGATTTAACCAGACGGTGGCGGGATAGGTATTGGTCATCCGGCGCATCCAGGTCGCGCCCGCCTCCTCGTTCATATGCTCCACGCTGCCGCCGGGATGGCTGATTTCGTAGGGGCTCATCGCTGCATCGCCGACGAAGACCACCTTGTAGTCGTGACCGAACTTGTGGAGCACGTCCCAGGTCTTCGTCCGCTCCTGCCAGCGGCGGCGGTTGTCCTTCCACACGCCTTCGTAGAGGCAGTTGTGGAAGTAGAAGAATTCGAGGTTCTTGAATTCAGTGGTTGCGGCGCTGAACAGCTCCTCCGTAACCTTGATAAAGGGGTCCATCGACCCTCCGACGTCGAGGAAGAGCAGCAGTTTCACCGCATTGTGCCGTTCGGGGCGCATGCGGATGTCGAGCCAGCCCTGCTTGGCCGTGCCGCGAATGGTTCCTTCGAGATCGAGCTCATCCGCCGCACCCTCGCGCGCGAAGCGCCGCAGGCGGCGCAGTGCCATCTTGATGTTGCGGGTGCCGAGTTCCTTCGTGTTGTCGAGGTTCTTGAACTCGCGCTTCTCCCACACCTTGATCGCGCGCTTGTGCTTGCTCTCGCCGCCGATCCGCACGCCCTCCGGATTGTAGCCCGAATGGCCGAAGGGCGATGTGCCGCCCGTGCCGATCCACTTGTTGCCGCCGTGGTGCTCTTCGTTCTGCTCCTCGAGCCGCTTCTTCAGCGTCTCCATGATCTCGTCCCAGTCGCCCAGCGACTCGATCTCGGCCATTTCCTCCGGGGTCAGGAATTTTTCGGCAACGGCTTTCAGCCACTCCTCCGGAATATCGACCGGGTTCTGGCCGTAATCGGTCAGCACACCCTTGAAGACCTTCTGGAACACCTGGTCGAAGCGGTCGATCAGCCCCTCGTCCTTCACGAAGGTCGCGCGAGAGAGGTAATAGAACGCCTCGGGCGTCTGGGCGATGACGTTGCGATCGAGCGCTTCGAGGAGCGTCAGATGCTCCTTGAAGCTGGCGGAGATACCCGCCTCGCGCAATTCGTCGACGAAATTGAAGAACATCAGCTTTCCAGTGCCGGCTTTTCGATTGAGGGTTTAGAAGCGATAGAGGGCGCACGAATGCGTGCGACCGCGCTGACCAGCACGAAGCTGATATACATGAGCAGGTACCACGCGCCCAGCTTCATGGGCGACACCATGGTCCAGCCTGCCGCTTGGTGGGGATAGCTCCATGCGCGGGCGAATGTGCCGAGATTTTCGGCGAACCAGATGAACAGCGCGACGAGGAACCAGCCGAGTAGCAGCGGCATCCAGCGCGGCGTGCGCCAGACCGTGAACCATACGCGGGTCTGGGCAAACAGGATGAGGAGCGCGGCGAACAGCGCCAACCGGATGTCCGGCAGCCAGTGATGGGCGAAGAAGTTTACGTAGATCGCGACGGCGAGCCCCCAGCTTGCCCAGCGGGGCGGATAGCCGGTGTAACGAAAGTCGAAGATGCGCCAGACACGGGCGATATAGCTACCGACGGCGGCATACATGAAGCCTGAGAACAGCGGCACATCGCCGATCCGCAGCACGCTGGTTTCGGGATAGAGCCACGAGCCGTGCGCTGTCTTGAACAGCTCCATCACCGTGCCGACGACGTGAAAGGCCAGGATAACCTTCGCCTCCTCCCACGTTTCCAGCCGAAATCCGAGCATACCGAGCTGGATCGCCAGCGCGGCGAGAGTCAGGAAATCGTACCGCGCCAACGTTGCGTCGTCGGGGTAGAAAAGGTGCGTCGCAACGAGCAGGACCAGCATCAATGCGCCGAACAGGCACGCCCAGCCTTGCTTGAAACCGAACAGCGCGAACTCGTAAATCCACGCATGCCATCCGGGTCGCGGCTCGAACGATTCGAGCCGCGCGCGGATCGCCGCGAAGCGCGTGGTTTGCGGCTTGCCCGGCGGGTCAGCCGCCCGGATTGCGCCGGCTCATGAAAGCGAGCCGTTCGAACAGCATGACGTCCTGTTCGTTCTTCAGCAGCGCGCCGTGGAGCGGCGGGATCGCCTTGTTCGGGTTGCTGTCCTGCAGCACCTCCAGCGGCATGTCCTCGTTCATCAGCAGCTTGAGCCAGTCGAGCAGTTCGCTGGTCGAAGGCTTCTTCTTCAGGCCCGGCACTTCGCGCAATTCGTAGAACACGTCCATCGCCTGCTTCACCAGCCGCGCCTGGATGCCGGGAAAGTGCACGTCGATGATCGCCTGCATCGTGTCGCGATCGGGGAACTTGATGTAGTGGAAGAAGCAGCGGCGCAGAAACGCGTCAGGCAGCTCCTTCTCGTTGTTGGAGGTGATGACGACGATCGGGCGTTCCTTCGCCTCGATCCGCTCCTGCGTCTCGTAAACATCGAAGCTCATCCGGTCGAGTTCCTGCAACAGGTCGTTGGGAAACTCGATATCGGCCTTGTCTATCTCGTCGATCAGCAGGACGGGCAGCTCGGGTGCGGTGAACGCTTCCCACAGCTTGCCCTTCTTGATGTAGTTCGCAATGTCGTGGACACGCTCGTCGCCCAGCTGGCCGTCGCGCAAGCGGGCGACCGCGTCGTACTCGTAAAGCCCCTGCTGCGCCTTGGTGCTCGACTTGACGTTCCATTCGATCAGGGGGGCATCGATCGCCTTGGCGATCTCGTGGGCCAGCACCGTCTTGCCGGTGCCGGGCTCACCCTTGACCAGCAGGGGGCGCCGCAAGGTGACAGCGGCGTTGACGGCCACCTTCAGGTCTTCGGTCGCGATGTAGGAACTGGTGCCTTCGAATTGTGCGGTCATACTGCTCCATCCGGATTGCTTTACGTAAGCGTTAGGGAAGCGGGCGGGCGCGGGCAAGGCCGCTGGCACCGCACCGATCCATCGCCTAGGGCGTGGCCGCCAATATCGGATAATCGAGAGAAACAGCATGCCGACCGAGACCGTGACCATCGAAAATGCGGAAGGCATCGAGCTCTCCGGGTCGATCGAGATGCCCGCCGGGGCTCTTCGCGGTGCTGCGCTGTTCGCGCACTGCTTTACCTGCACGAAGCAAAGCATCGCCGCCGTGCATGTCTCGCGCGCGCTGGCGCGTCATGGTATCGCGACGCTACGGTTCGATTTCACTGGTTTGGGGGGTAGCGAGGGCGAGTTCGGCCACCAGGGGTTCTCGGGCGATGTCGACGATCTCGTCGCGAGCGCGGGCTTTCTCGAACGGCGCTTCGGCGGACCGATCCTGCTGGTCGGCCACAGCCTGGGCGGCGCGGCCGTCTTGGCGGGAGCGGAGCGGCTCCAGAATGTAGCGGGCGTCGTCACCATCGGCGCACCGGCCAGCGTGCCGCATGCGCTGAAGCAGGTCTCCGGTAATCTCGGCGCGATCGAGCAGGATGGCGAAGGGCCGGTCGATATCGGCGGTCGACCCTTCACGGTCAGCCGGACCTTCATCGAACAGATGCGTTCGGCCGACCTCCTGTCCTGCGTCGCAAAGCTGCGCACGCCGCTGATGGTCATGCATTCGCCGACCGACGACACGGTCGGGATCGAGAACGCAGCGAAGTTGTTCGAGAAGGCCCATCACCCGAAGAGCTTCGTAAGCCTCGAAGATGCGAACCATCTGCTCACGCGATCCGCGGACGCCACATTCGTGGCCGAAATGACCGCCGGATGGGCGCATAAGCGGTTTCCCGAATTGGAAACGCAATTGCCGGACGAAGGCATTCGGGTCTCCACCGGCCACGGGCGCTTCGCGAGCATCGTCGAGACCCGGAGCCACCATTTCGTCGCCGACGAGCCGCGCTCGGTCGGAGGGGACGATACCGGCCCGACGCCCTACGACCTGCTGCTGGCGGCGCTCGGCACGTGCACCGCGATGACGATGAGGATGTACGCCGATCGCAAGGGCTGGCCGTTAGCCGGGACGCGCATCGAGCTGCGCCACGAGCGCGATCACCAGCAGGAATGCGACCACGTCACCGCCATGGAAGAGGGCAAGCAGATTCAGGCCCTCTACCGGGAAATCGCTCTCCTCGGAGATGAACTCACGACCGAACAGCGCGCGAAGCTGATCGAGATCGCGGACAGATGCCCGGTGCATCGCACGCTGGATGGGCATCTCCACATTCATACCGAGACTGCCGAAGACTGAGCCTCAGGCGTCGATCAGGTCGCGGTCGAGCTCGCCTGCGCGGTTCTGGATGAAGTTGAACCGGTGTTCGGGATTGCGGCCCATCAGGCGATCGACCAGTTCCTTCACCGCGTGGCGCTGCTCGTGCTCGGGGGGGAGGGTGATCCGGATCAGGCCGCGGCTTTCGGGTGCCATGGTGGTTTCGCGCAATTGCTGCGGGTTCATTTCGCCAAGGCCCTTGAACCGCGCGACCTCCACCTTCTTGCCCTTGAAGACCGTTGCCTCCAGCTCCGCGCGATGGGCGTCGTCGCGGGCGTAGGCGCTCTCCTTGCCCGCAGTCAGCCGATAGAGCGGCGGTTGTGCGAGGAATAGGTGCCCGCGCTTCACCACCTCGGGCATTTCCTGGAAGAAGAACGTCATCAGCAGCGTTGCGATGTGCGCACCGTCGACATCGGCATCGGTCATGATGATGATGCGGTCGTAGCGCATGTTCTCCGGATCGCAGTCCTTGCGCGTGCCGCAGCCGAGAGCGAGGACCAGGTCGGCGATTTCCGAATTGGCCCGAATCTTATCCGCGGTGGCGCTGGCGACGTTCAGGATCTTGCCGCGGATCGGCAGGATCGCCTGCGTCTTGCGATTGCGCGCCTGCTTCGCGCTGCCGCCCGCGCTGTCGCCTTCGACGATGAACAGCTCGGTCTCACCGTCGCCTTCGCCGCTGCAGTCGGTCAGCTTGCCGGGCAGGCGCAACTTCTTCGCGTTGGTCGCGGTCTTGCGCTTGACCTCTCGCTCGGCCTTGCGGCGCAGCCGCTCGTCCATCCGCTCCATCACGCTGCCGAGCAGCGCGCGGCCACGATCCATGTTCTCGGACAAGAAATGGTCGAAGTGATCGCGCACCGCATTCTCGACCAGACGCGCCGCCTCCGGGCTGGTCAGGCGGTCCTTCGTCTGGCTCTGGAATTGCGGATCGCGGATGAAGACGCTGAGCATGATCTCGGCGCCCGTCATCACGTCGTCGGCGGTGATGTCCTTGGCCTTCTTCTGCCCGGTAAGGTCGCCGAATGCGCGCAGTCCCTTTGTCAAAGCAGCACGCAGGCCCTGCTCGTGCGTGCCGCCATCGGGCGTGGGTACGGTGTTGCAGTACCAGCTGGTCGAACCATCGGAATACAGGGGCCAGGCGATCGCCCACTCGACGCGGCCCTGTGTCGTGCCGTCCTGCTCGGGAAAGTCCTGCGATCCCGCGAAAGGCGTAGCCGTAACGCACTCCCGCTCGCCGATCTGCTCGGCAAGGTGGTCCGCCAGCCCACCGGGGAAATTGAAGGTCGCCTCCGTTGGGACGTCTGCACTCGCCAGTGTCTCGTCGCATTTCCAGCGGATTTCTACCCCGGCGAACAGGTAGGCTTTCGACCGGGCGAGCTTGAACAATCGCTTCGGATTGAACTGGCGATCCCCGAAAATCTCGGGGTCGGGGGTGAACGTCACCGTGGTTCCGCGCCGGTTCGGTGTCGGACCCAGCTCTTCGATCGGGCCGAGCGTCTGCCCCTTGCTAAATTCCTGCGCATAGAGCTGGCGGTCGCGCGCAACCTCGACCCGCGTATGCGCCGACAGGGCATTTACCACTGATACGCCCACGCCGTGCAGGCCGCCGCTGGTGGCATAGGCCTTGCCCGAGAACTTGCCGCCCGAATGTAGTGTCGAGAGGATCACTTCCAGCGTCGACTTGCCGGGGAACTTGGGATGTTCGTCCACCGGCATGCCGCGACCATTGTCGGTCACGGTCACGCGGTTTCCCGCCTCCAGCTTGACCTCGATCCGGCTGGCGTGCCCCGCCACCGCCTCGTCCATCGAATTGTCGAGCACTTCGGCGACGAGGTGGTGGAGGGCGCGATCGTCGGTGCCGCCGATATACATGCCCGGGCGGCGGCGCACCGGCTCCAGCCCCTCCAGCACCTCGATCGAGGAGCTATCGTAATCGCCGCTGGAAGCGGGGGTGTTCTCGAAAAGATCGTCGGCCATCCACCTGCTATAAGGCGCGGCTTCGGTCCGCTACAAGCGGGGCCTTCGGCTTTTCGGCATTCGTGCGCTCAATTGCCGAAGCGGGAAGGGGCCTGGTCCACGATCACGACTTCGCCGTCGCGCACCTCGCGCACCTCCATGGCGCGCTCGACCAGTCCGGTCTTTTCGAAGCGGAAAGCGCCGTCGAGGCCAAGGAAACCGCCCTGGTCCAGCAGCTTGCGCGTGGGGAAGGGGGTGCCGGGTTTCCAGTCCGTCGCCACTCGCAGCGCCAGCAGCACGCTGTCGTAACCCAGCGTGGAGATACGGAAGGGCTGCCCACCGAAGCGAGTTTTGTAGCTGTCGGAGAACTTGCGGAAGCGCGCGTCGGAAACGGCGGCAAACTGCGCCCCGCGCATCGCAGCGTTGCGCGTCAGGGCAGCTTCCCCGCTCCACAATTCGGTGCCGATGATGCGGCCCGGTCCGCTGCCGCCGGGGTGTAGGACCTTGGCCGCCTCGATCGCCCGATCGGCCCCATCGGCTACCAGCACGGCATCGAACCCGCCGTTCTGGCGCAGACGCTGCGCCGCGCTGACGATCGAGGTGTTGCTGCGGCTATAGCTCTCTATCCGGGTGACGGTGCCGCCGACGCGGGCGACGGCTTCCTTCAGCGCCTGTTCGGCGCGGCTGCCGTATTCGCCATCGGGGATGAGGGCGGCAAAGCGGCGCGCGCCCTTCGCCCCGGCGTAGCGCACAGTCCGTTCGATCGATTCGCTGGGAATATGCCCCATCACAAAAACATCGGCCCGGGCGACCTGCGCGTCGTTGGAGAAGGAGATCAGCGGGACATCGGCGGGCCGCGCCTCGGCCAGGACGTCCCCCACATCGTTCGACATGAGAGGCCCTAGGATAAGGCGGTTGCCGTCAGCGATTGCCTGCCGCGCGGCGGTGCGCGCACCGCTTGCGGTGTCATAGGTAGTGATACGAAGGTTCTCCGCACCGGTATCGAGCAGCGCCATCGTGGTGGCGTTCGCTATCGACTGGCCCACCGCGCCATTGCTGCCGCTCAGGGGAACGAGCAGGGCGACCCGATGCCGCGTTTCATCGCTGGGCAGGGTCGATGTGCTGGGTCCCGCGGTCGGTTCTGGTGCCGGGCCGGGGGTCGAGGTCTGCGGTGCCTTCGGGATGATCTGACACCCCGCGAGCAGCGCAGCCGCCACGACCAGAATGGAGCGGCGGTTCAGCCTCGAAAAACTCATTGTTGCGATTCCCTCTTGTCCCGGTGCATGGGCGTTGGCGTGGAAAGCGAAGCGACCCGCCAACCCCTGTCTGCCGGACTGTATATAGTCGCCACGCCCATTGGCAATCTCGGCGACATCACCTTGCGCGCGATCGACATCCTCGCTCGTTGCGACGGAGTGGCGTGCGAGGACACGCGTGTGACCGGCAAGCTCATGAAGCATCTCGGGCTGTCCAAGCCGCTATGGCGTTACGACGATCATTCGGGAGAACGCGACAGGGCGCGCCTGGTAGAAAGCATGGCCACGCGCGCGGTGGCGCTGGTGAGCGATGCGGGAACGCCGCTGGTTTCCGACCCCGGCTTCCGTCTGGTGACGGCAGCGCGCGAGGCGGCGGTTCCGATCACCACGATACCCGGAGCATGCGCGGCGATCGCGGGTCTGACGCTTTCCGGCCTGCCCAACGACCGCTTCCTGTTCGCCGGTTTCCTGCCGGTAAAGGACAAGGCGAAAGGCGATGTGCTCTCTGGTCTAGCGGCGATCAATGCGACGCTGGTGTTCTACGAGACCGGACCACGCCTGACGAAGAGCCTCTCAGCTATTGAACGGACATTGCCCGGCCGGGCCGTCTCGGTGGCTCGCGAGCTGACCAAGCTGCACGAGGAATGCCGTACAGGGTCGGCGGAAGAACTGATCGCACATTACGAGGCGCATCCCCCCAAGGGCGAAATTGTACTGCTGGTCGGACCGCCGGGCGAGAGCGAACCGGGGGATTTCGACATAGATGCCCTGCTGCGTGATGCGCTCGAAACCGAAAAGCCTTCTCAGGCCGCGGCGCAGGTGGCGAAGGCCACCGGGCAGGATCGTAAGGCGCTCTATGCCCGCGCGCTGGAACTGCGCCGATGAAGCGCCAGCGCGCGGAAAGTGCCGGTCGCGAAGGGGAGCGGCAGGCGGCGCTGTACCTCCAGCTGAAAGGCTGGCGCATTCTCGACCGCCGCCGCAAGACCCCGCTGGGCGAGATCGACCTGGTGGCGCGACGGGGGAATCTCGTCGCTTTCATAGAGGTCAAATGGCGTCGCAAAGCGAGCGACCTCGACACCGCGATAGACGAATTCCGCCTGCGCCGTGTCGCGGCCGCCGTCGGAGCGGTCGCCCATGAATATGCAACGCAGGGCGAGGATATCCGTATCGATGTCCTGCTGATGGCGCCGCGCAGCATGCCGCGCCATATCGTCAACGCCTGGATGCCCTGAATTGACCGGAGAAAACACATGCCGCTGAACGCCGCCTTCCAGATGGACCCCATGGAAAGCATCAAGATCGCAGGCGATTCCAGCTTCGCGCTGATGCTGTCGGCGCAGGCGCGCGGGCATCGCGTGTGGCATTATGACGTTGCGACACTGGCCTACGAAGACGGGCGCATCACTGCGCATGCTGCGCCGGTGACGGTGCAACGGGTCGAGGGCGATCATTTCACCATGGGGGAGCGGCGGCGGATCGATCTCGGCAGCGAGATCGACGTGGTGCTGATGCGGCAGGACCCACCGTTTCACCTCGGCTACATCACCGCCGCATTTCTGCTCGATCGGCTTAAGGGCACCACCCTGGTGGTGAACGATCCGCGCGAGGTGGTGAACGCGCCGGAAAAGATGTTCGTACTCGACTACGCGCGCTTCATGCCCCCGACGCTGATCGCGCGGCATGCCGACGATGTGCGCGCCTTCCAGGAGAAGCATGGTTCGGTGGTGGTGAAGCCGCTGCACGGAAACGGCGGCAAGGCGATCTTCCGCCTGGGCGAGGACCGGATGAACACCTCCGCCCTATTCGAGGTTTTCAACCAGACTTGGCCCGAACCCCACATGGTCCAGCCTTTCCTCCCTTCCGTAAGCGAAGGCGACAAGCGCATCGTGCTGATCGACGGCGAATTCGCGGGCGCAATCAACCGCTTGCCGGGCGAGGGCGAGTTCCGCTCCAACCTTGCGCAAGGGGGTCGTGCCGAGGCGGCGACGTTGACCGCGCGGGAGGAAGAAATCTGCGCGGCAATGGGGCCGGAGCTCAAGCGCCGGGGACTGGTCTTCGTCGGGATCGACGTGATCGGCGGCGAATGGCTGACCGAGATCAACGTCACCAGCCCCACCGGAATCGTCGCGATCGACAGGTTCAACGGCACCGATAGCGGCGCGGCGATCTGGGACGCGATCGAGGCGCGCCACGCCGCGATGTAGCGAATGCGCGAACCTTCGCCGCCCTCGCGCATTGAGGGGGGCATGGATTCGGTCATCGTCGATATCGTCCAGCAACTCGGCCTTGCCGGGATTGCGATCCTGATGGCGCTCGAAAATATCTTTCCGCCGATGCCATCGGAAGCGATCATGGGCGCGGCGGGCCTCGCCGTTCACCATGGTCGCATGAGCCTGTGGGCGGTGGTCGTCGCCGGGACTATTGGCACCCTGGTCGGCAATTACTTCTGGTTTTGGATCGGCGACAAATGGGGCTACGAGCGCCTCGGCCCGTTCATCGATCGCTGGGGACGATGGCTGACGATGGAGTGGGAGGACGTCGAGAACGCCAGCCGCTTCTTCCGCAAGCATGGCCACTGGGTCGTGTTCCTGTTGCGCACCACACCGATCATGCGGACGATGATTAGCCTGCCCGCCGGCCTTGCCCATATGAACTGGATCAAGTTCAGCATCTTCACCGCGGCCGGCGCCGCCCTCTGGAACATACTGTTGGTGGTCGGCACGGGATGGCTCGTGAGCGCTTTCCCCGGCGGAACCTCGATCTTCGCGGGTGTGCTCATCGCGATCGCCGCGATATCGATCCTCGCCTATATCTGGCGGCTCATCACATGGAAGCCGCGTAGCCGGCGCGACTAGTCCTCGCGCTCGCGCGGATGCGCCGCGCGATAGGTATCGAGCATCGTCGCGGCATCCACCTTGGTGTAGATCTGCGTCGAACCTAGGCTGGCATGGCCGAGCAATTCCTGGAGGCTGCGAAGGTCGGTCCCGTTGCCCAGCAAATGCGTCGCGAAGCTATGGCGCAGGGCATGGGGCGTTGCGCTTGCCGGAAGCCCCAGGGAGCGGCGCGCGCGAGCGGTGGCCTTCTGGATGAGCCCTGGCGATAGCGGCCCGCCCTTCGCTCCGCGGAACAGCGGTTCGGCAGGCCCCAGCGGCCACGGGCAGGTGGCGGTATAGCGCGCGACGGCTTCGGCCACCTGCGGCAGTATCGGCACCACTCGCTGCTTGCCGCCCTTGCCGGTGACTTGCAGCCGGTCGCCGAGCGGCGCATCCCGCCCGGCAAGCGACAGCGCCTCCGCGATGCGCAGGCCAGCCCCGTAAAGCAGGTACAGCACCGCCCGGTCACGCGCGCCGATCCAGCCTTCCACCGCGTCGCTCTCGACCCGTTCGGCGAGGTTCACCGCATCGTCCGGTGTGACAGGGCGGGGAAGGCCCTTCTTCGTTCGCGGACCGCGCAATCGGGGCGGGGCGGGCTCGACCTCTCCCGCTTCGCGGCGGGCAAACGCAATGAACCCTTTCAGCGCCGACAGCTCACGCGCGGCGGAGGCGTTTGACAAACCCTCCGCCCGGCGGGTCGCCATATGGCGACGCAAGGCCGCGTGGTCGATGGCGGCCACTTGCGGCCAGTCGTCGTGGGACTGCGCAAGCAACAACCGCCGTGCCGCGGCCTCGTAAGCGCGAACCGTGTGAGGCGAACGCCGCCGATCCTGCGCGAGATAGGCGCTCCACTGCGCCAGCAGCGCGGCTTCGCTCACGACGTCACCAGCCCATCGTCCACCAGCTCTCCGAGCAGGGCATCGAGCAGTGGCATACCCGCCGGGGTTATAGCGATGCGCGCCCCCTCTGTGCGCACGAAGCCGAGATCGGTGTAGAGCGCGAGCCGGTCGATACGCAGCAGCCGATCGGGTTCGAGGCCGAAGCGGCGACCCAGTTCGACCCGGTCGATCCCCTCGCGCAGCCGCAGGCCCATCAGCAGCGCTTCGCTCGCCTGTTCGCGAACCGAAAGCTCGCGTGTTTCGGCGATACCCGAGCCATCGGAGTCGATCGCCGCCAGCCAGTTCTCCGGCTTGCGGTGCCGCGTGGTGGCCTGCCCGCCGCGGCGCCCGTGTGCGCCCGGCCCGATCCCGACATAGTCGCGATAGCGCCAATAGGTCAGGTTGTGCGCGCTTTCCTGACCCGATGTCGCATGATTGCTGATCTCGTATGCCGGCAAGCCTGCGCTTTCGGTCAGTTCGCGGGTCACCGCGAACAGATCGGCCGCCGCGTCGTCGTCCAGCGGAGCGAAATCGCCGCGCCGCACGTCTGTCGCGAAACGCGTGCCGGGTTCTATGGTGAGCTGGTAAAGTGACAAATGGCGGGTGGCGAAGGATAGACCGTGCCGCAGCTCCCGCTCCCATTCCTCTGGCGACTGGTTCGGTCGGGCGTAAATCAAATCGAACGTCACCCGGTCGAAGATCGACTGCGCTGCCTCCAGCGCGGCGGTCGCCTCGCCCACCGAATGCTCGCGACCGAGGAACCGCAGCGCTTCGGGCTCGAAACTCTGGACGCCGAGGGAGACGCGATTGACCCCGGCGGCGGCGAAGTCCCGAAACCGCGCCGCCTCGAACGAAGTCGGGTTCGCCTCGCAGGTGATCTCGATATCGGGTGCGAAACCCCACAGCCGCTCCGCCTCTTCCAACAGTCCGGCGACGGTGCGCGCTTCCATCAGCGAAGGCGTGCCGCCACCGAAGAAGATTGAGGTCAGCGTTTCGTTGCCGGCCAACGCCGCCTCGGCCTGCATGTCGGCCTTCATTGCGGTGAGCCACCGCGCCTGGTCCACATCCTGCCGGACATGGCTATTGAAGTCGCAATAGGGGCACTTCTTCAGGCAGAAGGGCCAGTGAATGTAGAGAGCGCGGGCCACGCGGGCGATCCTAGCTGTCGAATTGCTCCGCGACCAGCTTGGCGAAGGCATCGGCGCGGTGGCTTATCGCATGTTTCTCGTCCGGATCGATCTCGGCAAAGGTCATGTCGCGACCTTCGGGGACGAAGACGGGGTCGTAGCCGAAGCCCATTTCGCCGCGCGGTGGCCAAGTCAGCGAACCTGGGCAAGTGCCTTCGTATACCACGTGCTCGCCGTCTGGCCATGCAATGGCGAGGACACAGTGGAAGGCCGCGCTGCGATCGATATCCGGGCCGCGCTCGCGGAGCATTCCCTCGACCTTGCCCATCGCCATGTACCAGTCCCGGCCCGGTTCGCCTTCGAACCACTGCCGCTCGGCCCAGTCGGCAGTATACACACCGGGACGGCCATCGAGCGCCGCCACCGAGAGGCCACTGTCGTCGGCGAGCGAGACGATCCCCGATCCTTCCGCCGCAGCGCGCGCCTTGAGAAGCGCGTTCTCCATGAAGGTGGTGCCCGTCTCCGCCGGCTCGGGCAGTCCCAGCGAGCCTACACTCAAGCATTCGATGCCATAGGGAGCGAGGAGAGCCGAAATCTCTTTCAGCTTCCCCGCATTGTGCGTCGCGATGACGAGCTTGCCCGAGCCGATACGTTGTGTCACCGGACGGCCGCGTCCTGTGCCTTGAAGATCTCGTCGCACCCGGTGCGGGCGAGGCGTAACAGCCGCAGGAGGCCTTCCTCGTCATAGGTCGCGCCCTCTGCGGTGGCCTGAACCTCCGCGATCTGCCCACCTTCGATCAGCACGAAATTGGCGTCCGCATCGGCGCTGGAATCCTCGTCGTAATCGAGGTCGAGCACCGGCGTGCCCTTGTAGATGCCGCAGGAAACCGCCGCGATCCTGGCCGAGATCGGATCGTTCACGATCAGGCCCTGCTTCATCAGCCCGTTCACCGCGAGCCGCAGGGCGACCCAGGCACCGGAGATCGAGGCGGTGCGGGTGCCGCCATCGGCCTGGATCACGTCGCAATCGAGGGTGATCTGCCGCTCGCCGAGCTTCTTCATGTCCACCACGGCACGCAAGGAGCGACCGATCAGCCGCTGGATTTCCTGGGTGCGCCCTCCTTGCTTGCCGCGCGCCGCCTCGCGTTGACCGCGGGTGTGGGTCGCACGCGGCAGCATCGAGTACTCGCCGGTGACCCAGCCTTCGCCCTTGCCGCGCAGCCATGGCGGAATGCGTTCTTCGATGCTCGCAGTGCACAGCACCTTCGTGTCGCCGAAGGAAATCAGGCACGACCCCTCTGCATGCTTGGTGTAGCCGGTTTCGATGGTGATGGGGCGCATCTCGTCGGGCGCACGGCCGGAAGGTCGCATTGGGTAATCTCCTGTTCTCTCGCACGCGCGCTAGAGGAGATTGGGGGGGCGCGGCAAGCGCAGGCGGTTCTAAATTTGCGTGTAGCCGAACGCGCGCTAGATGATGGGGCATGGCTTCACCCCCGATCAGCGAAATGACAGAGCGGATGCGTGCGATCTTCCGCCTCGTGGTGGAGGGCTATCTCGACAGCGGTCAGCCGGTCGGGTCGAAGACCTTGGCGAGGGCGGGGCGCTCGACCTATCGCCCGCCTCGATCCGCTCCGTGCTGGCCGATCTCGAAAGCCTAGGCCTGCTCGCCGCGCCGCACACCAGCGCGGGCCGGATGCCGACGGATAGCGGGCTGCGCCTGTTCGTCGACGGGATGATGCAGGTGGCCGAACCGACGGCCGAAGAACGCCGGGCGGTGAAGGAGCGGCTGGGCGAGGGCGGGCCGATCGAGGAAGCGCTGGAGCGCACAAGTGCTCTCCTTTCCGACATTTCGGGCGCTGCGGGTATGGTCATGGTGCCTACCCGGGAGCAGCGCCTGTCGCAATTCAGCCTGGTCGATCTCGGGCAGGGCCGCGCGCTGGCGGTGGTGGTGGCCGAGGATGGCGGGATCGAGAACCGTGTAGTGGAACTGGGGGCGGGGCTTTCGCCGACCGCGCTGGAGCAGGCGGCTAATTATATCAGCGCACGCCTTTCGGGACGTACTCTCGCCGAAGCGTCCGCCGCGATGCGCGCCGAACTGGCATCGGGTCGCACCGAACTGGACGAGGCGAGCCGCAACCTCGTGCAACGGGGCCTGGCCATGTGGAGCGAGGACGCGGCGCAGCGCCCGGTGCTGATCGTGCGCGGGCAATCGAAACTGCTCGACGAGGCTGCGCTGACCGATCTCGACCGGGTGCGATCGCTTCTGGACGACCTCGAGAACAAGCAGTCTGTCGCCGATTTGCTGGAACGTGCCCGCGATGCCGAGGCGGCGCGCATATTCATCGGAAGCGAGAACCGGCTGTTCGCGCTTTCCGGCTCTTCAGTGGTCGCTTCTCCCTATCGCGATCGCGAGGGAAGGGTGGTCGGCGTGCTGGGCGTGATAGGGCCGACGCGGTTGAATTACGCGCGTGTCGTTCCCATGGTGGATTTCACCGCCCGATCCCTGGGCAAACTCTTCGGATAGAAACAGAAAGAAAAGCGCGAAACGATGAGCGATAGCGATACGGCGAAGAACGAGAAGCAGGTCGATCCCGAGGTGGAGAAGGAACTGAAGGGCGTGCCGAAAAGCATGCTGGATGATGGCGATGACGAGACGGCGGAAGCGGGAGCGGGCGATCTGTCCGACGCGCTGGCTGCCTTGAAGAACGACCTCGACGCGTCGAAGCAGGAAGTCCTGTATGCTCGCGCGGAAACGCAAAACGTGCGCCGCCGGCTGGAGAAGGATGTCGCCGATGCGCGCGCCTACGCCGCCACTGGATTTGCCCGCGACATCCTGTCGGTGTCGGACAACCTCGCCCGTGCGGTCGACTCGATCCCCGAGGAACTGCGCGAGGACGACAAGTTCAAGGGTCTGGTCGCCGGGATCGAAGCGACCCGGCGCGAGCTCGATAAGGTTTTCGGCCAGCATGGTGTCACGCGGATTGCGGCCATGGGCCTACCGCTCGACCCCAATCTCCATCAGGCCATGCTGGAGATTCCGTCGGACGATGCGGAACCCGGCACGGTCGTGCAGGAAATGCAGGCTGGCTACACCATCCGCGACCGTCTGCTCCGCCCTGCGCTGGTCGGTGTGGCTAAGAAACCGGGCTGATCGCCGCACGGGCGGGAACGTTTCTCCTCAGACATCGCTGAGATGCGCAGGTGGATAAGACATGAGGAGCATACAAATGAAATCCCGACTTCTAATCGCGCCGGTCGCCCTTCTTTCCGCGGTTTCGCTGAGCGCTTGCGCCGAAAACTATGCGGCGGAAGGTGCGGCGGGCGGCGGCGCGCTGGGTGCGGCCGTGGCGGCGGTGACGGGCGGCGATATCGTCAAATATGCGCTCGCGGGCGCGGCAGCAGGCGGGCTGGCCGGGTATTTTGTCGACAAGAACGATGGCTGCGACGGTTACGACCGCAACGGTTATCTCGATGACGATTGCTTCGGCACGCGCGGCTATCCGGCCGATCCGCGCCGCTGATCGGAATCTGCGACTATCGGGGAAGGGCCGTCTCGAAAGAGGCGGCCCTTTCTGCGTTCGAGCTCAGGCGATCACGTACAATATCAGGTAACGCGCGATCAGCGCCACCAGCAGCACTGCTTGCGCGCTACGACGGCGCAGGATCATCGCGGCGCACATCAATCCCACGAACAGGGCCGTCATGGAAACGCTGACGGGCGTAATCAGGTTGGCGCGGATGGTGGGGATGCTGAGCAGGTAGATCCACTGCGCGACCACGAGCGCTAGGAGAATGCCGAAAATCAGCCGACTGACACGGAAATAATGCGTATCGAGTTGCGCAAAGCGTGCCGGGTCGCTCGGAAAGACCATGCGCGCTGCGAGGTAATAGGCGCTGGCGAACAGCACCACCGCCAACAGCGCATGGGTCGACACCTCGATATGATCGCGCGCGACCCAGGCGAAGGCCCAGAACGACATGAGGTCGAGCAAGACGAACACTGCCAGCAGCGGTGTGAGCCAACCGATCGAGAAACCCGCTTCCTCACCCGCGGCATCGCGCGAGAATTCGTATTCCAGCGCGCGCCCCAGTCCGCCGAGCAGTTCCACCAGCGACAGCCCGAGCAGCAGGGAATAAAGCGCGAAGATAAACTCGAAATCGGTCATCCGCTCGCTCCCTTGAACCGAACAAGCACATCATAGGCCGCGGCGCTCTCCACCCCCGCCAGTTTCATTCCGCGGCGCAGCCAGAAGGCGTGCTTCACGATCTCCGCCTGCTGCTCGATACCATAGCGCTCCAGCGCCCAGCCGGGCTTGAGTGCGTAATCGTACCGGCACCACGGGTGGCGATGCAGCGGCAGGTACCAGCTGCCGTGCTGTTGGCTCTGCCACACATGCGTCATCTCGTGAATGAAGAGGCCCTGCGAACGCCAGTCGGCGGCGGCGAAGTCGTCGCAATAGACGTGCCCGCGCGGGTGGAAATGCAGGTGCCCGCGCGGGGCCATGATGATCTCACGCGGCTGGAAGGGGAACCACTTCCGCCGCCGTATGGTGACCGGGCGGTAATCGATCGCATCGCCGAAAATCGTGCGGGCGAGCGCGATTTCTCCCTCGGTGAGGGATCGCTCCCCGCCCACGGGGCAGGCGGGCGCATCGCTCGATACCCCCGCCACGCCGCCATCTCCGGTCAATCCTAGCGATCCTCGCCCGCGGCCTGGATCGTCACGGGTACCACCTCTTCCTTTCCGCCGGAGAAGTGCAGCGTCATGTCGGTCGATCCGCCCGCCTTGAGTTCGGGCGACGGGTTCATCGCCATGACGTGGAGGCCGCCGGGCTCGAACTTCACCGTCTCCCCCTTGTTCAGGGTCATGCGGCTCGCCTCGACCATTTGCTCCTGCTCGTTCCACATGCCGTATTTATGGATGACCGCGCTTTCGGCACCCTTCACCGACGCGCGACTGAGCGCGAGCGGTCGGTCGCTGTCATAGGACAGGTCGAAATAGATCGCGGCCGGATTGCCGGCCACCGGCGCGAGTACCATGCGAGCATTGCTGACCGTGACGCCGGGGACTCCGGCTTCCTCGGTCGGCGCATCGCCCCCGCAGGCGGCCAGGGTCGGAACGGCCAGAACCAGTGCGGCGGCGGCGAAAATCTGTCTGCTCATATCGGATATATCCTCCTCGTCCTGGGCCGGATTTCTAGCGATCCTCTTCCCTTGTGCCAAGCGCAAGCGCACCTATATCGCCGTGGTCAATCGAGCTGCCGAGTGCCTTTTGCCGCTAGCGGGAAAGCGAATGTGCAGCGTCCAAACAACTGAAACAGGATAGGGAAATAATGGCGAAAGTAATCGGTATCGACCTCGGCACGACGAACTCCTGCGTCGCCGTCATGGATGGGGGCAAGCCCAAGGTCATCGAGAATTCGGAAGGCGCGCGCACGACGCCGTCGATCACCGCATTCACCAAGGATGGCGAGCGCCTCATCGGCCAGCCGGCGAAGCGCCAGGCAGTCACCAATCCCGACAACACGCTGTTCGCGATCAAGCGATTGATCGGGCGCCGTTACGACGATCCGCTGACTCAGAAGGATCAGAAGCTGGTCCCCTATGACATCGTCAAGGGCAAGAACGGAGATGCCTGGGTCGAAGCGGGTGGCGAGGAATACTCCCCCAGCCAGATTTCGGCCTTCATCCTGCAAAAGATGAAGGAAACCGCCGAGAGCTATCTCGGTGAGACCGTGGCGCAGGCCGTGATTACCGTTCCCGCGTACTTCAACGACGCGCAGCGCCAGGCGACCAAGGACGCCGGCCAGATCGCGGGTCTCGAAGTTCTGCGCATCATCAACGAGCCGACCGCGGCCGCGCTCGCCTATGGCCTCGATAAGGACGACGGCAAGACCATCGCGGTCTACGACCTCGGCGGCGGTACCTTCGACATCTCCGTGCTGGAAATCGGCGACGGCGTGTTCGAGGTGAAGTCGACCAATGGCGACACCTTCCTGGGCGGCGAGGATTTCGACAGCGCGATCGTCGAATATCTCGCGGACGAGTTCAAGAAGAAGGAGAACATGGATCTCCGGACCGACAAGCTCGCGCTGCAGCGCCTGAAGGAAGCGGCCGAGAAGGCGAAGATCGAGCTTTCCAGCGCCGCGCAGACCGAAGTCAACCTGCCCTTCATCACCGCTCGCATGGAAGGTGGGTCGAGCACCCCGCTGCACCTGGTCGAGACGATCACGCGCTCCAAGCTGGAGCAGCTGGTCGGTGACCTCATCAAGCGCACGCTCGAACCCTGTAAGAAGGCACTGGCCGATGCCGGTGTCGACAAGGGCGGCATCGACGAGGTGATCCTGGTCGGCGGCATGACCCGCATGCCCAAGGTGCGCGAAGTGGTCGAGGAGTTCTTCGGCAAGAAGCCGCACACCGGCGTCAACCCCGACGAGGTCGTGGCCATGGGCGCGGCGATCCAGGCGGGCGTTCTGCAGGGCGACGTCAAGGACGTGCTGCTGCTCGACGTGACCCCGCTGTCGCTGGGTATCGAGACGCTGGGCGGTGTCTTCACCCGGATGATCGATCGCAACACGACGATCCCGACCAAGAAGAGCCAGACCTACTCGACTGCGGAAGATAACCAGAATGCGGTGACGATCCGCGTCTTCCAGGGCGAGCGCGAGATGGCGGCGGACAACAAGCTGCTGGGCAATTTCGACCTCGTCGGCATTCCCCCCGCCCCGCGCGGCGTGCCGCAGATCGAGGTGACCTTCGACATCGACGCGAACGGCATCGTCAATGTGTCCGCGAAGGACAAGGGCACGGGCAAGGAGCAGACGATCAAGATCCAGGCCTCCGGCGGTCTGTCCGATTCCGACATCGACCAGATGGTGCAGGACGCGGAGAAGTTCGCCGAGGAGGACAAGAAGCGTCGCGCCTCTGCCGAAGCCCGCAACCAGGCAGACAGCCTGGTCCACGCGACGCAGAAGCAGATCGACGAGCATGGCGACAAGATCGACGCGGGGCTGAAGTCCGACGTCGAGGCCAAGATCGCCGAGGTGAAGACCGCGCTCGAAGGTGACGATGCGGAAGCGATCAACGGCAAGGCGCAGGAACTGACCGAAGTCGCGATGAAGATGGGTCAGCAGATCTACGAGCAGGAGCAATCGAACGCTTCCGCCGATGCGCCCAACGACGGTGCCGCGGCGGGCAGCGAGAGCGGTACCGACGAAGATGTCGTCGACGCCGAGTTCTCCGAAGTCGACGACGAAAATAAGGGCTGACAGTTCTGGTGAGAACCATCGCCGCCACCGGTGCCCGCTGCCTGAAAAGGTAGGGCATCGGTGGCGGTCAGGTTTTTGACGGACGGGAAGGCACCATGTCGGCAACCGAATACGATTTCTACGAATTGCTGGGCGTCACGCGCGATGCGGACGGCGGCACGATCAAATCCGCCTATCGCAAGATGGCGATGAAGTATCATCCGGACCGCAATCCGGGAGATGCCGAGGCGGAGGCGCAGTTCAAGGCGTGCAGCGCAGCCTACGAGGTACTGAAGGACCCGCAGAAGCGCGCCGCTTACGACCAGTATGGCCATGCAGCCTTCCAGCAGGGCGGACCCGGTGGCGGCTTCGGCGGCGGTCGCGCCGGCGCAGACTTCGCCGATATCGGCGACATTTTCGAAACCATCTTCGGCAGCGCGTTCGGAGGTGGCGGTGGGCGGCAGCAGCCGCGCCGCGGTGCGGACCTGCGCTACGATATGGAAATTACGCTCGAAGAGGCGTTCCACGGGAAGGATACGCAGATCGAGATCGAGGTGTCGCAGACCTGCGAGACCTGTGACGGATCGGGTGCGGCACCGGGCACCGGCACGCGTGGCTGCAATCTGTGCAAGGGTTTCGGCAAGGTGCGCGCGCAGCAGGGGCTGTTCGTGGTCGAGCGGCCCTGTCCCAATTGCAACGGTCGCGGCGAAGTGCTTGAGGAACCTTGCCACGACTGCCGGGGCGAGGGCCGTGTGGATCGCGAGCAGGCTATCACGGTCGAGGTCCCGCCGGGCGTCGATACCGGCACGCGCATCCGCTTGTCCGGCAAGGGCGAGGCCGGGCCTCGCGGCGCGCCGCCTGGCGACCTCTACATCTTCATTCACGTCCGTGCGCACGGAGTATTCCAGCGCGAGGGTACGAACCTCCTCGCTCGCGTTCCGGTCAGTTTCACCACGGCGGCCCTTGGCGGAACGGTGACGATTCCCGATCTGGACGGATCGACCAACGAGATTTCCATTCCCGCCGGCATTCAATCGGGTCGCCAGCTGCGCAAGCGCGGAGCGGGCATGCCGGTTCTGCAAGGGCGTGGGCGGGGCGATCTGGTAGCGGAGATCGTCGTGGAGACTCCGACCAAGCTCACCCGCGAGCAGAAGGATATATTGCAGCAGTTCGCGGAGACCGAGACCGGCGAGGAATGCCCGGAAACGCGTGGCTTCTTCGACAAGCTGAAGGGCGCCTTCGGCGCCTGACGCGCGCTAGGCCGGGCCGAGGCGTGCCTCGATCTCGGCTTCGATCGTGGAAATCAGCCGTGGATTGGCTCTCAGACGACCGCGTTCCTCGTCCAGGATGGCAAGGAAAGCGCGGCGTTTCCACGCTTTGCTATCCACCTTCACCTTGTCGGTCTCCATCGTCGACAACACGATGTCGATTAGCCGCTCCGCCCCGTGCAGACGACCCCAGAGGTAGTCGTTCTCCCGATAGGCCCGGCTGAAGAATGCACCGAAATTGTAGAATTCGATGCCACGGAGCGTCGAACGGGTTCCGCCCGGCCTGATCGAGCGCGCGTCGTCCGGGCTGATCCGGTCGACCTTTACCGGATTGAGCTCGCGCTGCCCGTCGCCCCCGATCAGGGTCAGCGTGGCGACGTCGTAGAAAGGGAATCCAAGGTAGGTCAGCAGCGTCCGACGGCGCAGATTGGTCGGCATCGCCTGCAACGCCTCGGCCAGCAGCGCCTCAGCCTGTTCGTCCACCGAGGGCAGCAGATGGCGCTGCTCCAGGCGTTCCAGCACAGCCCCCGGCTCCGTGAATACGGCCTGGGCCAATGCCGGGAAATCCTCGCCCAGATGGGCGGTGCCCTCGCGGTCGAAATAGAGCGCGAGGATGTCGTAAACGCGCTCCCGCGCATGGTCGAGCGCGGCATCGTCGATCTCGGGATCGGCTTCCCATTCGCGCGACAGGCGCCGCGCGATCGTGCGCAGGCGCCGCACGCGGAAATCAAGGTCGTGCTGGCGGAAGAATGCGATTGCGGCATCGTTGGCACCGCCACCCGGCGCGGCCAGCGTATCGAGACCCCGGGCCTGTAGCGCAATGCGAAGCCGCGCGCCCACCAGCACCGGATCGAGTGCATCGGCCCCGTCCGCCGCATCGCAGATCAGCCGCGCCAGCCGCTCTACGATCCCATCGAACTTCGCTTGGGCATAGGCCTGAAAAGCATAGCCCGCCCGCTCCGCCGCCGCCTGTTGCGCGCGATTTCGCCAGTTCCGCAGGCGGCGCGGATTGGGGTTATCGAGGAACAGCGTACGCCCGAACAATCGCTCGATCGCCGCCTCAACTTCCGGACGCAGGCCGCGCGTGATCCGGGCGAGGCGCTCCGCCTCGCGCGATTGCTCGGCCAGAGCCTCCAGATTGTCGCGGATAGGCTGCTCGCGCGGAATGGTAGACAGCGAGCCGAAAATCGCACCGAAGAAGCCCACCGGCTTCGTGTGATCGTCGCGCAGCGAACCGACCCGGTCGGGGCGCGGATCGATATAGACGAAGCGGCGATCCACCTCCCGGTGGGCCGGGCGGCCGCGCTGCGCCTCGATCGCGCCCTCGAACGGGCGATTGACCAGCACCGAGCCATCGATCAGCGACACGCTTTCGGCCACCCCGGCCGCAGAATGCGTCGGCATGATCCTAAGCAGGAACGCGTCGCGCCCTTGCCACGCAGCCCCTTCCGATTTCGCCAACGCGTCGATCTCCGGGACGCGCAGAGGGGGGAAGGCGCCGGGAAAGCTGGAGGTGGCGCGCGCTGCGAAGGTGAGTTCGAGCGGATCGGCGAAGGCCATCCCTGGAATCGCGGGCGTATCCGCGGTGAAGGAAATTGGCAGACGATGCTCGCTTTCCTGAACCACCGGCGGGCTGTTGAGCCGCAACTCGGCGAGATAGCCGCGAAAATCCGTCGTCGTCACATAGAGGTCGAGCGGATGGCCGGGCGGGAGGAGGGGCGGGCCCGCGTCTGCCTGCGCCATGGCTTGCAATGCATCCCAGATCAGCCGCGACATGCCCGCGCCTGAGAAAGGCGGCGCGAACCAGCGACCGCGGATCAGGCGCGAGACCTTCTCGCGCACTTCGGACCGGGTTTCCGGCGCGACGCTTTCCGACACCGCATTGCCGGGACGGCGCAGGACGTATTCCGCCAGCGGCTGCGCCCAGAACTTGGCGAAGCGCCAGCCGGGGCGTGCCTCTTCCGCGAACAGCCGGTCCACGTCGGCCGATTCGAGCCAGAGTTCGGTCAGTGGGTCGAGCGAATATCCGGCGAAGATCGCCTGGGACAGAAACACGGCATTGATGCCGCCCGCACTCGCGCCGCTCAGGATGTCGGGCAGGATGCGCAGGCGCAGGCCGCTCTGTTCCTCGCAATGGCGGATCAGGTCGCGATAGACCCCCGTAATGCCACCGCCCGCGTCAGCACCCGAATGATGGTCGCGGCTCGCCTGCGCGAGATGCCAGACCTCCTTGGTGACGCCGTGCATGTAAACGGCGAGGCTGACCCCGCCATAGCACACGAGCGCAATGCGAAGTTCCTTTTGCCGCATGCATACGATGATGGCGGCAGAAAGCGCCCTTTGCAATTGCGTTCCCGAATTGTTCTCGATAGAGGGCGCAAATGGCGAAGCCGAAGAAGCGTTATGTCTGCCAGGCCTGCGGGGCCGTATCGCACCGGTGGCAGGGTCAGTGCGGCGATTGCGCCGAATGGAACACGCTGGTCGAGGATGTGCCCGCGACCGTTTTCTCGCAGAAACACGATTTGTCGAGCGGCGGGCGGGCCTTCGCGCTGGAGGCGCTCGACGCGCCGGGCGAGGCGCTGCAACGCCGCCCGACCGGTATCGCCGAATTCGACCGCGCGCTGGGCGGCGGCCTCGTCCCCGGGTCGGCGATTCTCATGGGTGGTGATCCCGGGATCGGGAAGTCCACGCTGTTGCTGCAAGCGGGTGCAAGTATCGCGCGCGGCGGCGGACAGGTGGTCTATATCAGCGGTGAGGAAGCGGCGGGACAGGTCCGCTTGCGCGCCTCGCGCCTCGGTCTCGCCGATGCGCCGGTCCAGCTCGCGTCCGCGACATCGGTGCGCGATATCCTGACCACGCTTGGTGGGCGGGAGTTTCAGGATCGGCCCCCGGCGCTGCTGGTGATCGATTCGATCCAGACGATGCATTCCGACACCATCGAAGGTGCGCCGGGGACCGTCAGCCAGGTGCGCGGCTGCGCGTTCGAGCTCATCCGCTACGCCAAGGAGAACGGGGTCGCGCTCGTGTTGGTCGGCCATGTCACTAAGGATGGGAGTATCGCCGGCCCTCGTGTGCTCGAGCACATGGTCGATGTGGTGATGAGCTTCGAGGGGGAGCGCAGCCACCAGTTCCGCATCCTGCGCGCGCTCAAGAATCGCTTCGGTGCCGTGGACGAGATCGGCGTGTTCGCGATGGCTGGGCAAGGGCTGGAGGAGGTCGCAAACCCCTCCACGCTGTTCCTGTCGGGCCGGGACGAACCGCTGGCAGGCAGCGCGGTGTTCCCCGCGCTGGAGGGTACGCGGCCGGTGCTGGTAGAAGTGCAGGCATTGATCGTACGTTTGCAATCGGGCGCGACGCCGCGCCGTGCGGTCGTGGGCTGGGATAATGGCCGCCTCGCCATGTTGCTAGCCGTGCTCGAATCGCGCTGCGGCCTGAGCTTCTCCAATGCGGAGGTCTATCTCAACGTCGCGGGTGGCTATCGCCTGACCGACCCCGCCGCCGATCTCGCTGTCGCCGCCGCGCTGGTCTCCGCGCTTGCCGACCGGCCATTGCCCGATCGTTCGGTGTGGTTCGGGGAAGTGTCGCTCGCAGGGGAAATCCGTCCGGTCGCGCGCGGCGCGCCCCGGCTGCGAGAGGCGGCCAAGCTCGGCTTCGATCGCGGTTACGGACCGCGCCCATCCGGTAAATCGGACGAGGACAAGGTGGAGGGACTGCAGCGGATCGCGCTCGACCGGCTCGCCAACCTCGTTGACCGGGTGATGGGCAACGCATAATCGGCGGAATAAATGACCGCTTTCGATATCATCGTTCTCGTGATCGTCGGTTTCGGCGCTGTCGGCGGCTTTGCGCGCGGCTTCGTGCAGGAGGTGCTGTCGCTTCTCGCCTGGGTCGCGGCGATCGTAGCGATCCGCTATTTCCACGAACCGCTGCTTGCCTGGCTCGCTCCGAAATTCGATTCCGAGACGACGGCGGCGGTGGTGGCGTTTCTCCTCTTGCTGGGCGTTTCCTACGGCCTGATGCGCCTGATCGCGACGCGCGCGGGGAAGACCTCTCGCAATTCCATGCTGGGTCCGGTCGATCGCGCCCTCGGCTTCGGCTTCGGCGCGCTGAAGGGGGCGGTTATCGTGATGATCGCCTTCTCCATCGTGGTGCTGGGCTACGATACCATCTGGGGCGAGGAGGGGCGACCGGACTGGATCACACAGGCGCGAACCTATCCTGTCGTCAACGCGGCGACCGACGCGACGGTCACCTACATTCAGGAGAGGCGCACCGCGCAATCCGGCACTACCGATGAGGACGAGGAACCGGCAGCCGAATGAGCGCGGCGAAGCTCTACACCCCGCAAATTCTGGCATTGGCGGTGGAGCTGCACGAGTATCCGCTGACCAACGATCTGCCCTTGCGCGGCGCGGCGCGCTCTCCCGCATGCGGGAGTACGCTGTCGCTGGGGCTCAGGCTGTCCGGCGACGAGATCGCCGCGATCGGCCTGCGGCTGTCGGCGTGCGCCATCGGCCAGGCGTCCGCCGCGATCTTCGCCCGCCATGTGGTCGGCAGGACGCGGGAGCAATTGCTTGGCTCGGCCAGGGCGATGGAAGACTGGCTCACCGAGAACGCAGATCGCCCCGACTGGCCCGACCTTGCGCTGCTCGAGCCCGCGCGGGCCTATCCCGGTCGCCATGGCGCGATGCTCCTGCCGTGGAAGGCCGCGATCGACGCGCTTTCCAATTCCCAGGCCGCTGAGTAAACCGCTTTCCATAAGGGGGAGAGGGACAGCCATGGCCGAGAGCGTCGATACCGCATTGGAGCGAGAGCCAACCGCGAAGGAAATCCGCCTCGTCATTGCCGCATCTTCCGCCGGCACGATCTTCGAATGGTACGACTTCTTTATCTACGGCACGCTCGCCGGGCTGATCGGCGCCGCCTTCTTTCCGGGTGGAAACCCGACATTGCAGTTGCTGCTGGTCTGGGCGGGCTTCGCGATCGGCTTCGGCTTCCGTCCGCTCGGCGCGATTCTGTTCGGCTTTCTCGGCGACCGGTTGGGCCGCAAATATACCTTTCTCGTCACGGTTACGCTGATGGGAATCGCGACCGCTGGCGTCGGGCTCGTCCCCGATGCGACCAGTATCGGGATCGTCGCGCCGATCATCGTGATCGGCCTGCGCATCCTTCAGGGTCTGGCGCTGGGCGGCGAGTATGGCGGCGCGGCGATCTACGTCGCCGAGCATGCTCCGCCGGACAAGCGCGGGTTCTACACCAGCTTCATTCAGGCGAGCGTCGTGGGCGGTTTCGTCCTGTCCATCGCGGTGGTCGTGCTGTGTCGCTGGATTATTCCCGAAGACACCTTCGCCGCGTGGGGCTGGCGGGTTCCGTTCCTGCTGTCCCTGCTGCTGCTCGCCATATCGCTGTGGATGCGCCTCAAACTGTCCGAGAGCCCGGTATTCCAGGCGATGAAGAACGCGGGCGAAACTAGCGGCAATCCCTTCGTCGAAAGCTTCACCTATCCCGGTAACAAGGGGCGCATCTTCGTCGCGCTGTTCGGCGTTGCCGGCACGCTGACGGTGATCTGGTACACCGCCTTCTTTTCCAGCCTGAATTTCCTGCGCGGACCGATGCGGGTGGAAGAAAAGACGGTCGAATACATACTGTTTTGCGCCGGGCTGGCGGCCATGCCGCTCTACGTCATCGTCGGACGCTGGTCCGACCGGATCGGTCGCAAGAAGCCGATCGTCGTCGGGGCTCTGCTGACGTTGGTGCTGGTCTTCCCGATTTTCTGGGGCATGGGACACCTCGCTAATCCTGCGCTGGCCGATGCGGCGGAGCGCTATCCGGTTGTGGTGGCGGGGCGCGATTGCGCGACCGATCCCTTCGCCGAGCTCACCGGGCGCGAGCAGAGTCCGTGCGGCAAGGTGCTCGAGACGCTGACGGCGAGCGGTGTCGCCTATCGCGTGCGCGAGGCACCGACCCTTTCCATGTCGATTGCAGACCAAGCCTTCGCCATTCCCTCGGGTTGGCTGACCGACAGCGACGCGCGCCGCGACGGTTTGCAGGAGATGCTCGGCCGCGCGGGTTTCGACTTCGCACGCCAGCAGCCCGGCGCAGTTGCCCTTGCGGGCATCTTCGCGCTGTTGCTGGCGATGGGCATGCTCTCGGCGCTCACCTACGGATCGGTCGCCGCGCTGCTGACGGAGATGTTCCCGGCCAAGATCCGCTACAGTTCGATGTCGATCCCCTACCACCTCGGCGCAGGCATCCTCGGCGGGTTCCTGCCGCTCATTTCAAGCTACATCGTGGCGCGCACCGGGGATGTCTATTCGGGCCTCTGGTACACCTGGGCCCTCACGGCATTCGGTGCGATCATTGCGATCTGGGGTATTCGCGGCGGCCCGCCGCGGGAGTTCGAGAACACATGACCAACCTGCCCGAGCCTCCTCCGCGTTCCCTCGAACTGCGCATCGATCGCGAGGCGCTGGCCGCCAACTGGCGCGCTCTCGATCGCCTGTCGGGAAAGGCGCGCGCGGGTGCGGCGGCCAAGGCGAATTGCTACGGCCTCGGCGTAGATACGTGCGTGCCGGTGCTGCGCGATGCGGGTGCGCGCAACTTTTTCGTCGCGCACTGGAGCGAGGTTGTCGGCGTGGTCGGGCATGTGCCGCCCGAGCAGGTGAGCGTGCTCCATGGCGCGAACAGCGCGGACGAGGTGGCTTATGCGCAGGCTGTTGGCGCGGTCCCTGTGGTAAACTCGCTGCATCAGGCGCGGCGGTGGACCGAGGGGGGCGGGGGCCCGTGCGATCTGATGGTCGACACGGGAATCAATCGGCTCGGGGTTCCCGTATCCGCGCTGTCCGAGCCAGCGATTGCCGCGCTCGATGTTCGCGTGTTGCTGACCCATCTTTCCAGCGCGGACGAAGACGATCCGGCCAATGCGCGCCAGCTCGCGGCGTTCCGGGAGGCGCGCGGCCGCGTTCGCCATCGCGAGGCGAGCATCGCCAACAGTGCCGGTATCGCGTTGGGGGAGGGCTACCATGCCGACCTCACCAGGCCGGGACTGGCGCTCTATGGCGGCATCCCGCGCGGCGAGCTTTCCGGCACGATCCGGCAAGTCGCCTTTCCCCGCGCCGCGATCATCCAGACCCGCGATATCGGCGCTGGCGACGCGGTCGGCTACAACCGTGAGTTTGTGGCGAAGGCACCCATGCGGGTCGCCACGGTCTCGCTAGGCTATGCCGACGGGTTCCTGCGCGCGCGCGGCGGATCGCACCTTGTCAGCGAGGGTCGCAAGCTGGCGCTGCTCGGCAAGGTGTCGATGGACATGGTGATCGCCGACATTACCGCCGCGCCCGACCTTCGCGCGGGCGAATGGCTCGACGTGCCGTTCGACCTACCCGAAATCTCCGCCCAAAGCGGGCTGTCGCAATATGAATTGCTGACCACGATCGGGACACGCTTCCGCCGCTGATGCGGCTCATGTTGCACTGCACATATTGCAGGTGGTAAGCTGCAGCAAAACTGCACAAAACCCGGAGCTCGCGATGGCTAGCAAGAATACCAAGACCGATAGCGACGAAACGGTCGTTATCAAGAAATACGCCAACCGGCGGCTCTACAACACTGCCTCGTCGAGCTACATCACGCTCGACGATCTCGCCCGGATGACCCGCGAAGGCGTGGAGTTCAAGGTGATCGACGCGAAGACCGGCGACGATCTCACCCGCACGATCATGACGCAGATCATCATGGAGGCAGAAACGAACGGCGCGGAAATGCTGCCGATTAGCTTCCTGCGCCAGATCATCTCGCTCTACGGTCATTCGATGCAGCCGGTGATGCCACACTTTCTGGAAGCCGCAATGGAGAACTTCTCCACCCACCGGCCCGAATGGCAAAAGGCGATGGAGTCGGGCTGGAAGGATCATCCCTTCGCCAGGATCGCAGAGAACAACATGGAGATGATGCGCGCTGCGACCGAGGCGTTCATGGGTGGGGGCCGGAAGGATAAGCCCGCACCTGCCACCACCGACGAAGCGCCCGCTGCGAAGGGTGACGATCTTGCTGAAATGCGCGCGCAGATGGCGGCGATGCAAAAGCGACTGGACGAACTGGGCAAATAGCGCGAGGGGGCGCCCTTCCGCCCAGCGCCACCGAACATCAGGATCTGCCCGTGCCCGAAATACGCCACGCCCTCTCGATCAAGCGCGCGGACGACTTCGCGCAATGGTACCAGGCGGTCGTTGCCGAAGCGCAGTTGGCCGAGGAATCGGGCGTGCGTGGCTGCATGGTGATCAAGCCGTGGGGCTACGGCATGTGGGAACGCATCCAGCGCCTGCTCGACGACCGGATCAAGGCGAAGGGGCACGAGAACTGTTATTTCCCGCTGCTGATCCCGCTCGCCAATTTCGAGCGCGAGGCGGAGCATGTCGAAGGCTTCGCCAAGGAAATGGCGGTCGTCACGCATCACCGCCTGATCGCCGATGGCAAGGGCGGGCTGATCCCCGATCCCGAGGCGAAGCTGGAAGAGCCGCTGGTGATCCGGCCGACCTCCGAAACGATCATTGGCGATGCCATGGCGCGCTGGATCCAGAGCTGGCGCGACCTGCCGCTGCTGACCAACCAATGGGCCAACGTCATGCGCTGGGAGATGCGCACCCGCATGTTCCTGCGCACCAGCGAATTCCTGTGGCAGGAAGGGCATACCGCGCATGAAACTGCCGAGCAGGCGAAGGCGCACACCATGACCATGCTGGAGGTCTATCGCGCCTGTGCCGAGGAAGATCTCGCGCTGCCGGTGATCGCTGGCGAGAAGCCGGAGAACGAGCGCTTTCCCGGCGCGGTCGAGACTTGGTCGATCGAGGCGATGATGCAGGACGGCAAGGCGCTGCAGGCCGGTACCAGCCATTATCTCGGCACCAATTTCGCGAAGGCGAGCGGCATCCAGTTCCAGGACCGCGAGGGTTCGCAGCAGTTCTGCCACACGACCAGCTGGGGTGTCTCCACCCGCATGATCGGCGGTGTCATCATGACCCATGGCGACGACGACGGGCTGCGCGTACCGCCGCGCATCGCGCCGTGGCAGGTCGTGATCCTGCCGATGCTGCGCGACAAGCCGGAGGATGCGGAACTGCTCGACTATTGCGAGGGGCTGCGCGTTGCGATCGCCGGGCAGCACGCGCTGGGCGAGCCGGTGCGCGTGCTGCTCGACACCAAGCCGGGCAAGGCCGCGGCCAAGCGCTGGGACTGGGTGCGCAAGGGCGCGCCGGTGATCATCGAGGTCGGCGGCCGCGACATGGAAAACGGCGTCGTCAGCCTGCTGCGCCGCGACGCGCTGTGGAATGCCGAAACCGGCAAGCCTGCCTTCCAGACGCCGACGCGCGAGGCCGCCGGCCAGACGATCGGCGGCTTGCTGGGTGATATCCAGCATGCGCTGTTCACCGAGGCGGCGGAGCGGCGCGATGCCAATATCGTGCGCGACATCGCCGATATGGATGGCCTGCGCGCCTTCTATTCGGGCGATGCGCAGTTCCCCGGTTGGGTCGAGGTGCAATGGTCGAAGCCGACCGGTGCGGCGCTGGACAAGGTGGTCGAACAGCTCAAAGAGCTGAAGCTGACGATCCGCAACGTCCCGATGGACGGTCCGGCCGCCGACGGCTCCTGCATCTTCACCGGCGATCCGGCAGTGGAGCGGATCTACGTCGCGAAGGCGTATTGACGCAGTTGTAATCGCGAGCATTCGCGGCGACAGTGCCGCGCATGAAAAAGCCCCTGCTCGCATCCGCCGCTATCGCTCTACTCGCGACACCTCTCGCCGCGCAGGACGATCCGGCGAGCGCCGTGTCCGCCGAACGCCTGAAGGAGACGGTGGAGAAGCTGGTGTCGTTCGGCACGCGGCATACGCTTTCCAGCCAGACCGATCCGAAGCGCGGCATCGGCGCGGCGGTCGATTGGGGCGCGGACGAATTTCGATCGATCTCGAAAGGCTGCGGCGGCTGTCTCGAGGTCGTGCTGCCCGAAACGCAGGTGCAGGGCGGGCGCATTCCCGATCCGGTGCGGTTGCGCGATGTGGTGGCCATCCAGCGCGGGACCGAGCGGCCGAATGAAGTGGTGATCGTGCAGGGCCATATCGACAGCCGCGTCAGCGACGTGATGAACGCGACGGCGGACGCGCCGGGCGCGAACGACGACGGCAGCGGCACCGCCCTGGCGATAGAGGCAGCGCGGGTCCTGTCCAAACACCGATATCCGACCACGATCGTCTACGCGCTGCTCTCGGGCGAGGAGCAGGGGCTCTACGGGGGGCAGTTGCTGGCGGATTACGCGCAGCAGCAGGGGTGGACAGTCAAGGCGGTGCTGAACAACGACATCGTAGGCAACAGCTGCGGTTCGGACGGGTTCTGCGATGCCGGGCACGTCCGCGTCTTTTCCGAAGGGACCCGCGCCGATGTGACCGACCGGGCGCTGTCCGCGCAAGCGCGCGACGGCGGCGAGAACGACAGCCCGAGCCGCAATCTGTCGCGCTTCGTCGATGACATCGCGGAGAAGAGCGAGGGCGAGCTGGCGGTTCGTCAGATATGGCGGACGGACCGGATGGGGCGGGGTGGCGACCAGCTTCCGTTTCTGGATAAAGGTTATCCCGCAATCCGCTTCTCCGTTGCGGTCGAGAACTACGACCAGCAGCATCAGGACCTGAGGACCGAAGACGGAGTCGAATACGGCGACACCATCGACAAGATGGACTTCCCCTACCTCGCCAAGGTCACACAGCTGAACGTGCGTACGCTGGCGGAGCTGGCCCAGGCTCCGATGCCACCCGCCCCGGTCGCGAAAGCAGCGGTGAGCACCGATACCGAAATCAGCTGGAAGCCGGTTGTCGGCGCGCATTCCTATCGCCTCTATCGGCGACGGACGGATCAACCCTACTGGCCGAGTGAGCCGTTCGATACCATCGACGTGCCCGATGCGGTGAGGCAGGCCAACGAAGGGGTTGTCGTATCCGTTCGCGAACCACGCGGACAACGCAATGGAGCAGTTGTCTCTCGTACCGAGATTTCGACCACGCTGGCGCATATCCGCGGCGACGACTGGTTCTTCGGCGTCTCGTCCTGCTCCGCCGACGGCGCGTGCAGCCCGGTCGCCAGCGCGGTTCCCGGCGGCGCTTTCGCACCGCTCGCGCAAGGGGAGGGTGACAGCGAGTAGGGCGATCCCCATATTGGTGGGCGAATGACACAACAGAAAAACGCAAAGCACTCGCACGGCAAGCCCCAGGGCCTGCCGACGCGCGAGCAGATACTCGAATTCATCCAGACCTCCGATACCCCGGCCGGCAAGCGCGAGATCGCGAAGGCCTTCGGTCTGAAGGGACAGGAGAAGATCGCGCTCAAGAAGCGCCTCAAGGACATGGCCGAGGAAGGCCTGATCGACGGCAAGAAGACCGCCTATCATCGCATGGGCGGTGTTCCGAAAGTGACGGTGCTCAAGGTCGTCGAGATCGACGATGGCGATATCTTCGCCGAGCCCGAGAACTGGAACCCGGACGACGGCTCCAAACCGCCGCGCCTGCTGGTGGTCGAAGACAGGGGCGGTCGCGGCAAGGGCCAGAAGAAAACCAAGGGTATGCCCGCCCTCAAGCGCGGCGACCGCATCCTTGCGCGCAACGAAGAAACCGATCGCGGCTGGCGCGCCCACCCGATGAAGAAGCTGCCCGCCCGAACCGAAGGAATGATGGGTGTGGTCGAGATCGACGGCAGCGGGAAAGCGTGGCTTGCACCGATCGACAAGAAGGTGCGCAATGCCTCCCCCATCCGCGACATCGGCGGGGCGGAGGAAGGTCAGCTGGTCCTGGCCGAACCCGCCGGGCGCGGAGCACGCGCGGGGGTAAATGTCACCGAAGTGGTGGGCGATCCGCTCGAGCCGAAAAGCTTCAGCCTGATCGCGATCGCCAAGCACGGCATCCGCCATGTTTTCTCCGAAGAGGTGCTGGAGGAGGCCGAGCGCGCAGCCAAACTGCCGCTGCACGCGGACAAGCGCGAGGACCTGCGCAACGTGCCGATCGTCGCGATCGACCCCGCCGACGCGCGCGACCACGACGATGCCATCTGGGCGGAGCCCGACGGCAATGGCGGCTTCAACGCCATCGTCGCCATCGCCGATGTCAGCTATTACGTGCGGCCCGGCGGCCAGATCGACCGTGAGGCGAGGAAGCGCGGCAATTCGGTCTATTTCCCGGACCGCGTGGTACCGATGCTGCCCGAAGTGCTGAGCGCCGACGTCTGTTCGTTGAAGGCGGATCAGGACCGTGCGGCGATGGCGTGCCACCTGCATATCTCGCCGGAAGGCAAGATAACCAAGTGGCGCTTCACCCGCGCGATCGTGCGGCTCGCGCACAATATCGCCTACGAAGATGCGCAGGCCGCGATCGACGACGGCTCGGCGTCGGACGAGCTCAAGAACCTGTGGGCGGCGTGGAAGGCGCTGTTCGCGGCCCGCGAGGCCCGCGATCCGCTCGATCTGGACCTGCCGGAGCGCCGCGTGGTGCTCGACGACAAGGGCAAGATCGCCGAGATCGCGGTGCGCGAGCGGCTCGATGCCCACCGGGTGGTGGAGGATTTCATGATCGCGGCCAATGTCGCGGCGGCCAAGGCGCTGGAAGCGAAGACCGCTCCCGTGGTCTATCGCATCCACGAACCGCCGAGCCGCGAGAAGCTGATCGCACTGCGCGATTTTCTCGCCACGCAGGACAAGAAGCTGGCGCTGGGCCAGGTCATCACGCCGACGCTGTTCAACCGCTTCCTGAAGGACGTGACGGACGAGGCGGAGAAGGCGCTGTTGATGGAGGCGGTGCTGCGCAGCCAGACGCAGGCCTATTACGGGCCGCAGAACGCGGGCCATTTCGGCCTGTCGCTCGGCAGCTACGCGCATTTCACCTCGCCGATCCGCCGCTATGCCGACCTGCTGGTCCACCGCGCGCTGGTCGATGCCTACGGGCTGGAGCAACCGGCGCCGCCGGGCTCGCTGCCCGATACCAGCGGGCTGTCGGAGCGCGACCGTACCAAGCTGAACGAGATCACCGACGCGATCAGCCAGGCGGAGCGCCGCGCGATGGAGGCGGAGCGCGATACCATCGACCGCTACGTTGCCGCCTATCTCGCCGAGAAGGTCGGCCAGGAATTCGACACGCGCATCACGGGCGTGCAGGGCTTCGGGTTCTTCGCCACCATCCTGGGATTCGGTGGGGACGGGCTGGTGCCGGTCTCCACGTTAGGTCGCGAATATTTCCATTACGACGAGGCCGCGCAGGCGCTGATCGGCTCGGACACCGGCACGCGCTACGAGGTGGGGCAGCGGCTGCGGCTGAAGCTCGCCGAATCGAACCCGCTGACCGGCGCTCTCAAATTCGACGTGCCCGACAGCGATGGCGGCAAGATCGAACCGCGCGGCGATCGCCCACCCGCTCGCAAGAAGGGTGGTCCGCCCAAAGGCAAAGGGACGGGCAGGAGGGATGGCAAGGGCCCGCCAAAGCACGCGCAGGGCAAGCGCGGTCGCCCCGGCAATATCCGGCACCAGGGGCGCAAGAAGAAGTAGGGCGGAACGGGACGCACCCGGGGCCGGTTGGTGAATAAAAGGAGACACCGACCATGCTCATCCCCGGCGAGAAGACCCCCGACATCCAGCTGCCGCTTACGATCGAGGCGCAGTTCGAACTCTCGAAACAGTCGCCCGACGCCTTCACCATGCTCGTGTTCTACCGCGGCAGTCACTGCCCGATATGCGAGAACTATCTGGAGGAACTCGGCGGCGAGCTCGACCGGTTCACCAGACGCGGCCTGAACGTTTTCGCCATCTCCATGGATAGCAAGGAACGGGCGATGAAGGTCGACGACGAATGGGACACCGGCGATCTGCCGCTCGTCTACGATCTGAGCGAGGAGGATGCCCGAAACTGGGGCCTCTATATCTCCGAGAAGCGTGAAGGCAGCGAAGAGCCGGATCGGTTTTCCGAACCCGGCCTGTTCCTGATCCGCCCCGATGGCACACTGTACATGGCGCAGGTGCAAAGTGCGCCCTTCACGCGGCCCGACCTCGACGATCTGCTGGAAAACCTCGATTTCATTGCCGAGGAGGACTATCCGCCGCGGGGAACCGCCACCTGACATCGCGTGGTGGCACTACTCCGAAAGGCGGTCGATTTCCTCGAAGCTGAGACGGCCGGGCAGGAACACCACCGGACACGACAGCGCGCCGACGATCTGCGAGAAATGCGAGACCAGCGGCCCCGGCGCGCCTTCGGCCGCGGCGCTCAGCACCAGCATGGTGACTTCTGGGTGCGTCTCGAGATAGCCGCGCACCACCGTATTGCCGTCGCCCACCTCCACGCTGATCGCGGGCATGCGACCGCTTTCGGAAAAGAGATTGCCCGCCGCGCTAGTGGCGATCGCCTCCGCCCGGTCGCGCGCCTCCTTCTCGATCGTGGCCTGCACGCCGCCGAACGCGTTGAAGCTCTGTGGCTCGACCAGCGCAAGGATCTGCACCGTACCGTGCGTCGCCTCGGCGCGCCTGCTGGCATAGCGCAGTGCCTTTCGCGCCTCTTCGGTCTCGTCGATGATGACAAGGAATGTCCGCAAGTCCGTCTCCCGGGCACGGATATCGGCTGAAAACGTATGCGTGGCAAGGACCTTGCCGCGCTTCGCCTATTTCGCCTAAGCCGTTCGGCAAATCCGCGCCGCCGTAGCGCCAGAGGAGACCCGATGCCCACACCGATCAAGATGCCCGCCCTGTCCCCCACCATGGAGGAGGGGACGCTCGCCAAGTGGCTCGTCGGCGTGGGCGACAAGGTCGAGGCCGGGGACATCATGGCCGAGATCGAGACCGACAAGGCGACCATGGAGTTCGAGGCGGTCGACGAAGGCACTATTGCCAGCATTGAAGTGGACGAGGGGACCGAGGGCGTGGCCGTCGGCACCGTGATTGCGATGCTCGCAGGCGAGGGCGAAGACGTGGAGGAAGCGGCGAACGCCGCGCCGTCCGGCGAGAGCGAGGATAGCGACGACGAGGGGAAGGGCGACCGTCAGGCACCCGCCGACCGCACCACCGCGAAGGACGCGAAGGATGCGAAGCCCGCCTCCGCAAAGACGCAGGAACTGCCGCAATCGGCCCCCGCGCCGAAGGTGGACAGCGACCGCATCATCGCCTCCCCGCTCGCGAAGCGGATCGCGGAGCAGGAGGGCATCGACCTCGCCGAGGTGACCGGCTCCGGTCCCAATGGCCGGATCGTGAAAGCGGACCTCGAAGGTGCCAAGAAAGGCGAAGCGAAGCCAGCGAAAGCCGCGACGAAATCCGACGGCACCGGCGAGATGGAGCAGCCGCGCACCCCGGCGAAGACTCCGGCCGAGAGCGAGTACGGCGCACCTTACGAGGAAGAGAAGCTTTCCAACGTGCGCAAGGTCATCGCCCGCCGCCTGACCGAGAGTAAGCAGCAGGTCCCGCACTACTACCTGTCGATCGACATCCGGCTCGACCCGCTGCTGGACCTCAGGAAGCAGCTCAATGCCGGGCTGGAAGCGGACGGGGTGAAGCTGTCGGTCAATGACCTGCTGATCAAGGCGCTGGCCCGCGCGCTGATGCGCGTGCCCGATTGCAATGTCAGCTATCAGGGCGACACGCTCCACCGCTACAGCCGCGCGGATGTTTCCGTGGCGGTCGCCGCGCCCAGCGGTCTCATCACCCCGATCATCACCGAGGCGGACAGCAAGGGGCTGGCGAAGATCAGCACCCAGATGAAGGAGCTGGCGGGCAAGGCGCGCGACGGGAAGCTGCAACCGCACGAATACCAGGGTGGCACCGCCAGCCTCTCCAATCTCGGCATGTTCGGGATCAAGCAGTTCGACGCGGTAATCAATCCGCCGCAGGCAATGATCATGGCCGTCGGCGCGGGCGAGCAGCGCCCCTATGTGGTCGACGGCGCGCTGGCGGTCGCCACCGTGATGACCGCATCGGGCAGCTTCGACCACCGCGCCATCGACGGCGCCACCGGCGCGCAGCTGATGGAGGCGTTCAAGAGCCTCGTGGAGAACCCGATGGGGCTGGTGGTTTGACTTCCGACCGCGACAAAAGGGCATTTTTGATTGCGATCCCTGTCGCTTCTATTCTTGCGGCTTTTTCTTTTGCCATGTTCGGCATGCTAGGCCGGGACCAGTTCGTAACTCAGAGTGAAATTATCGAACTTGCTGCGATCGTAGGAGCCTACTCGGTCGTCATGCTTCCTTTTGTAGCGTTTGGCGGTGTTCTTGTTGGATTGCCGATAGCGATGCTCCTTCGAAGCTGTGGTATCAAACATGTTGCATTCTGGTCCCTCGTCGGGATGGTAACCGGTGGTGGCGTAAGCCTCGCAATTTTGGGATCGTTCGCGATAACCTTGACGCCTGATGTTGCCACTTGGGCTTTTTCTATCGGCGTGATCCCAGGTTTTGCAGCTGCATTGATTTGGTGGCGAACAACCGAGCGATTTGATGCAGTAGGACGTTCATATGCCTGACCCCAGCCCCCTCATCCGCGTCACCGCGATGCCGACCGACATGAACCCCTATGGCGGGGTGTTCGGCGGGTGGTTGATGAGCCAGATGGCGCTTGGCGCGGGCAGTCTTGCCAGCCGGATCGGCGAGGGCCGGGCAAATGTCGTCGCGGCCACCGATTTCGGCTTTCCCGCCGCGATGGCGCTGGGCGACGAGCTGTCGGTCTATTGCGAGGTCGAGCGCGAGGGCAACACCTCCATCACCATCGCCGCCGAGGGGATCGCGCGCGAGCGCCATGGCGAGGCGACCAAGCTGGTGTGCAAAGGCACCTTCGTGTTCGTCCTGACCCATGACGACGGCACCCCTCGCCCGGTGCGCGCGGCAGGCGCGGCGGCGCTGGACGGGGCGAACGATTGAGTACCTACACCATCCCCCCTTCCGCTCACCCCAAGCTTGTCGGAAGCGAAGCTGATGAGAAGCATCAACGGTCGCACTTGTCTTCGGGTGCCGCACCGGAAGTAAGGACGGTCCTTCGACAGGCTCAGGACCAGCGGAGTGGGGTGATAGACTGTCCTACAGTCGCCATTGCGGGGCATATTCGACGCATGCTTCGCAGCCCGCTTCTTCTCTCAAACCGTATTCCGAAAGCCCCGCGAACCGGTGCTTTTTCTCGACCCAGGACACTGTTCCAGGTGTTCCATCCTGTAGGACTTCAAGAAGGCAATCTCTCCCATGGCTGACCAATACGACGTCATCGTTCTCGGCTCCGGACCCGGTGGCTATGTCGCCGCGATCCGCTGTGCGCAGCTGGGGCTGAAGACCGCGATCGTGGAACGCGAACTGCTTGGCGGGATCTGTCTCAACTGGGGCTGCATCCCGACCAAGGCGCTGCTGCGTTCGGCCGAGATCAAGCACTACATGGATCACGCCAAGGATTACGGCCTGAAGGTCGCAGGCGAGATCGAGGCCGATCTGGAAGCTGTGGTGAAGCGCAGCCGCGGCGTCGCCAAGCAGCTCAACCAGGGTGTCACGCACCTGATGAAGAAGAACAAGATCGCGGTCCACATGGGCGAGGGCACGCTGACCGGCCCGACCTCTCTCACCGTCAAGGGCGAGAAGAGCGAGGAGAAGCTGACCGCCAAGCACATCATCGTCGCCACCGGCGCGCGGGCGCGCGACCTGCCCTTCGCCAAGGCGGACGGCAAGCGCGTGTGGACCTATCGCCACGCGATGACGCCGCCCGAAATGCCCAAGAAGCTGCTGGTGATCGGCAGCGGTGCGATCGGAATCGAGTTCGCGAGCTTCTACAACGACATGGGCGCGGATGTGACCGTGGTCGAGATGCTCGACCGCATCGTCCCGGTGGAGGACAAGGACGTCTCGACCTTCCTCGAAAAGAGCCTGACCAAGCAGGGCATGACGATCATGACCGGCGCGGGCGTGGAGGAGATCAAGGTTTCGGGCAGCGGCGTGAAGGCGAAGATCAAGGCGAAGGACGGCAAGGTTTCGGAAACCGAGTTCTCCCACTGCATCGTCGCCATCGGCATCGTGCCGAATACCGAGAACATCGGGGCCGAAAAGCTGGTCGAGATGGAGCGCGGCTTCATCCAGATCGACGATTACGGGCGCACCAAGTCCAAGGGGTTGTGGGCGATCGGCGACTGCACGCCCGGCCCGTGGCTGGCGCACAAGGCGAGCCATGAAGGTGTCACCACGGCGGAGGCGATCGCGCAGGAGCTGGGCAACAAGGACGTTCATCCGCACCCGCTCGACCGGGCGAACATCCCGGGCTGCACCTATTGCCATCCGCAGATCGCCAGCGTCGGCCTCACTGAGGAAAAGGCGAAGGAAGCGGGTTACGAGGTCAAAGCGGGCACCTTCCCCTTCATCGGCAATGGCAAGGCGATCGCGCTGGGCGAGGCGGAAGGCTTCACCAAGACGGTGTTCGATGCAAAGACCGGCGAGCTGCTGGGCGCGCATATGGTCGGTGCGGAAGTGACCGAGATGATCCAGGGCTTCGTGGTCGGCAAGACGCTGGAGACCACGGAAGCCGAGCTGATGGGCACGATCTTCCCGCACCCGACGATCTCGGAATCGATGCACGAAAGCGTCCTCGCTGCATACGGGCGCGCGCTGCATATCTGACGCGCTACGCGCTTCGTCGCTTTTACTGGCACTCCCTCGCGTCCCGCCCGTTGGGTTCGCGAGAGGAGTTCCAACCGATGGAGTATGAAATCACCGACGATCCGCAAGGCCAGGACGGCGAGCCCGACACCCCCGATTACAACGACGAGAGCGAAGTGATCGACAAGCACCGTGCGCTCGAGAACCAGAGCAGCACGACGCCCGAGCATTACCCGAAGGGGCAACGCGAGGACCAGTCGCTGGTGCAGAAGGACAAGAAACGGAAATAGGGATTGCTGGCGGACAGGGTGGGATTCGAACCCACGAAGGGCTTGCACCCTTGCCGGTTTTCAAGACCGGTGCATTCAACCGCTCTGCCACCTGTCCGCGCTGGCGAGGTCGCTAGGCAAAAGTTTCGCGAATGTCACCCCGGCACGTGGCGTTAGCATTGGGCCATTGGCTGTTAAGGGATGATGTGAGAGTAGGGGCCATGTCACTGTCGCGTCTGATCTTTTCCGCCCTTGTCTTCGCCCTGTCGGTTCCGGTGCCGGCACATGCGCAGGACATGCCGTTCGACGCCTATCTCCAGCTGCTGATCGCGAGGGCGCGGGGCGAGGGGGTGAGCGAGGCGACCATTCGCCGAATGACCGAAGGGCTGACCGCGAACCCACGCGTCATCGAGCTCGACCAGGACCAGCCTGGGAGCTCGCGCGGTTCGGGCTTTCCGGCGCTTGCGCCTTATATCGCGCGGCATGTCGACAATGCACGCATCTCGCGCGGGCGCGAGGTGTCGAGCCAGACGCGCAGCCTCCAGCAGCAGGTCGAGGGTCGCTATGGCGTGCCGGGCGAGATACTCCTCGCGATCTGGGGACACGAGACCAATTACGGCGGCTACAAGGGCGATTTCGACCTCGCGCGTTCGCTCGCGACCCTTGCCTGGGAGGGGCGTCGCCGCGACCTGTTCGCGACCGAATTCGTGGATGTGCTGAAGATCGCGGACAAGGGCTATCCGCGCTCCGAGCTCGTCGGCAGCTGGGCCGGGGCGTTCGGCAATCCGCAATTCCTGCCGAGCGTCTATCTGCGCCTCGCGACCGACGGCGATGGCGATGGGCGCGCGGATATTTTCAACAACCGTGCCGACACGCTGGCGTCGGTCGCGCGCTATTTCGTCGATGCGGGCTGGCGGACCGGCCAGCCCTGGGGCGTGCGCGCCTATGTGCCCGACGGTTTCGACGTCTCGCGCTATGCGACGAAGCTCGACGCGCCGGTCTGCGACCGGGTGCACGGGCGGCATAGCCAGTGGAAGACGGTTCGCGAGTGGCGCGATCTCGGCGTGCAACCGCAGCGCGCGCTGGGCGACGACGTCCTCGCCTCGCTGTTCCAGCCCGACGGAGCGGGTGCGCCGGCCTGGCTCTTGACCTCGAATTACCGGGTTATCCTCGAATATAACTGCTCGAATTACTACGCGATGAGTGTGGGATTGCTTGCAGATGAGATTGCCCGATAATGTCCTGCATGCGGCGTGAGGTGGTTTGCTAACCGCGCTCATGGCCGCCTGCACGAGCGGCGGGTGACGTGGCAAGACGCGCTATCGCCGACCGGATTGACGGCTAAGTGGAAGCAAGCGAGGGGCATCCATCGCGTCCGCACCGGCCCCTACGCAACCCGTGGAAAGGCCGAAGCGGCGCTCGCCAAGGTGCGGGCGGCAGGCTATAGCGACGCCCGCGTGTTTACAGCAGGTTGAACCGCCGGCCCCGCCGGCGGGCGGGAG
Source organism: Erythrobacter sp. 3-20A1M (assembly GCF_018636735.1). Lineage (NCBI taxonomy): Bacteria > Pseudomonadati > Pseudomonadota > Alphaproteobacteria > Sphingomonadales > Erythrobacteraceae > Erythrobacter > Erythrobacter sp. 3-20A1M. The sequence goes on along the minus strand of NZ_CP045200.1, from coordinate 3,052,029 downwards.
CTAGGGTGAGTTCGAAACTGAAGAGAGCAATCGTCTCGGTCGTAACGGCTTTTTGCCTGACCGTACCTGCGGTCGCCAAGGACGACGTGCCATCGCTTCCCGATGCAAATGATGCCCCGATAGCGCTGCTGGTCGATGGGGGCAGCGGGCAGGTCCTGTTCTCGCGCAACCCCGACTTGCGCTTCATGCCAGCCTCCATCACCAAGGTGATGACGGTCTACACCGCCTTCCGTCTGGTGAAGCAGGGCAAGCTGTCGCTGGCGCAACATTTTCCCTACACCGATACCGCGTTCGCCGAATGGGATCGCAAGGGCTCCAGCCTGTTCCTTCCGCGCGGAGCGAACCCGAGCGTCGATCTGCTGCTGAGGGGCATCACGACCGTTTCGGCCAATGACGGCGCTGTCGTTCTGGCGGAAGGGGCGGGGGGCTCCGTCGCGGGGTGGACCCGGATGATGAATGCGAATGCGCGTCGACTGGGCATGCGCGATAGCCATTTCAACACGCCCAATGGCTGGCCGGACCAAGGCGGGACCTTCGTGACGGCGCACGATCTGGTGATCCTCGGCCGCGCGATGGTGAACGATTATCCGACGCTGTTTCGCCGCTATGTTGGCAAGCCGGGTATGCGGGCCTTCGGCATCGCGCAGGACAATCACGATCCGATCCTGGGCAAGGTCGAGGGCGCGGACGGGATCAAGACCGGCTTCACCAACCAGGCGGGCTATGGCTTCCTGGGCACGGCGGAGCGCGACGGACGCCGCCTGATGCTGGTCGTGGCGACCAGCGACACCTGGCGTCAGCGCAATGCCGCGGCGCGCGATCTGATGGAGTGGGGTTTCGCCCGCTTCGCCAATCAGAACCTGTTCCCGGCGGGCAAGCCGATCGCGATGGCACGGGTCCAGAACGGTTCGGCCAGCGAGCTGCCGCTCATCGCCCCGCGACCGGTGCGGCTCTCCGTACCTCAAGGCAACACCGGACCGGTAAAGGTCGAACTGCTCTACGACGGGCCGCTGGAGGCCCCGATCGCGAAGGGCGAGGAGGTCGCCCGGCTCAAGCTGACGGCACCGGGTCTCGAACCCTCCACCGTTCCACTGGTCGCGGGTGAGGCGGTCGAGCGGGCCGGTCCGCTGCGCCGCATCGTGAACGGCTTTACCGCTTTCCTGCGATGACGCCCGGACGGTTCATCGCCTTAGAAGGGGGAGAGGGGTCGGGTAAATCGACGCAGGCGAGGCTGCTGGCCGATCGGTTGCAGGATGCGGGCGTCGCCGTCGTCATGACCCGCGAGCCCGGTGGTACGCCGGGTGCGGAGGCCATTCGCACGCTGCTCCTCGATCCACCGGGGAAAGGGTGGGGCGCGCGGGCCGAGGCGCTGCTGTTCGCCGCCGCACGGGCAGACCATGTCGAACGGCTGATCCGCCCATCGCTGGCGGCGGGAAAATGGGTCGTATGCGACCGCTTCATCGATTCGAGCCGTGCCTATCAGGGCGGCGCCGGCGGCCTGGGTGACGCGGCGATAGTCAGTCTCCACGGCTTCGGAAGCGAGGGGCTGCGGCCCGATCTCACCCTACTCCTGCAAGTTTCAGCAGCCAGCGCGACGACGCGCCTGGCGCAGCGGGACGGCGGGCGTTCGGATGCCATCGGCGGGCGCGATGCCGCCTACCATGCTGCCGTCGCCTCGTCCTTCGCCGAGATCGCGGAAATTGAGCCGACCACGACCGTGCAGATCGACGCAGAAGCGGACCCCGCGACTGTGGCCGACCGGATATGGACCGTCGTCGCGCCTCTGACAGAGGGCAGCCGGTGACGCAGCCAGGCCACGAAGCCGCCTGGCGCGAATGGAACGCAGCCCGTTCGGGCGCGCGGATGCATCATGCCTGGATACTCGCGGGCAAGCAGGGGCTCGGGAAGCGAGCCTTTGCGAACGCGGCCGCGCGGTCGCTGGTGGGCGCGGAAGAGGGCACGCAGCATCCCGACATCCTTACGCTCACCCACCCGCCGAAGGACGACAAGGAAGACCGCAAGCGCGCGGACGGCAAGCCTTACGAACGCGCGCGCAGCATTCGCATCGCCCAGATCCGCGAGATGCAGCGGCGGCTGGCGACCCGGCCGACCCTGGGCGAGCGCCGCGCGATCGTGATCGATCCCGCCGACGATCTGGAGCGCAACGCGGCGAACGCCCTGCTCAAGAGCCTGGAGGAACCGCCGCAGGGCACGTTTTTCCTGCTGGTGTCGCATCGCCCGGCGCGGCTCCTTCCCACCATCAGGTCGCGATGCCGTATCCTGCGCTTCGCCCCGGTCGGCGAAGACGCCATACTCGCTTTCCTGGCCGAAGCCGCGCCCCAATCCGACGAAGCGGCGCGGCGGGCGGCGGCGGCCGGTGCGGGCGGCTCCCCCGGCGCGGCGCTTACTTTCATCGAGCAGGAGCTGGCTCCGGTCGAGGAGCTGATGCGCTGCCTGGTGCGCGAGGGCGACCGTGATTTCGCGCTGCGCGGCAGGCTGGTGGACGCGATCGGCAATCGGCCCGACCGCACGCGGCTGCAGGCGATATTCGACCTCTCGCGCAACGTCTTGCGGGACGAGGCCGTCGGCGCGCAGGGTCCGACGCTCGCCGCCGTGGCGGATGCGCACGCCGCCATGGTCGCCCTGGCGGCCCAGGCCCCGACCTACAATTTCGACCCCGGCTTCCTGTCGACCGAAATCGGCGGGTTGCTCGCATCGGCCGCCGGGCATAGGAGCACGGCCGATGTCTGATCCTTACTATATCACCACCGCCATCAGCTATCCTAACGGACCGCCGCATATCGGCCATGCGTACGAGGCGATCGCGGCCGATGTCATCGCGCGTTTCCAGCGGTTCCGCGGGCGCGAGGTGCGGTTCCAGACCGGCACCGACGAACACGGGCTGAAGATGGCGCGCAAGGCGGAGGAGCAAGGCAAGACTCCGCGCGAGCTGGCGGACGAGATGTCCGGCCGGTTCCGCCGCATGTGCGATGCGCTCGACATCTCCTACGATCGCTTCATCCGCACAGTCGATGCTGATCACCACCGCGCCAGCCAGGCGATCTGGCGCGCGATGGAAGCCAAGGGCGACCTCTACCTGGATCGCTACGAGGGCTGGTATTCGGTCCGCGACGAGGCGTTCTACGACGAGAAGGAACTGGTCGACGGGGAAGGGGGCGAGCGTCTTTCCCCGCAAGGGACGCCGGTCGAGTGGACCGTGGAGGAAAGCTGGTTCTTCCGCCTGTCGAGCTATCAGGAGAAGCTGCTGGCGCTGCTGCGCACGCCCGGTTTCCTCGAACCGGAAAGCCGGCGGAACGAGATGATCGCGTTCGTCGAAGGCGGCCTGCGCGATCTTTCGATCAGCCGCACCAGCTTCGACTGGGGCGTGAAGGTGCCGGGCAGCGACGACCACGTCATGTATGTCTGGGTCGATGCGCTGACGAATTACATTACAGGGCTCGGCTACCCAGACGATACCGAATTGTGGCGCAAGTTCTGGCCCGCCGACCTGCACCTGATCGGGAAGGACATCGTTCGCTTTCATACGATCTACTGGCCGGCTTTCCTGATGAGCGCCGATCTGCCGACCCCTAAGAAGGTGTTCGGCCACGGCTTCCTGCTCAATCGCGGGCAGAAGGAATCGAAATCGCTCGGCAATGTCACCGATCCGCTGACCCTTGCGGACAGCTTCGGCGTCGATACGCTGCGCTATTTCCTGCTGCGGGAGGTCGCGTTCGGTCAGGACGGCAGCTATTCGCCGGAGGCGATCGTGACGCGCGCCAATGCAGAACTGGCGAACAGCTTCGGAAATCTCGTACAGCGCACATTATCCATGATTCACAAGAACATGGATGGTGTTCTTGAGGATTTCTCTCCGGATGGTGCCGATCGCAGTCTGCTGACCGTGGTGCAGGATGCCTGTCGTGAGGCTTTGCCGGAGGCTTTCGAGAGGCTGGCGTTCTCGACCGGGCTCGAAGAGTGGATGCGCGCGGTCTTCGCCTGCAACCAGTATGTCGACGAGCAGGCTCCATGGGCTCTGCGCAAGACCGATCCCGAGCGGATGAAGGCCGTCTTGCAGACGCTGCTGATCGCGATCCGCGATCTCGCGCTGGCGGTGCAGCCGGTCATCCCGAACAAGGCGAAGGCCGTGCTCGATGCCGTAGGCTGCGAACCGGAGCGGCGCGGCTTCGCCGATCTCTCGAACGAGGGGTGGTTCGGCGCTCTGGTCGCCAGCGGTCATCGCATCGCCAAGCCGGAGCCGATCTTCCCGCGCCTCGAACTGCCGGAAACGGACGCGGCGTGATGCTGATCGATAGCCATTGCCACCTAGAATACGAAGGTCTGGTCGAGGATCAGGCGGCGGTGCTCGATCGCGCGCGTGCGGCCGGGGTCCACGGCTTTCTGAACATCTCCACACGCCAGTCGGAATGGGACCGGGTGGTCGGTACGGCGCAACGCGAGCCGGATGTATGGGCCAGCGTTGGGATCCACCCGCACGAGGCAGACGCGCACGAGGATCTCGGTCGCGAGGCGCTGCTGGCGGCGACGCAGCAGGATCGCGTCATCGGCATTGGTGAAACCGGGCTCGACTATTATTACGACAAGTCCGACCGCCAAGTGCAACAGGCCCTGTTCCGGATGCACATCGGCGTGGCGCGCGAGACCGGCCTGCCCATCGTCATCCACACGCGCGATGCTGAAGAAGATACCGCCGCGATCCTCTCGCAAGAAATGGAGCAGGGCGCGTTCCCTGCGCTGATCCATTGCTTCACCGCATCGGCGGAGTTCGGACAAAAGGTTCTCGATCTGGGGCTGACGATCTCGCTGTCCGGCATCGTCACATTCAAGAATGCCAAGGATTTGCAGGAAGTGGCCAAGGGCGTGCCCGCCGATCGGCTGCTGGTCGAAACCGACAGCCCGTTTCTCGCGCCCGTACCCAATCGAGGCAAAACTTGCGAACCGGCATTCGTGCGGGACACCGCGACATTTGTCGCCGAGCTTCGGGGCGTCCCGCTGGACGGCCTGGCCGAAACAACCACCGCCAATTTCCACCGTCTGTTCACTCGGGCGAAGGCGTGAAGGTCACGCTGCTCGGTTCGGGCACCTCGACCGGGGTTCCCCGCAGCAACGGCGACTGGGGTGCCTGCGACCCGGACGAGCCACGGAATCATCGGATGCGCGTCTCGATCATGGTCGAGAGCGACGAGGGCAAGCGGATCCTGGTGGACACCTCGCCCGATCTTCGGCGCCAACTGCTCGACAACGACATCGCTTCGATCGACGGCGTATTCTGGACCCACGACCATGCCGACCACTGCCACGGGATCGATGATTTACGGTCGCTCCGTTACGGACGTTCAGGGCCGATTCCGGGCTACGGAACAGAAGAAACGGTCAGGCGGCTGCGCGCGCGCTTCAGCTACGTGTTCGCTGGGGAATATGTTACCCGACCATTGTCGAGCTCGATACGCTTGATCGACTTAGAATCTTCGCAGGCTTCGGGATAGGTTGGTGCCGTATGCCGCACGGTCCAGCGAAGAGCACCGGTTTTCGCTTCGAAAAAGACGGAAAGACAATCGGTTACGCCACAGACTTCAGCGAGATTACAGCTGATATGACTGCGCTATTTAGCGGGGTGGACGTGCTTGTGTGCGATTGTTTGCGGCGCGATCCGCATCCCACGCATGCTCATCTCGCGATGGCGCTGAATTTGGCCAAGCGATGCCGGGTTGGAAAACTCGTCCTGACACATTTGGACAAATCGATGGATTACAGAGCGTTGCAGGCTGAAGTTCCCAAGGGTGTTATCGTCGGCCACGATGGACTGGTGGTGGAAGCATAATGGGCAACGAAGTGCTCCAGATCGTGGTGCTACTTGGCTGGCTTATCCTGGCGCTTGGCGCGTTCGCATCCTTTCGGCTCGACTGGCGCTCCGGTTTGCGCTTGGCGCTGGTCTGGGCCGCGATTTTCACAGGGCTCGCGATTGTCATCTCGATGATTGTCTGAAGGGCAAATCAGGCGCCCGCCCACCCTGGACCAATATTATTTAACATAATATATATTATCACTCTCGGTTTGAGGTGGTGAGAGAGTTCCCCGACATGCTGGCGTACGGCTCCCTCACCGATTAGGCAGCGCACATGACCAACCCGATCGAACGACTGCTCGAAATCATGGCCAGGCTCCGCGATCCGGAGACCGGATGCGACTGGGATCGCGCGCAGACTTTCGCGACCATCGCACCGTACACGATCGAGGAAGCGTACGAAGTCGCCGATGCGATCGAACGCAACGCGCTCGGCGATCTGCGCGAGGAACTGGGCGACCTGCTTTTCCAGGTCGTATTCCATGCTCGCATGGCCGAGGAAGCCGGTGTGTTCTCCTTCGAAGATGTCGCTCGGACGATTTGCGAGAAGATGGAGTCGCGCCATCCACATATTTTCGGAACCGCTTCCGACGGCGCGATGACCGATGAACGTTGGGAGACGCTGAAGGCGACAGAACGCGACAGCAAAGGCGCGACCAGCTCGATGGACGGGGTCGCCGGTGCGTTGCCCGCGCTGCTCAGGGCGGAAAAGCTGCAAAAGCGCGCGGCTCGCGACGGGTTCGACTGGCCGGATGTCGACGGCCCGCGCGCAAAGGTCCTCGAGGAGATGGACGAACTCTCCGAAGCAGCGACGGCCGAGGATCGGGTGGAGGAAGCCGGCGATTTGCTGTTTGCCGCGGTCAACCTTGTCCGAGCCTACGGTGTCCCGGCGGAAGAGGCATTGCGCGCCGCCAATAGGAAGTTCGAGCGGCGCTATCGCGTGATGGAAAACCTGGCCGACGGTTCGTTCGCCGAGCTCGATCTGGACCAGCAGGAAGCGCTTTGGAACCGCGTCAAGAAAACCGCCCAGCGCACCTCGTGATAGCACGCAGGCGGCCCCGCCGCATGTTCACGCGGCGTCGGTAGCGGAGAGGGACCGAAACCGCCCGTATTCCCGCGGCGTCAGGCGGACGCTCAATCGCGCTACCAATCCGCCCTCCTCTTCCGCCTGCGACAGGACATGGCCGTGCTGGTGGAGCCACGCCAGGCGCTTGCCATCGGTCGCCGGCAAAGCCAGCTCGTAGCACCGCGCATCGGCTGTCAGTATCGCGTCGATGCGCGTGCGCAGGTCGTCTATGCCCTCTCCTCTGGCTGCGGAAATGGGCACTACGTTCGGATCGTTCGCGGCCGCCTGGCCGAGCTCCTCGCGTGTTTCCGGATCGAGCAAATCCCACTTGTTCCACGCTTCGACGACCGGCGTCGGTTCGTGCCCGTCGTCACCCTCCCCCACCCCGACGCCGAGGTCGGCGAGCACATCGAGCACCTGCTGCTTCTGCGCCGCGTTTGCCGGATTGGCCATGTCGCGCACATGGACGATGACATCGGCAGCAACGACCTCTTCCAGCGTAGCGCGAAATGCCGCGACGAGTTGTGTCGGCAGGTCCGAAATGAAGCCCACCGTGTCGGACAGGATGACCTTCTCCATCCCCGGCAGCTCGATCGCCCGCATGGTCGGATCGAGCGTGGCGAACAGGAGATCTTCCGCCATAACGTCCGATCCGGTCAGCCGGTTGAAAAGCGTCGATTTACCGGCATTGGTGTAACCGACGATCGCGACCAGAGGCCACGGCGCCCGCTCTCGCCGATCGCGATGCAGGGAACGGGTCTTGCGAACCTGTTCGATATCCCGCCGCAATCGCGCCATGCGCTGGCGGATCATTCGCCGGTCGGCCTCGATCTGCGTTTCGCCCGGCCCGCCCAGGAAGCCGAAGCCACCTCTCTGCCGCTCGAGGTGGGTCCAGCTGCGCACGAGGCGACTGCTCTGGTAATCGAGGTGCGCCAGCTCGACCTGCAAGCGGCCCTCCGCCGTCGCGGCCCGTTCGCCGAAGATTTCCAGGATCAGGCCGGTCCGGTCGATCACCTTGCGCTTGAGCGCGTCTTCCAGATTGCGCTGCTGAATCGCGCTCAACGCGCCATCGATAATGACGAGTTCGATTTCGTGCTGCTCGCACTCGGTGCCGATCCGTTCGACCTGACCGGCGCCAAACAGCGTGTTCGGCCGGACGTCGCGTACCGGAAGCACGTAACTATGGGCGATCTCGATGCCGATGGCGAGCGCGAGCCCGCACGCCTCTTCCAGCCGCTCCTGCGCGCCCAGTTCGTAATCGGCTCCGCGAATATCGGGGCACACGACTAACGCTCGCGCGCCCGAGGTCACCTCTCCCAGCAGGTCGTCGTCCAGGTTCAGCGGCTCAGCCCTCTTCATCGGGGCTGCCGTCGTCGGCGTCCCCTTCCCATTCGGTCAAGTCCACCGGGCTGGCCGGCTGAATGGTCGACACCGCATGCTTGTATGCCAGCTGGACGTAGCCATCGCGCTCCAAAAGCGTGCAGAACAGGTCATAGGCAGCGATCCGGCCCTGGAGCATGACGCCATTCACCAAGAACATGGTCACTTGCACCTCGGCCTCGCGCACCCGGCTCAGGAACACGTCCTGCAATAGGCGCTGCTTCGCGCTGCCGTCCTTACTCCCGAACTGTTCGGCCTCCATCGGTTGGCCCGGCATGATGGTGCTGATCGCGTGTTTGTAGACCAGCTGAGATTGGCCATCCCGACGCAGGAGCAGCGAGAAATTGTCGAACCAGGTGACGATGCCCTGCAGCTTCACGCCCTTGACCAGAAAGACAGTGACCGGCGTCTTTTGACGACGCAGCAGATTGAGGAATGCATCCTGCAGGTTGCCCGGCGCTGGCACGGGTTTGGGCGGCTCCTTCTTCGGCGCTCGCGGCTTGACGGTCAGGGTCTTTCCTTCGGCCACTTGTTCGGCTCCTGTTATGGGCGACCCGTAAGCCGGGCCGCGATCTGGAAGGTTACCGATCAGGTACCTACCGGGAAAATAAGGCGCTGGTGATAAAGAGAACGCCCTTCGTCAAATGTGGATGATGGACGCGGGTTCCGCAAGCCGGCACATCATTCTTCCTTGCGATCGGACATGCCGAGTATTTTCAACTTTCGGTGCAGGGCCGATCGTTCCATCCCGATGAAGGTAGCGGTCTTCGAGATGTTGCCGGAGAAGCGACGGATCTGGATCGTCAGATACTCGCGTTCGAAGGTTTCCCGCGCCTCACGCAAGGGAACGCCCATCAGCGAAGCGAGCCCGGGAGCGCCCCCGATCTTTCCGCTCGTTACCTCGCTGGGGAGCATGTCGGGCTCGATCTTTTCCAGCCGTTCGCGCGGCGACAGGATGATGGTGCGCTCGACCACATTGCGCAGCTGTCGCACATTGCCCGGCCAGTCGTATGCCTGAAGCGCGGCCATCGCTTCTTCGCTGATGGAGGGAGGCGCGATGCCCTGCTCGGCGGCGTACCGGGTGAAGAAATGGTCGGCCAGCGCGGGTATATCGTCCCGGCGTTCGGTCAGCGATGGAACGGTGACCGGCACGACGTTGAGGCGGTAGAACAAATCCTCGCGAAACCGCTTCTCGTCGATCTCCGCCTGGAGATCGCGCGAGGTCGACGAGACGACCCGCATGTCGACGCCGATCTGCCGGGTTCCGCCGACCCTGACGAAGCTCTGTTCCGTCAGAACGCGGAGGATCCGCGCCTGGGTCGACAGCGGCATGTCCGCAACTTCGTCAAGGAACAGGGTTCCACCGTCCGCCAGTTCGAGCAATCCGGCACGAACCAGTTTTCCGTCGGCTTCCTCTCCAAACAATTCCTGCTCGAACCGTTCCGGCGTTATCCGGGCGGAGTTCACTACGACAAAGGCACTTTCGGCCCGCGGGCTCCAATTGTGCAGAAGGCGCGCCGCCACTTCTTTACCTGCTCCCGCCGGGCCGGTGATCAGCACCCGGCTGCCAGTGCCTGCCACGCGCTTCAGGGTAGCGCGAAGCTGGTTCACCACCGCCGAATTGCCGGTAAATTCCTCCCCGCCGGGAGTGTCCTGACGCAGTCGTTCGTTTTCACGGCGAAGCCGATCTGTCTCGGTCGCACGCGCGACGAGGAGCAGCAGGCGCTCCGCCTCGAACGGCTTTTCGATGAAATCCATCGCCCCGCGCGAAACCGCGGATACCGCAGTATCGATATTGCCGTGCCCTGAGAAGACGATCACCGGCAGGTTGGGCTCGCGCAGCTTGATCGCGTCGAGCACTTCGAGACCGTCGAGCTTGCTGCCGTGCAGCCACACATCCAGCAGAACGAGGCTGGGGCGCTTCTCGTCCACCATGTCGAGCGCGGTTTGCCCGTCGGCGGCGGTCCGGCACTCGTACCCCTCGTCACTGAGTACACCCGACACGAGATCGCGAATATCGCGTTCGTCATCCACGACAAGTATTTCGAGCGCCATCAGAGCGTCCTCATTTCAGTTCTCTTGTTGATCATTCGGCGGCTTCCGTTGCCAGGGCGTTCGGGTCCCGCGCGAAGCTGAGCACCACCCGGGTTCCGCCCCCTTCGACCCGGCGGAAAGCCATGTCGCCCCCATGTTCCTCGACGATCTTGTTCACGATCGCGAGGCCCAGCCCGGTGCCCTTCTCGCGCATCGTCACATACGGCTCGACGATCCTTTCCGGTTCGTTGGGCAGGCCGACGCCATTGTCCTCGACAGTAATCGATAGCAGCGTCTCTCCCGCATCGACCGTCACGCCGACTCTGCCCCGATAGTCGGGCTCTGCCCCCCTCGCCCGCGCCTCGACCGCCTCGACCGCGTTCTTGAGCACGTTCGTCATCGCCTGGCCGAACTGGTGGCGATCGCACTCGATCCGCAGATCGTCATCGATCGCCAGCGCCAGGGCGAAATCGACTGCCGGGTGCGCGACCTCCTGCAGGAACAGCGACTGCCGAACCAGGTCGGCCGGATCCTCGCGCCGGAAGACCGGCTTGGGCAGACGCGCGAAGGAGGAAAACTCGTCCACCATGTTCCGCAACGTGCCGACTTGCCGAACGATCGTACTGGTAAGCTCATCGAACAGATCGCCGTCATTGGCGATCTGCTTGCGATAGCGGCGCTTCAGCCGTTCGGTGGCGAGCTGGATCGGGGTCAGCGGATTCTTGATCTCGTGCGCGATCCGGCGGGCGACGTCGGACCAGGCGGCCTGACGCTGGTCGAGCAGCTGGCGCGTGATGTCCTCGAAAGTCACTACATGCCCGGTACTGGAACTGGTCACCCGAACGGCCAGCGTCATGATTTCCTTGTCGCGTTCGTGGGAGACGACCCCACCCTTCGCCCCGCTTTCGACCATCGCGGCGATGGCGGGGCTGATATCCTCCAGCGGCTTGCCCGCAGCCTCGATCTCTTCCTTGCCCAGCAACACCGCGCGGGCTGAGGGATTCATCAACAATATCTCGCCGCTGCCATCGGTGGAGATGATCCCCGACGTGATCGATTCGAGCACCGCTTCGATGAACCCTCGTCGTTCGTCGAGTTGCCGGTTGGCCGACACCAGAGCGTCGGTCTGCTTCTCCAGTTGCGCGGTCATCCGGTTGAACGCACGGTTGAGCAGACCGACTTCGTCGCCGCCGCGGCGTTCCTCGACGCGCATGGCGAAGTTGCCCGCCCCCACCTTGCGGGCCGCGGCGACCAGATCGGTCAACGGCTCCACCTGCCGGTCGGCGAAGCGAAGCGCGAACCACACCGCGAGGCCCACCAGCAGAAGGCTGACGAAGAACAGCGCCAGGTTGAACTGCAATTGTAGGGCGCGCGCCCGCGCGGTCAGCGCGTCGTAGGATGCGACGACCGAGCTCGCCTGCTTCCACTGACTGAAGGACAGCGCCTCAGTATTGCGCGCGTTGTAGAGGTATATTCCGGCTTCGCGATCGATGGGCGTGATCGCCTCGATCCGCGTTGGATCGGCGAAAACGGCCTCCGTCTCTCCGCGCTCGAACAGCGGCAAAGCGCGCTCGCCCGCCTTGGCCGGTTCGTTCCCCTCGGTAAGCCCGATCGCGAGCGCGGTCGTCATTCGGCCGTCGGGAAAAGCCTGCAGAATCGCGGATTCGTTGATATCGCGACCCTGCATCTGGTCGCTGTAACGGCTGAGGAATTCGCGGTCCCCGAGGTCCGGCGACTCCTGCCGTTGCAACAGAAACAGGATGTCGCCCGCCATCGAATAGGTTTCGTTCTTCACCTCGAGCTGGTTCTGCTCGAAATAGCCGCGCGCCAGACGATTGGCCTGTTCCATGACTCCGCGCGACTCTCCCGACATCCAGAAATCGACGCCCGACTGGAACAGGAATGCGGCGAAAGCGGAAACCAGCAAGGTGGGGACCGCAGCGATGATGGAGAACAGGAACACCAGGCGGGTGTGCAACCGCGCCGTACTGCCGGCAGCGCGCCGACGGGCAAGGCGCCGTCCGCCCAGCACCAGCAGCACCATAGTGGGCAGCAGGGTGCCGACCAGCAGGGCCGCCACCTGGCTCGCCATCAGGATATGGTCCGAATCCGACCGACCGCTGAACGCGAGCCAGGTCGTGCCGACCATGATCACGAACGCCACCGACGCCCCGATCTCGAGTACGGTAAAAATGTCCGCCCGACGCATCGACATCAGCTTGCGCTTGGCGAAGGAAGCGCTCGCTGAATTGCGTGGGGGGGTGACGCTTGCCATCGTTGCGCATTAACAACGCGCATGTTGCCTAAATGCAAGCAGCATTTGCGGCGTAGCCGGGCGTCAGGCGCTCGCGGAGAACGCCTCGGCGGAAATTTCCAGATCGCTCAACCGTTTGCGCAACGTGTTGCGATTGATCCCGAGCATTTCGGCAGCGCGGAGCTGATTTCCCCCCGTCTTTCGCAGCGCATATTCGAACAGGGGCCGTTCGAAGGCCGCGAGCGCGGCGCGATACAACGTCCCGTCGGCGGGCGTGGTTCGAGCCATCCAGTCGTCGAGCGCGCGCGCGATGGGCAATCCGTCCGCCCTTTCGTCGGCGGGCCGTTCTGTTCCCAAAACTTCGTCGATTACCGAAACGTCGATCGTCTCGTCGCGCGCCATCAGAGCCAGGCGATAGACCACGTTGCGCAGTTCGCGCACATTGCCGCGCCAACGGCGCTGGGCGAGCCGCTCGATCGCCTCATCTTTCATGCGCCGGTTCGGCAGGCCCTCCTCCGCCGCCCGACCGAGGAAATGACGGACGAGCAGCGGAACGTCGTCCCGGCGCGTCCGCAGCGGAGGCAATTCGATCGGCACGACATTAAGCCTGTAGTACAGGTCCTCGCGAAACGATCCTTCCGCGATCATCGGTGCCAGGTCACGGTTCGTGGCGGCGACGATACGCACGTCGACTGCGATATCGTGACGACCGCCCACGCGTCGGATACGCCCGGACTGAAGCGCTCGCAGCAACCGGGTCTGCGCCTCGGCCGGCATGTCGCCGATCTCGTCCAGGAACAGGGTGCCACCATTGGCTTGTTCGAACTTGCCGATCGCCCTGGTGACGGCACCGGTGAAGGCGCCTTTCTCGTGCCCGAACAGCTCGCTTTCGATCAGGTCGCGCGGAATCGCCGCGGCATTGACGGCGATGAAGGGCCCCGATTTGCGATGACCCAGCTGGTGGATTGCTTCCGCGACCAGCTCCTTGCCGGTCCCGCTTTCACCCAGGACAAGGACGGTGAGATCGTTGCGCAGGACCCGCGTGATCATGCGGAAGACGCCCTGCATGGCCTGGCTGCGCCCGACCAGCGGCAAGGCGGTCTCCGCCTCGTCTCCTCGCTCCGTCGAGATGCCCTGGACCTTGACCGCCTGCTCCACCGCACGAACCACGTCGTCGAGGTCGAAGGGCTTCGGAAAATATTCGAACACCTCGTTCTCGCTAGCGCGTACCGCCGTATCCAGGGTGTTTTGTGCCGAAATCACGATCACCGGCAGCGATGGATGCGCCGCCCGTACCGGGGCGAGCGAACCGATCCCGTCGCCATCGCCCAGCATCACGTCGGTCAGCATCACGCCGTAACGGTGGCGTTCCAGCAGCGCGTCGCGCCCTGCCAGCTCGGTACAGTGATCGACCGCGTAGCCTTCCGCTTCCAGCGCGGAGACGATCACCGTGGCGATCGCGCGGTCGTCTTCCACCAGCAGGACGCGGCTGCTCATGCGGTTTTCTCCGGTCGGGGCGCGGCGGCGAGATGGAGCCGGAAATGCGTCAATCCCTCGCGCTCGTCGCGGCTGTGCGCAATGCGCCCTTCCATGTCGCGGACCAGCTTGCGCACCAGCGCCAGACCCAGCCCCTGCCCACCCTGCTTCGTCGTCACGAACGGTTCGAAGATCGTATCGCGCAAGGCCGGATCGATCCCCTGCCCGTTATCGGTGACCGTGATCTCGATCGGCAGCCGCACCGATCGGCCCGGGTGCAGGGCGTTCAGGATCAATCCGCTGGAAAACCGGGTGCGGATGTCGACGCGCCCTGCCCCGCTCGCGGCGGCGGCATCGCGGGCGTTTCCGATGAGATTTATGAGCACCTGCTGCAACGCGTCGCGACTGGCGAGCACGGCCGGCAGCGAGGGATCGAACTCCTCCCGGAACTCGACCTCGTCCAGGTCCCCCTGTTCCTCGGCTGACTGCACGACCGCCAGCGCATTGCGGATGACCTCGTGCAGGTTGACCGGCTCCAGCGGGTCGGAGGTCCGACTGCCCAGCCGCTGCATACGATCCACTAGGCGGGCGATGCGGTCCACCTCGTCCCGTATCAAAGTCAGCAGGCCGACATCGGCCTCCGGCACCTTGCGGACCAGAAGCTGGCTCGCGCCGCGGATTGCCGAGAGCGGGTTCTTTATCTCGTGCGCCAGCACCGAAGGAGCGCTGGGCCGGGCATGCTCGCCCACATCCCCCATGTCGCGCTGTCCGATGTCGGAGAGTGTCATCACCCGCCAGCCCGGATGGCCCCCGACCGGAGACAGGGTGAGATTGACGTGCCGCGCCTCGTCCGCGACCTCGATCGACAGACCTCGGGCGGTCAGGCCCTCTTCCGACAGCTTGAGCCGCCGCAGAACGCGGGGATCGCTGATCTTCACCCAATCGAGCACCGGCTGCCCGCCAAGGCGCCGCATACTCGCGCCCAGCATGTTCTCGGCCGCCGCGTTCGCTTCCGCAATGCGGCTCTCCGGATCGAGCAGCAGCAGCGCGAAAACCAGATGGGCGAGCTGGGCCTGCGGGTCGGGCGGTCCCGCATGCGCCATGGTCATGCCGCGCGACGTCGCAGGAACGGGGCATAGAAACGCTCCAGCTCGTCCAGCACCTGCGCCGGGTCCTCGATCACGTTGACCCGGTTCCGGAACTCGGCCGATCCGTGCATGCCCTTGGTGTACCAGCCAAGGTGCTTGCGCGCGATCTTCACGCCCACGGCGCGCCCGTAATGGTCGAGCATCCGCTCGTAATGTTCGACCAGGGTCGTGTATTGTTCGTCGAAGCTGGGGGTGTCCAGCACTTCCCCGGTTCGCCACCAGTGCATCACCTGCCCCAGCAGCCAGGGTTTGCCGTAGGCTCCCCGTCCGATCATCAATCCATCGGCACCTGACTGTTCCAGCGCGGTGGCCGCGTCCGCAATCGTGCAGATATCGCCGTTGACGATGACGGGGATGGAAACCGCATCCTTCACCCGGCGGATGAACGACCAATCGGCCTGCCCCTTGTACATCTGGTTGCGGGTGCGGCCGTGCACGGTGACCATCTTCACGCCCAAATCCTGGGCAATGCGGGCCAGTTCGGGGGCATTGAGGCTGGCATGGTCCCACCCCATGCGCATCTTGACCGTTACCGGCACGTCGACCGCCTTCACCGTCGCTTCCATGAGTCGCGTCGCCAGGGGGACTTCGCGCATCAGTGCGGACCCGGCAAGCTGGCCCACAACCTTGCGGACCGGGCATCCGAAATTGATGTCGATAATAGCCGCGCCATTGCCCTCCTGCAATTTCGCGGCCTCCGCCATCGAAGCGGGATCGCAGCCGACGAGCTGCATGGACACCGGCTCCTCGGTCCGGTCCCACTCCGCCTTCTGAACGCTCTGGCGCGTTTCGCGGATGGCGGCCTCGCTCGCGATCATCTCCGTCACGTTAAGGCCCGAGCCGTAGCGGCGCACGAGAGTGCGAAACGGCAGGTCGGTGACGCCGGTCATCGGCGCGAGCACGACCGGTGTGTCGATCGTTACGGGGCCGACCGAGAGAGGTGACGGCGGACGGGGCGGAGCAGGGATCATAACGATGGGTCTGGTTGGTGCCTAAAATTTGGGCAGCGCCTATCGCATTGCGGCATCCTTCGCAAGCGGGTAGCGGGCCACCCGATGGACGACGGTTCCGCAGACACCCCATTCGCAGCGATCATCGTCGCGGCCGGTAAAGGCATGCGCGCGGGGCAAACCGTCCCCAAGCAATTCGCCCTATGGCGCGGCGAGCCGGTGTTGCGGCATTCCGCAAGGGCCTTGTCGGCGGCTGGTGCCGATCCCCTCGTCATCGCCATTCCCCCTGGGGAGCATGAGGCCGCGATCGAGGCGCTCGGCCCCGACATCAAAGCGCACCTGGTTGGAGGCGGCGAAACGCGGCAACAATCCGTGGCAAACGCGCTGGAGTTCCTCGCCGATCATCCGCCCGAGCGCGTCCTGATTCACGATGCCGCGAGGCCGCAAGTCGATCCGCAGGTGATCGGCCGGATTCTCGCCGCGCTGGAGGGCCACGACGGGGCGATCCCGGTGCTGCCGGTGGTCGACAGCCTCGTCATCGCGCGCGACGCCTGCATGGAAGCGCCCGCCGATCGCGACGCGATGCGCCGCGTCCAGACACCACAGGGTTTCCGTTTCGCTGCCATTCTCGCCGCCCATCGCGGCTGGCAGGGGGAGCCTGTTGCCGGGGACGATGCGCAAGTCCTCCGCGCGGCCGGACACGAGGTCGCACTGGTCGAAGGGGACGAGCAGCTCGCCAAACTGACATTCGCAGGGGATTTCATGTCGGAAGCACCGCAGGTTCGCACGGGGATGGGGTTCGACGTCCACCGCCTCGAGCAGGGCGAAACGCTTTGGCTCGGCGGGATCGAGATTGCCCATACGCATGGATTGGCAGGCCATAGCGATGCCGATGTCGCCCTCCACGCGCTGGTCGACGCGCTGCTGGGAGCGATCGGGGATGGCGACATCGGGAGCCACTTTCCCCCCTCCGACCCGCAATGGAAGGGTGCGCCCTCCTCTCGCTTCGTCGAACATGCCGCCAGCCGGGTGCGAGAAGCGGCCTATAGTGTCGCGAATGTCGATCTCACCATCATCTGCGAGGCGCCGAAAATAGGCCCGCATCGCGAGGCGATGCGCACCCGGATCGCGCAGCTTCTATCCGTTGACACCGGCGCGATTAGCGTGAAGGCAACGACCACGGAACGGCTTGGTATGACGGGGCGTGGCGAAGGGATCGCGGCGCAGGCCATCGCCACGCTTATCCGCAGGTAGGAGGGTTTTCGTGATGAAGATTTCAGGTCTTCTTTTCGCCGGTATCCTGGCGGTCGCCGGTACGGGTCCAGCCCAGGCGCAGGACGCGGGCGACGCGCCGGTGGAACTCGATCCGGCACAGGTCAGCAGCGCGGTGCGTTACGCGATGCCGCTGGCGCTCGACGGGCTCTACGCAAGCTGCGCCAGCTCGCTCCCGCCCAAGGCCTACCTCCTTTCGCACCGGGACGGTCTCAGGACCCGGTTCACAAAGGCTTCCGAAGGTACGTGGAGCCAGGCGCGCAGTCTGATCATGCAATTGATGGACAAAAAAGGCGGCGAAGACCTGTCGTTCATGAAGAACATGCCCGACGATGCCATGAAGCCCTTCGTGGACGCGATGGTGACGCAGCTCGTCGCGGAGGAGATCGAGCCGGCCCAGTGTGTTGATATCGACAGGGTCTTGGAACAGCTCGATCCTTTGCCTGTGGAAAACCTCGCCAATCTGGTCGGCGTCGTGGTCGATCTGGCGATGAAGGAAGAAAAGGGTCCGAAGCCGCTCGCAATCCCGATGGCACCGGCCCCCGAGTGACCGTAATGCCCGCAGAACATCTCCTTCCCGACGACATCTGCCTCCTCGCGCAGCAGGTGGTGACGGCCAATACCGAAGCCGGTCGCAAGGTCACCGTGGCGGAAAGCTGCACCGGTGGTCTGGTATCAGCCGCCCTTACCGAAGTCCCCGGCTCGTCAGCCGTGTTCGAGCGCGGCTACGTCACCTATGCCAATTCGTCGAAGGAGGAGATGCTCAACGTCTCGTCCGACATCATCGAAACCTTCGGCGCGGTGTCGATTGCGTGTGTCTGGGCGATGGCGCAGGGCGCGCTCGAACGCAGCGGGGCGGACGTTGCGGTTGCGATCAGCGGAATCGCGGGACCTGGCGGCGGCACCGATACGAAGCCGGTCGGAACAGTAGTATTCGCGCGGGCGAAGAAGAGCTCCTCAGACGGCGGTCAGCCGGAGGGTGAGATGCGCAAGTTCGACGGCTCGACCCGCGCCGAGATTCGCCGTCAGGCGACGCTGTGCGCGCTGGAACTGCTGCTGCCGTAAAGCGCCTGGGCGCGTTTTTCGAACGCCTCCACCATGCGGCGGAACGCGCGGTCGAAATACTGGCCCGCCAGCGCTTCGAAGACCCTGTTCTTGAAGGTGAACTGGACGCAGAAATTGATGCGACAGCCACCATCGGCAGTGGGTTCGAAGCGCCATTCGTTTTCGAGATCGCGCAGCGGCCCGTCGACGTAGTTTACCTTCAGGAAATGCGGTCGGTCCTTCTCGACCCGCGACGTGAACCGCTCCCGGATCGCTTTGAAGCCCACGACCATGTCGGCGACCATCTCGGTTTCTTTGTCGGAGCGCACGCGCGTCGCGATCACCCACGGCAGGAATTCCTGGTACCGCCCCACATCGGCGACCAGATCGAACATCTGCTCGCAGGTGAAGGGCAATTCGCGCGTCTCGCGAATCCCGGGCATCAGACGGCCTCCTCGCGCCGGCCCTCCGCCTTCGCCAGCTTCGCTTCGCGCGCGGCCTTCATCTGGGCGAAGTCGTCGCCTGCGTGATAGCTCGACCGGGTCAGCGGGCTGGACGCGACCTGCAGGAACCCCTTGGCCCGGGCGATCGCACCGAAGGCATCGAACGCCTTCGGGGTCACGAAATCCTCCACCTTCGCATGACGCGGGGTGGGCTGTAGATACTGGCCCAGGGTGATGAAATCGATTCCGGCGCTGCGCATGTCGTCCATCACCTGATGGACCTCCAGCCGCTGCTCGCCCAGCCCCATCATCATGCCGGACTTGGTGAAGATCAGCGGATCGTGAGCTTTCACCTCCTCCAGCAGGCGGAGCGAGGCGTAATAGCGCGCGCCCGGGCGGATCGTCGGGTAGAGGCGCGGAACGGTTTCCAGATTATGGTTGAACACGTCGGGTCCGGCCGCACAGATCGCCTCGATCGCCGGGCGCATCTTGCCGCGGAAGTCGGGGGTCAGGATTTCGATGGTCGTGCCGGGCGTTTCGCGCCGCAGCGCCTCGATCACCTTCACGAACTGCCCCGCCCCGCCATCGGGCAGGTCGTCGCGATCGACGCTGGTGATGACGATATGCTCCAGCCCCATCTTGCCCGCCGCGACCGCGACGTTCTCCGGCTCCATCGGATCGACCAGACGGGGCATCCCCGTCTTCACGTTGCAGAACGCGCAGGCGCGGGTGCACACGTCGCCCAGGATCATGACAGTGGCGTGCTTCTTCTCCCAGCACTCGCCGATATTGGGGCAGGCGGCCTCTTCGCACACGGTGTTGAGGTTGAGTTCGCGCATCAGCTTGCGCGTCTCGTGATAGCCCTTGCCGACCGGTGCCTTCACCCGGATCCAGTCGGGTTTGCGCGTGCGCTGCGGCCGGTCGGCCGGTGTCGTAGGAGCCGAGGAGAGATCGTTCATGGTCGCCCACTTAGGCATCGCCCTTGCCACTGGCAATGGCGGCAGGCATGGGAACGGGCATGATCCAGACCGACTCACCGGACCTCGATGCCCTGATCAAGGGATACCGCGATTTTCGCGAAAAAGGCTGGGCCCCATATCGCAAGCGCTGGGCCGAACTGCGGCAGGGGCAGAACCCCCAAGTGATGGTCATCGCTTGTTCCGACAGCCGCGTCGATCCCGCGCAGATCTTCGATGTCGATCCGGGGCAGATCTTCGTGGTGCGCAACGTTGCCGCCCTGGTCCCCCCGTTCGAGACGACGCCCGGCCAACACGGCGTTTCCGCCGCGCTGGAATTCGCGGTCCAGGTGCTGAAGGTGAAGGAAATCGTGGTCATGGGCCACGGCATGTGCGGCGGGTGCGAGGCGGCGCTGAGCCGCTCCATGGAAGGCACAGAGCCCGGCAATGGCGGCTTCATCGCCCAATGGATCAAGCTGCTCGACGGTGCCCGCGACAAGGTGACCGAGCAGCAGGGCACGGAAGGCAAGGAAGCTCGCCGTGCGATGGAAATGGAAGCGGTCAAGGTCAGCCTGGAGAACCTGCGCACCTTCCCTTGCGTGCAGGCCAAGGAGGGGCGCGGCGATCTGAGCCTGCGCGGTGCCTATTTCGCGATCAGCGACGGTCTGCTGCATCTGCTCGACGACGAGAGCGGCAAGTTCAGCGCCATCACCTGATCGTCGCGTAACACCGGAGAGATGATAATGTCCGAAATGGACGCGAAGAATATCGCGCTGCTGATCGATGCCGACAATGTCAATCCGTCAGGTATCAACGCCGTGCTGACAGTGCTGGCCGAACTGGGGCAGGTCAATATCCGCCGCGCCTATGGCAACTGGGCGAAGGATGCGCTCAAGAAATGGGGCGACATCACCAACCGGTTCGGCATCCAGCCGCACCAGCAGTTCGACCTGACCCGCGGCAAGAACGCGACCGACATGGCGATGACCATCGACGCGGTCGACCTGCTCTATCAGGGCAAGGTCGACGGGTTCGGGATCATGAGCTCGGACAGCGACTTCACCCCGCTGGTGACCCGGCTGAGGCAGGACGGGCTGCCCGTCTATTGCTTCGGCGACAAGAAGACGCCAGAGGCGCTACAGAGTGCCTGCACCCGGTTCATCGATATCGACAAGCTGATGAAGGGCGAGCAGCGCAACGGGGGCGGCTCGGCCCCCAGCGACGAGGGCGAGCGGGTGGACGAGGACGTCATCACGCTGCTGGGCGACGCATGGAAGGCATCCAGCCGGGACGAGGACGGCTTCGCCCGGTTGCAGGAGGTCGGCCAGATCGCGGGCAACCGGTCAAGCTTCGATGTGCGCAACTTCGGGTTCAAGCGGTTGTCCGAACTGGTCCGCTCGCTCGACCGGTTCGAACTGCGCCGGGGTGAGGACAACCAGCTTTACGTCAAGCGACTGCGCTGACGGTTGATAAGAAAAAGGCGCGGCCCCGTTTTGGGAGCCGCGCCGTCAATCTTAGCCCTTGGATTGCGGGCCGGAGCGATCAGCTGCCGGTCGCCGCAGAGGCGGTTGCCCCGGTCGAACCCGCGGCCTGCTGCGCGGCGTAGATCGACCACAGCTGGGCGATGTTCTTGCGCGACTGGTCGCCATCGACCTTCGCGAAAGTGGCCTGCGCCTCGTCGTACTTACCCTGGTCGATCTGCGCGATGCCCATGCGGGTGAGCGCCTCGGCCTTGTCCACGTCCGGCTTTTGCAGGGCTAGCGCGTAGAGCTCTTCGGCTGTCGCCGCCTTGCCATTGCTGAGCTGCGAGTTCGCGGCGGCGACGATCAGCCTGGTGCTTACACCCGATTTGCGCGCGTCGGTTGCCAGCGAGGAAAGATCGGCCTTTTCGCTCGCGAGCCTGCTGTTCGCCTCGGTCTTGGCTTCCTTGATGAACGAGTCGCCGGTGTTGATCTTGCCGGCCGCGATCCCGCGATCGATCACCCCCGCGACCTCGCTGGGCAGGCGGCGCGCATCGGCCGCGTTGATGTAGTCGTTGTAGTCGCGCTCATTACGCAGCGCATCTGTGCGTGCGAGAAGGCGCAGCGCGTCGAGCAGGGCGGGCTCGGTCGGCGTGTAGTAGTTACGCTGCCCGGCCATCACGTCGCCCCATGCGGTGGGGCTGGGATAGTACTTCACCCACATTTCGCCGAGCTTCGTCACTTCCGGGCCCAGCTCGTTCTGGAACGCTGCGACATAGGCGCTGCGCAGCAGGGTCTCGTCCGGCTTGCCCGTGCTGGCCTGCTTTTCGATCTGCTGCACGGCGTAGTCCACGCCCTGCTGCGCCTGATCGGCATCGATGTAGGTGCGCATGATCGTCGAGCGCATGTCGTTGGGGCCGATCTTGCCGGTCGAACCGTCGGAGAAGGTCGCGTCGAACGAATAGCCGATGTCGATCGCCCGCTGCAGGGCGGTGCGCGCGGCGTCCATGTTGCCGGCGGCGCGCTCTGCCTCGAACAGGGCGTAGCTGATCTGGCCCTGCGTCTTGACGTCGCCCTTGCCGCTTTCGGCCATCATCCGCAGGCCCGCGATCTTCAACTCCGGATCGTTCAGCTTGTTGGCGACCCGATAGGAGAGGCTCCCGGCCTCGAACTTCTCGTCGGCGGACTTGGCCACCGCGTTGACGGCGGGCAGCTTGGCCTTCGCCGCCGCGTAGTCGGCCGTCGCCTCGTCCTTGATGGGTTCGCCGGCGACGTTGTATGCGGTGATGAACTCTTTCGAGTAGTCGGGCTTCGCTGTTTCCCCGTCCTTCTTGTCCTGCGCGGCTGCGGGCTCCGCCACTGCCATCGCGGCGACGGAACCACCCGCGACGAGGGCGAGCGCGAGCGCCAGGCTGGAAGGCGTGCATTTACGGGCGAAGAATCGCATTACGGGTATCTCCCATTGAATTTCACGTTTGATCGAACAGAACCTGACCGGCCCCGCTCTGGCGATAGGCCTCGTCTGTTACCGGACTGAGATATGATTTCCACGCTGAATATGGATTGAATGCCCGGATCGTCGCAATTCTGCCCCGAAATGTGGAAAACCCTGCGCAATTCGCGCTGTAGACGGCGGTAAAAGTGGTGTCGCGCGGCGCGTTCCCCTACCCTCCCCCGATCACAGAACAATTACGGATCTGAACGGCCTTGACCGACGAAACCGATACCATGACCCCGCCCGCGCCGATGGGCGAATACGAACGCATCGACATCGTCGACGAAATGAAGACGAGCTACCTCGATTACGCGATGAGCGTGATCGTGAGCCGCGCGCTGCCCGACGTGCGCGACGGGCTGAAGCCGGTGCATCGCCGCATTCTGTTCGCCAGCAACGAAGGCGGCTTCGTCGCGGGGCGGCCCTATCGCAAGAGTGCCAAGATCGTTGGCGACGTGATGGGCAACTATCACCCGCACGGCGACAGCGCGATCTACGACGCGCTGGCGCGCATGACGCAGGACTGGTCGATGCGCGTCCCGCTGGTCGATGGTCAGGGCAATTTCGGCAGCATGGATCCCGATCCGCCCGCCTCGATGCGTTATACCGAGGCGCGGCTGGCGCGCGTCGCCAACAGCCTGCTCGACGATCTCGACAGGGATACGGTCGATTTCGCCGACAACTACGACGGTTCCCGGCGCGAGCCCACCGTCCTGCCGGCCCGCTTCCCCAACCTGCTGGTCAACGGCGCGGGCGGCATCGCGGTGGGCATGGCGACCAATATCCCGCCGCACAATCTGGGCGAGGTGATCGACGGCTGCCTCGCGCTGATCGAGGATCCGGGCCTCTCCAGCGAAGAGCTGATGGAGTATATCCCCGGGCCCGATTTCCCGACCGCGCCCCTGATCCTGGGGCAATCGGGTGCCCGCTCGGCCTACACCACCGGCCGCGGCAGCGTGCTGATGCGCGCCCGGCACGAGATCGAGGAGAAGCGCGGCGACCGGCGATCGATCGTCTTCACCTCCATCCCGTTCCAGGTCGGCAAGTCCGGCCTGGTCGAGAAGATCGCCGAAGCCGCAAAGGAAAAGCGGATCGAGGGCGTCTCCGACATCCGCGACGAGAGCTCGCGCGAGGGCGTGCGCGTCGTCGTCGACCTGAAGCGCGATGCCAGCCCGGAAGTCGTGCTCAACCAGATCTGGCGCTACAGCCCGGCGCAGGCGAGCTTCCCTGCCAACATGCTGGCGATCCGCGGGGGCAAGCCCGAAACGCTGGACCTGCGCAGCATCCTGCAATCCTTCGTGCAATTTCGCGAGCAGGTCATCACGCGGCGCACGAAGTATGAGCTCAACAAGGCTCGCGACCGGGCGCATATCTTGCTCGGCCTGGTCGTCGCGGTCTCCAACCTCGACGAGGTGGTGCAGATCATCCGCGGTGCGCCCAATCCCGCCACCGCACGCGAGCGGTTGCTTGCCAAGGAATGGCCGATCGGCGACATCGCGCAATATATCCGGCTGGTCGAGGCGATCGAGCCGACCGCCGATCAGGAAGGCGGCACCTACTCCCTGTCCGAACGTCAGGTGAAGGCGATCCTCGACCTGAGGCTCCACCGCCTGACCGCGCTCGGCCGCGACGAGATCGGCGAAGAGCTGAAGGAACTGGCCGACGCGATCGAGGAATATCTCTCGATCCTCGCCGACCGGGCGAAGCTGTATCGCGTGATGCGCGAAGAGCTGGAGGAGATCCGCAACACCTATGCCACCCCGCGCGTCAGCGAGATCGCGCCGGCGTGGGACGGGCTTGAGGACGAGGACCTGATCGAGCGCGACGAGATGGTCGTGACGGTCACAATGGACGGCTACATCAAGCGCACCCCGCTCTCGACCTTCCGCGCGCAGGCCCGTGGGGGCAAGGGCCGGTCCGGCATGGCAACGAAGGACGAGGACGCGGTGCGCGAACTGTTCGTCACCAGCACTCACAATCCGGTCCTGTTCTTCTCCACCGCGGGCAAGGTCTATCGGCTCAAGGTGTGGAAGCTGCCCGAGGGTGGCCCGCAGACACGCGGTCGCCCGATCGTGAACCTGCTGCCCGCGCTCGATGCCGAGGAGACTATCGCGACCGTGCTGCCGCTGCCGGAGGACGAGGACAGCTGGGGCGCGCTCAACGTCGTTTTCGCCACGGCCAGGGGCAATGTGCGGCGCAACGCGATGGATGCCTTCGCCAACATCCCCTCCAACGGCAAGTTCGCGATGCGCTTCGACGACGACAGCGACGACCGCCTGATCGGCGTGCGCCTGCTCGAAAGCGGCGACGACGTGCTGCTGGCGAGCCGCATGGGCAAGGCGATCCGCTTCGATGGCGAGGACGTGCGCGAATTCCAGAGCCGAACCTCCACCGGCGTGCGCGGCATGCGGTTGAAGGATGGCGACGAGGTCGTCTCGCTCGCCGTGCTGAAGGGCGGCACCTGGTCGCCGGAGGATCGCGACGCCTATCTGCGCGTCGCTCCGTGGAAAGCCGACGACGACGCCCCCGCTCTGGAAGGCGAGCAGGCGACCATGGCGGAAGACGAGGAATTCATCCTGACCGTCTGCGCCAACGGCTACGGCAAGCTTTCCTCCGCCTACGAGTACCGGCGCAGCGGCCGCGGCGGCCAGGGCGTGACCAATATCGACAACATCGCCCGCAACGGGCCGGTCGTCGCCAGCTTCGTCGCCGACAAGGCCGATCAGTTGATGCTGGTCACCGATCAGGCGAAGCTGATCCGCATCCCGCTCGAAAGCCTGCGGGTGATCGGGCGCGGTTCGGCGGGCGTGCGGCTGTTCAATGTCGGAAAGGGCGAGCATGTCGTCAGCGTCACGCGCATCGACGACGAGGAAGCGCCCGAGAACGAAGCCGAACGGCTGGTGGCCGAGGAAATGCTCGAGAAACGCGGCGGCGACGACGAGACGCAGCCCGACACCACGATGGACCGCGACGACCCGCCGGGCGACGAAGAGGGCGAGGTCTAAGCGGGCGGGATCTCGCGCCGGCGGGCCTTGTCCCGCCGGCGCAGGCTCTGCACCACGCCCGTCGCGATCAGGAACTGACCCGCGGCATAGAGCGGCCAGATCAGCCACGCCGCCACCGTGCCCGGCACCATCCCGCCGCCGCGCCCGAAGATAAGCAGGTCGGACACCACGAACAGGATCGCGCCGATCCCGACGCGGTAGCGGGGAAAGCTGCTGAGCCAGGCGGTCGCCGCCATCGCCCCCAGTGCCAGCCCGTAAAACGCCACCTGCAGCGATCCCGACAAAAGCCACGCAAGCGCGGGCGTGAAAACGAACAGCGCCACCGCGAGCGCAACCTGGCTGCCAGCGGGATTCGCGCGCCGATTGCGCAGGTACAGCACGATGGCCGCCAGATGCCCGGCGAAGAAGGCCGCTCCGCCATAGAGCAGGTCGATCTCCAGTAGCATATCACCCAGCGCGCCAAGGCCCAATACCAGCGTGAGCAACTGCCCGTCGACGCCCAGCCCGCGTTCAGCGGCATAAATCGCAAGCGCGGCGACAGGGGCACCCTTGAGAGCAATGATCCAGTAATCGTCGGTGGTACCACGCAGCACGAAATAGGCGATCGCCGCCACAATGGCCGCAAACAGCCAGGGACGGCGGTCGATCAGCGCTCTTTTCGGCAATCCACCCTCCCCTGCGGCACCCGCGCCGCTTGAAGCTCACCTAGGGCAAGCGATATGGGGCGGCAATGACACATGATATTCACATCATCGGCGGCGGTCTCGCCGGAAGCGAAGCGGCATGGCAGCTGGCCCGGCGCGGCTTCCGCGTCCGCCTGTCCGAAATGCGCGGCAGCGGCGAGACGACCCCGGCGCACCAGACCGACGGCCTAGCCGAGCTGGTCTGCTCCAACTCGTTCCGCTCCGACGATAGCGACAGGAACGCGGTCGGCCTGCTGCATGACGAGATGCGGCGCCTCGATTCGCTGGTGATGCGCGCGGGCGAGAAGGCGCGCGTTCCGGCGGGTAGCGCGATGGCGGTCGACCGCGATGTGTTCTCGGCCGAGGTCGAGCGCACGCTGGCCGAACACCCGAATGTCACCGTGGTGCGCGAGCGCGTCGACGTGCTGCCTGCCGACGGGCCGACGATTGTCGCGACCGGGCCGCTGACCGCGCAGGCCCTCGCCGAAAGCATCGTCGCGGCGACGGGGCAGGAACGGCTCGCCTTCTTCGATGCGATCGCGCCGATCGTCCATCGCGACAGCATCGACATGGACATCTGCTGGATCCAGTCGCGCTGGAACAAGCGCAACGAAGCCTCCAACGAGGATGGCGATTACATCAACTGCCCGATGACGAAGGAGCAATATCTCGCCTTCCATCAGGGGTTGATGGACGGAGAGAAGACCGAATTTCGCGAGTGGGAAGCCGATACGCCCTATTTCGACGGCTGCATGCCGATCGAGGTGATGGCGGCGCGCGGTGTCGATACGCTGCGCTACGGCCCGATGAAGCCGGTCGGGCTGGACAATCCGCGCGATACCACGCCCGAATTTCCGCAAGGGCGCTGGCCCTATGCCGTCGTCCAGCTGCGGCAGGACAACAAG
Organism: Erythrobacter sp. 3-20A1M; assembly: GCF_018636735.1. Lineage (NCBI taxonomy): Bacteria > Pseudomonadati > Pseudomonadota > Alphaproteobacteria > Sphingomonadales > Erythrobacteraceae > Erythrobacter > Erythrobacter sp. 3-20A1M. Next base: position 3,024,592 of record NZ_CP045200.1, on the reverse strand, counting down.
CTCGGCACGCTGTGGAACATGGTCGGTTTCCAGACCAAGCTGAAATACGGCGCGCAGGTCGAGCTGTTTCGCACGATCCCCGGCCTGGAGCGGGCGGAGTTCGCGCGCCTGGGCGGCCTGCACCGCAACACCTTCCTGAATTCGCCGCTGGTGCTCGACCGGCAGCTGCGCCTGCGCGGCGCGGAGCATATCCGCTTCGCGGGCCAGATTACCGGGTGCGAGGGCTATGTCGAAAGTTCCGCGATCGGGCTCGCCACGGGAATGATAGCAGCATGCGAACTGGCGGGCGAGCCGTGGCACGAACCGCCCCGGACGACCGCGCTGGGCGCGCTGCTGTCGCATATCACCGGCGATGCGGAGGCCGATACCTATCAGCCGATGAACGTCAATTTCGGCCTCTTCCCGCCGCTGCACGAGGTGAAGAAGAAGCAGCGCAAGGAAGCCTATACCGGTCGCGCGAAGGCGGACATGGGCGAATGGCTTGCGCACTTGGAGCGCGAGCGGGTCCCCGCCTAGCAGCTACAGGTCGGTTTCTTCGGTTTTCGCTTGGGTGCGGTGGTCGCGAACTCCGCCTGCGTCAGCGACCGGTCGTGGTTCGCATCGGCCCCGTCGAAGCGCTGCGCGGTCGCCACCGCCCACTCCTCGAAGGTCAGCAGATTGTTGCCGTCCTTGTCCAGCCGACGAAAATCGTCGGTTCGCGACGACAGCATCTCGCTGCGGGTGATCTTGAGATCGCGGTTGCGATCGTAGCGGAAGAAGCGGCGTTGCTCGCGCGTCAGTTCGCTCGCCTCTGGCGGTTCGGGACCGCGCATGGCGCCCGGATCGGCCTGCGGCAGGGTCGGCTCCGCATTCGGATCGGCGAGCGTAACGGGCTCCGGCGGCGGCGCACCCTTCTCCACCTCGGCGCGGCCCTGCCACCAGAACAGGCCGATCCCGACCAGCACCAGCGCGCCGAAGAATCCCAGGATCGCCTTGTTCATGCCCGCCCCCCTTTCGCGGCATTTCTACGCTAGCGCCCGAAAATGCCAACCCGCATCGCCGCCGCCATATCGCCCGGACGTGCCAGCATTAAGCGCTGGAGCCGGATCGCTCGGCGGGCAATGGTCGCGAGAACCGCGAACATGCGTAGGGAGCGCGGCAGGGGACGGGCCTCGGGCAATTCATGCGCGAGTGCGAAAGCCACCTTGCGGTCTTCATCCGAACCGCAATGCTGCGCGAGATCGGCGAGCGCCCACCATGTCCCCGCCGATGCGGCCGCAGGTGCTGCCGCTTTCTCGCCCAGCGCCAGTGCCACCGCGGCCCAGCCTTGCCCGCGACCTTCGGCAAAGCTTCGCGCGATGTCCGGCGTCAGCGTATCGGCAACGAGCAGGGCTTCCCAGCCATCGACCATCGCGCCGAGCTGGCTCGTGCCGCCGTTCCACAGTGCGAGGCGGGCCAGCAACGGCTCACCCTCGGGCCACGCGCCCGGCTCCTCGGCGAACCGGTCACGCCACCACGCCAGGCGCAATTGCCCGGTCATCGGCTCGCTCGCCTGCCGCACCGCATTGGCCAGGCGGCGGTCGAGCTCGAACAGGTCGAGCGCGACGGCGCGCGGTGCCGAAGGGGCGTAGGAAAGCGCCAGCCTCTGCTCTGGCGGAAGGTCCTCAGTCCTCGACGTAGCAGACCTTCTTCGCGGCCTTCACGATGGAGGCGGTGTCGACCAGCGCCATCTGCTCGAGGTTCGCGGCATAGGGCAACGGCACGTCCGCATTGGTCACGCGCAGCACCGGCGCATCGAGGTGGTCGAAGCCCTGCTCCATGCAGATCGTCGTGATTTCCGACGCGATCGAGCAGGTCGGCCAGCCCTCTTCCGCCACAATCAGGCGGTTGGTCTTGGCAAGGCTCTCCAGCACCGTCTCGGTGTCGAGCGGGCGCAGGGTGCGCAGGTCGATCACTTCCGCGTCGATCCCGGCCTCGGCCAGCTCCTCCGCCGCTTCCAGCGCCAGACCGACCGCGATCGAGTAGGACACGATCGTCACGTCCGACCCCTCGCGCACAATCCGCGCCTTGCCGATCGGCAGGACATGGTCGTCGAGTTCGGGCAGTTCGAAGGTGCGACCGTAGACCAGCTCGTTTTCCAGGAAAACCACCGGGTCCTCGCTCCGGATCGCCGCCTTGAGCAGACCCTTCGCGTCCGACGCGTCGTAGGGCGCGATCACGATCAGACCGGGAACGCTGGCGTACCACGGCCCGTAGTTCTGGCTATGCTGCGCGCCGACGCGGCTCGCGGCCCCGTTCGGTCCGCGGAACACGACCGGACAGCGCATCTGCCCGCCCGACATGTAATTGGTCTTCGCCGCCGAGTTCACGATGTGGTCGATCGCCTGCATCGCGAAGTTGAAGGTCATGAATTCGACCACCGGCCGCAGCCCGCCCATCGCGGCACCGGTGCCGATCCCGGCAAACCCGTATTCGGTGATCGGCGTGTCGATCACGCGCTTGTCGCCGAATTCCTCCAGCAGTCCCTGCGTGACCTTGTACGCACCCTGATACTCGGCGACTTCCTCGCCCATCACGAAGACGCGCTCGTCGCGGCGCATTTCCTCGGCCATGGCATCGCGCAGCGCCTCGCGCACCGTGATCTTCGCCATGTTTGTCCCGGCGGGAATTTCGGGATCGGTTTTAGCCTTCGCGTCAGATTTCAGACTTTCGGCACCGCCTTCGGAGGTTTCGGCCTTCTCCTTGGACTTCGCCGGCTCGTCGTCGGACTTCTCTTCCGACGGCGTCGGGGCGGATTCGGGCTCCGCATCGGCATCCTCCCCTTCGCCGATCAGCGTGGCGATGGCGGTGCCGACGGCTACGCCCTCGGTGCCTTCCGCGATCAGGATCTTGCCGAGCGTGCCTTCGTCGACCGCCTCGAATTCCATCGTTGCCTTGTCGGTTTCGATCTCGGCGATGATGTCACCCGCCTCGATCGTGTCGCCTTCCTGCTTCAGCCACTTGGCGAGCGTACCCTCCTCCATGGTGGGGGAAAGCGCGGGCATCTTGAGTTCGATCGCCATGGCTCAATACTCCTCCACCAGAACATCGGTGTAGAGTTCGCTCGGCTCCGGCTCTGGCGAATTCTCGGCGAAGTCCGCCGCTTCCGAAACCTGCGCGCGGATGCGCTTGTCGATCGCCTTCAAATCGTCCTCGCTCTTGCCCTTCTCGATCAGCGCCTTCTTCAGTCGCTCGATCGGGTCATGGTGATCCTTCTGGTCCTGCACTTCCTCGCGCGTACGATACTTCGCGGGGTCGGACATCGAGTGGCCGCGATAGCGGTAGGTGTTGCACTCGATCAGCACCGGGCCGTTGCCGCCGCGAACGTATTCCAGCGCGATCTCCGCCGCCTTGCGCACCTGCAGCACGTCCATCCCGTCGACTTCCATGCCCGGAATGCGGAACGCGGTGCCGCGGCGGTGGAAGTGGGTTTCCGCGCTCGACCGCTTGCTGGCAGTGCCCATCGCGTACTGGTTGTCCTCCACGACGAACACGATCGGCAGCTTCCACAGGCTGGCCATGTTGAACGCCTCGTACACCTGGCCCTGGTTCGCAGCGCCGTCGCCGAAATAGGCCAGCGTCACGCCGCCGTCCTCGTTGTACTTGTGCGCGAAGGCGAGTCCTGCGCCGAGCGGCACCTGCGCGCCGACGATGCCGTGCCCGCCGTAGAATTTGTGCTCGGTGCTGAACATGTGCATCGAGCCGCCCTTCCCCTTGGAAATGCCCGCCTCGCGACCGGTCAGTTCGGCCATGATGACCTTCGGATCGAGGCCGTAGGCGAGCATGTGCCCGTGGTCGCGATAGCCGGTGATCACGCTGTCCTTGTCCCCGTCCAGCGCGCTCTGCATGCCGATCGCGACCGCTTCCTGGCCGATGTAGAGATGGCAGAACCCGCCGATGAGGCCGAGGCCGTAAAGCTGGCCTGCGCGTTCCTCGAACCGGCGGATAAGCAGCATCTGCTCGTAGAAATGGAGCATCTGATCATCGTTGGCGTCGAAGGACGGGTCCTTCTCGAGCGTCTCCTGCAAGGAATGCAGGGCGAAATCCTCATCCTGTTCCGGCGTGGCCGCCTTGTTCTTCGGGGCGGACTTCGCGGAAGGGGATTTTGCCAAGGGAGACCTCTCAAACGCTACGGAAGGCTAATCTATGCGTGGCCGACGCTATAATCATCCCACGCGTGCCGGTGCAACGCCCGAAAGGGCCACCCGGGTCCGCATAGCTATGCATGTCAGGGATTGGTGATCGGAAGAATCACTTCGTCGGGACGCACGACATTGAGATTCTTGCGCAGAAGCTCGCTCACCATGTCGGGGTCCGCATGATCGGGATCGAGCGCGGCAACCTGGCTCTGCAGCTCGCTACGCCGTTCCTCCAGGGCTTCGATCCGGGCCTTGCGCTGATCCAGCAGCCGGGCATTTTCGCCCCATGCCAGCACGCCGTCCGGCCCCATCAGGGACAGGCCGGCAAGCGCCAGCAGCACGACAAGAGCCAGCCCCTGCGTAAATTGTTCTCGCGGCAATGCGAGTTTGTGCCCTTCGCGCGTCATCGGAAACGATAGAATCACAACCGGCCTTTCGCATCAAGCGCAAATCGTTGAGGCCGATAGATTTTGCGCCGGATGGAGGGTGCAGCAAAGGAGGCACGCCGCTCACCCTTTGTGGACCTTCGCCTCCTTTCCCTCGTTTGACAAACACTGACGGAAACGGTATTTAGTTTCTATTGAAACCAAATTCGCAGGAGCCCTCCGCATGACTGATCTTTTTGAAAATCCTGCCGGGCTCGACGGCTTCGAATTCGTCGAGTTCTGCGCGCCCGAAAAGGGAGTGCTGGAGCCGGTCTTCGAAGCGATGGGGTTCACCCATGTCGCAAACCACCGGTCGAAGGACGTCCAGCTGTGGCGCCAGGGCGAGATAAACCTGGTCGCGAATTACGAGCCGCGCAGTGCCGCCTGGTATTTCGCCCGCGAACACGGGCCGAGCGCGTGTGGCATGGCCTTTCGCGTAAAGGACGCCGCCGCCGCCTGGGCCCACCTGATGGACCAGGGGGCCGAGCCGGTGCACGTGGAAACCGGACCTATGGAGCTCTCCCTCCCCGCCATTCGCGGTATCGGCGGAGCAATCCTCTATCTAGTCGATCGCTACGAAGGGAAGACGGGCGACAACGACCTGTCGATCTACGACATTGATTTCGAATATCTTCCCGGCATCGAGAAGCACCCGAAAGGTGCCGGCTTCCAGAAGATCGATCACCTGACGCACAACGTCTACGGTGGGCGCATGTCCTTCTGGGCTGATTATTACGAGAAGCTCTTCAACTTCCGCGAGATCCGCTATTTCGACATCAAGGGTGAATACACCGGCCTTACGTCCAAGGCACTCACCGCCCCGGACGGCAAGATCCGCATCCCGCTGAACGAGGAAGCGAAGGGCGGTGGCGGCCAGATCGAGGAATTCCTGCGCGAGTTCAACGGCGAGGGAATCCAGCACATCGCGCTGATCACCGACGATCTCGTTTCCGCATGGGACAAGCTGAAGGAATTCGGGGTGCCGTTCATGACTGCCCCGCCCGAAACCTATTACGAGATGCTGCCAGAGCGCCTGCCGGAGCATGGTGAACCGGTCGATGAGTTGAAGCCGCGCGGGATCCTGCTCGACGGCACCACGGAGGGCGGCAGCCCCCGCCTGCTGCTGCAGATTTTCGCCGAAGCGCAGGTCGGGCCGGTCTTCTTCGAATTCATCCAGCGCAAGGGCGACGAGGGGTTTGGCGAAGGTAACTTCAAGGCGCTGTTCGAAAGCATGGAGCGCGACCAGATCCGCCGCGGTGTTCTGAATGCCGAAGACGCGAAGTCTGTCGAGAAGGAGCCCGCGGAATGACCGATCAGTCCAACCATCCGGTGAAGCTAGGCGGCGTCCATCACGCTGCTTATCGCTGCAAGGACGCCAAAGAGACCGTCGAATGGTACGAGAAGGTGCTCGGCATGGATTATGTCAGCGCCTTCTCCGAAGATCACGTTCCCTCGACAGGGGAGTACGACCCGTACATGCACGTCTTCCTCGATGCGGGTAACGGCAACATCCTCGCCTTTTTCGAGCTACCCAACCAGAAGGGCATGGGCCGCGACGAGAATACGCCCAAATGGGTCCAGCACCTCGCGTTCCGGGTTCATTCCGAGGACGAATTGCTCGCGGCGAAGGACCATGTCGAAAGCCTCGGCATCGACGTGATCGGCCCGACGCATCACGGCATCTTCAAGTCGATCTACTTCTTCGATCCCAACGGCCACCGCGTAGAACTTGCCGCCGATATCGGTACGGATGAACAGTATGCCGAGCTGAAGCGCGTGGCGATGCCGATGCTGGAGGAATGGAGCGAAACCAAGAAGGCTCCTCGTCATGCCGATTGGCTGCACGAAATCGCGCGCGCGGAGCACGAGGCAAAGGCCGAGCATTAGAAAAACCGGCGGAGTTCCGCGGGAACCTGGCCCATCGCTCATGCATATTTCTCCGTAACAAAGGGGAACATATGCTAGCCGCGCCTTCGCCGACGCCTACACCCGACACGGTCGATCCGGTCGGTACGCTCAACCACCAACTGGTCGATATGGGCCAGCAGCTGATAAAGGCGTTGCCAAGCATCGCCATCGCACTGGTGATCCTCGTAATCACTTGGGCAGTTGCGCGAATGGCGGTCAAGATCGCCGACCGGGTGACCGGGCGCACCAAGATGCGCCCCAGCCTGCAGGCGTTGGTCGAAACGGTTGTGAAGCTGGCGATTTGGATCGTCGGCCTGATGATTGCGGCTATCGTTGTCATCCCCAGCCTCACTCCCGCCAGCCTCGTCGCCGGCCTCGGCATCGGTGCAGTCGCGATCGGTTTCGCCTTCCAGGACATTTTCGAGAATTTCCTGGCGGGCGTTCTGATCATGGTGCGCGAGAAGATGCGGATCGGCGACGTGATCCAGTGCGAAGGCATCATCGGTAAGGTCGAACATATAACCTTGCGCGAAACGCATGTGCGCAAGCTGTCGGGAGAGGTGACCCTCGTTCCCAATTCGATACTGTTCAAGAACCCGGTCGAAATCCTGACCGACGAGGTGAAGCGCCGCCATGAAGTGGTGGCTGGCGTGTCCTACGACACCGATCTGGATCATGCGGCGGACGTGATCCGCAAGGCGGTCGAAAGCGTCGAAGGCATCGACGTCGAGAAGGGCGTCGATGTGTTCGCGCAGGAATTCAATTCCAGTTCGATCGACTTCAATGTGCGCTGGTGGGCCGGCTCCACCCCCCGCAATATGTGGGAAAGCAAGGACAAGGTCGTGCGCGCCATCAAACGGGCGCTGGACGATGCGGGTATCGAGATTCCCTTCCCCTACATCACCCACACCTTCAAGGAGCGGGTACCGCTGGGCGAGAAGGTGGGCGAGGCGAACCCTAGCGCCTGATCGCCAGCGCCGGCGTGTGGCAAAGGGCCGGGTTGAGAAGCCTGGCCCCCTTCCCTACGTCACCTTCGATCCCAGACAGAGCTGAAACAGGATAATTGGTTTCGTGAACTATCTGAACGTTCTTCAGAACGAGTTGCAGGGCATGGCCAAAGGTGCCGTCGAACTGCTTCCCAATATCGCCATTGCCGTGATCGTCATCATTTTGACCTCGATCGTCTCGCGTATCATGGTGGGTATCGCACACAAGCTGACCAATAAGGCGCATATTCGCGAGGACTTGCGCCAGCTCGCGCAGACCCTGACCAAAGTGGTCGTCTGGATCGTCGGCATCCTGCTGGTGATGACGATCATCGTTCCCGATTTCACGTTCGGCGGTGCGGTCGCGGGCCTGGGGGTGGGCGCGGTCGCGATCGGCTTTGCCTTTCAGGACATTTTCGAGAATTTCCTCGCCGGCGTCCTCATCATGCTGCGCGACAAGATGCAGCTGGGCGATTACATCGAGGCGGAAGGGGTCGACGGGACGGTCGAGAAGATCACCCTGCGCGAAACCCATATCCGGCAGTTTTCCGGCGAGCTGACGATCGTCCCTAATTCGACGATCTTCAAGAACCCGGTGAAGATCTACAGCGACCGCCCCTTCCGCCGTTTTCAGATCATGGTCGGGGTGTCCTACGATACCGACCTGAGGCAGGCGCGCGAGCTCATTACGCAGGCCGTCGGCGCTGTGTCGGGCATCGACCCCGAACGCGGCTACGATGTCTATATCCGCGAATTCGGCGCCAGCTCGATCGACTTCCTCGTCCGCTGGTGGATCGACACCAAGGAAAACAGTCTGTTCGAGGTTCAGAACGAGGTCGTGCTGCGGATCAAGGACACGCTGGACGAAGCCGGGATCGAAATCCCGTTCCCCTATATCACCCATACCTTCAAGGAAGTGGTCCCGCTTGGGAAGGAACCAGGGACGTCGGTCGAGGACAGCTGATCGTTCGCGAGCAAGTTTGCACGCCGGGAGCGGCTGGTGGTCGCTCCCAGCGCGCTCGATCAAATCAGACCCTCGTCGACAAGTTCGCGCGTCCGCTCCAGAGTCGACAGCAGCGCGGCCTTATATCCTTCCTCGCTGTCGAACTGCGCCTGTTCGGCCTGTTCCTCCAGGCCGCCGGGCGCTTTGCCCCGCAATCCGAGATAGCAGTAGAACCGCAGCTGAAGTGCACCGGCATCGTCCTCGAACAGTTCGTTGACGATCGCACCTTCGCGTGGGCCTGTGGCCTGAAAGAAGGTCACCTTGCGCGCGGGCTCGAGCACGATGATCTCCCGCAAATCCTGCCCGCCGATCGTCGCCTCGCGCACGAAATGGGAGGAGCTTTCCTCGGTGACGTCGCACCGCGTGCAAAGACCGGGCGGCAGGAAAAGCCGGGCATCGCGCGCTTTGGCTTCGAGGCCTTTCCACACCTGCTCGCGGGTAAGCTTGGTCTGTCCTTGCGGATTCACCGGCACGGTCGCGGTAGAATAGATCATGGTGTCGTTCCTTGTTCGAAGAGAGAGTTAGCGGATCAGGCTGCGATCTGCGCGACATGGTCGCGATAGGTGCGTAAGGGGCGGCCCAAAATGTCGGTCAGACGGGCGACATCGCCGGGCTCGGGGATCATGCCGTCGGTCTGGAATCGGTCGGCCATCTGGCGCATGTCGTACGCCATCCAACTGGGCATCGCCTGCCGCATATTCCGCTCGAAACCGGCGGTATCGTTGCCTGGAAAGACGATCGTGCGACCCAGTACATCGGACCAGATCGCAGCGGCTTCGGCACCTGTCAGCGTGTCGGGGCCGACCAGATTCATCCGCGTGGTCGGCAGAGGCTCGGCCGAATTATCACGGCGGATCAGTTCGATCCCCGCGATTTCACCGATGTCGCGCACATCGATCATGGCGAGACCCTTGTCCCCGATCGGCATCGGATAGACGCCATGTTCGCGCACGATGTCGCGGATCGTGATCTTGTTATCCATGTAATATGCCGGGCGCAGGATCGTCGCTTCGAACCCCATCGCGTCGATCATCCGCTCGACCCCGAACTTGCCGGCGAAATGGGGTACGTTGACGTACACATCGCTGTGGATCACAGACAGATAGACCACCCGCTTCACGCCGGTTTCGCGTGCGACGTTCAGGGTGATCAGCGCTTGGGTGAATTCGTCCGCGACCACCCCGTTCAGCAGGAACAGGGTCGATATGCCGGACATTGCTGATCTCAACGAGTCGACGTCGAGCATGTCGCCACGGACGACTTCGACGGCGTCGGGCAGTTCGGCCTTGGACGGATCGCGGACGAGCGCCCGAACGTCTGCGCCGCGCTTTACCAACTGATCGACGACATTGCCGCCCACATTGCCGGTGGCGCCGGTTACGAGAATGGTCATGGTCTTCACTCCTTTGGGTTGAGCCGTTTGGCATTTCCCAAATTAGTGATCCACGAATGTGCAAATAGCCGCTATATCTGCACGCACTGTCTATCTGGTGGAACGATATGGATCTGCTCGCTCTTGCCGATTTCACGCTCGTCGCCCGTTACGGCGGTTTCGGAAGGGCTGCCCGCGCGACCGGGCGACCCAAGGCGACACTGTCCCGCCGCGTGGCCGACCTGGAGGCGAGCCTCGATCTGCGTCTGTTTGAACGTGGACCGCGTGATCTGAAGCTTACCGAAGAGGGCCGTGCGCTGTTCGAGCGCGGCGGCAGGCTGCTCACCGAGTTGGAGGAAACCACTGCCGAGATCGCATCCGGCGGCGATCGTCCGCGCGGGCGGCTGAGTGCCCGTGTGTCGGCGTTTCTCGAGCACCTGAAGCGCACGTTCCCGTCCGGCGCTCCCGAAGAACTGGCCGCTTTTGTCGATCCTTGACCCGGTGCGACCAAGGGTGATCTTACCGCGCCCGGTCGCCGCGATTAAAGGAGGCGGTTATGGACGCCACCACGGCAGAGCCGGCAATCGAACCCGTTCCGTCTTGCCCGCGCGAAAAATAGGGTTGGAGATAGGCGCTGTCCGCAGCCGAGATGTCGGTGTTGACATACGCTAGCGACACCGTCAGCCCCCGGACCGGTATTACGTCCGCGCCGAGCATCCAGTCGAAATAGCTGCCCGTAGGTGTGATGCTGGTGCCATTGGGGCCAAGGCCGGAATTACCATCAGAGTAGCCAATATGAGCCTTCAGGCTAACCGGGGTATCGGCCACGCCATAGACCGCATCGCCCGACAGATAGAGGTTGTTCTCCTTGTCGCCCGGGTCATCCGGCAGGCCGGCGGCGGCTGCCGCGCCGTGAGATAGACCTTGCCGAGCGACTCCTGGCGTGGGGCGTAGGCCACACCTGCAATCAGCGAGAGTGGACCCACATCGCCCGACAATCGTGCGAAGAGCTCGGCGAAGTCGCTCGCCTGTGCGCCGCCCGGATACATGTACCAGACCAGTCCCGTGTCGAGCACCCCCTCGCCGACCGGCACCTTCACCCCGCCGATCAGGTCGAGCTCCATGTTCGGGCCGCCGAACGTGCCCCAGCCGGCCAGGTTGGAGCCCCATGCCCCGACATAGACACCGCTTTGGTGCGAGAGGGTCACGCCGCCCTGCACCGCCATGCCGCGATCGGTCTGGGAGACGCCGCGGAAGCGATAATCGGAAATGAGGGTCGCGCTGCCTGACACAGACAACGGAGCCGGTTCGTCCGTCTGCTCTGCTTCGGATTGCGGGGCGGCGACCACAGCGGCGGGCCCCCCACCGTCCTGCGCATAGGAGGGGGCGGCAATCACGGCGGTAAGCGCGGCCAGGGTCAGGTATCGCATTGGAAACTCCTCGTCGTGCGACGGTGCACATCACCGCCAGACGGGAACCCCGATCCTACCGATCGGCATAAAATCGCCATGTGAATGGCCACACAGCGGCATGAAATTCGTATTAAATCGCGACATCGCAAACCCGATTTTCATGCAAATTTAATGCCCCACCCCCCGAACGCCCCGCGATTTTTCATGGCGCGCCGACGCAAAGAAACTCCTGAATGAAGGAGCTTCACGCATGACATTCGATCTCATCCTTGTTGGCCTGGTTGCCCTCGGACTGCTGGCCTATCTCACTGCGGTCCTGATCCGTCCGGAGCGTTTCTAATGACGCGCGCGACCCTGTTCGAGCGGGCGCTCGTCGTTCCGGCCATCCGGGAATCCTTCACCAAGCTCGATCCGCGAACGCTGGTGCGAAACCCGGTGATGTTTACCACCGCGGTGGTTGCAGCGGCGGCTACGGTCATCCTCGTACGCAGCGTCGTCGCCGGAGAAGTGGATGTCCTGTTCCAAGCGCAACTCGTTTTCTGGCTGTGGCTGACGGTTCTGTTCGGCAACTTTGCCGAAGCGCTGGCCGAAGGACGTGGGAAGGCGCAGGCGCAATCGCTGCGCAATACCAAGGAAAGCCTGGTCGCGCTGCGCGTCGGCAAGAGCGGCGCGACCGAGGAGATACCGGCGTCGCAACTGCGGATGGGCGATGTCGTGCTGGTTTCGGAAGGGAAGCAGATCCCTGCCGACGGCGAAGTCGTGTGGGGCGTGGCCTCGGTCAACGAGGCGGCGATTACCGGCGAGAGCGCCCCGGTCATTCGCGAGGCGGGTGGCGACCGTTCGGCGGTCACTGCCGGGACCACCGTCATCTCCGACCGGATCAAGGTGAAGGTCACGGCCGAACCGGGATCGGGCTTTCTCGACCGGATGATCGCGCTGGTGGAAGGGGCCAGCCGGCAAAAGACGCCGAACGAGCTGGCGCTCACCATTCTGCTGACCGGGTTGACGCTGATCTTCCTGGTCGCGGTCGGCACACTGCCGGCCTTCGCTGCGTTCGCCGACGGAGCCATTGCGGTACCAGTACTGATCGCGCTGTTCGTAGCGTTGATCCCGACCACTATTTCCGCACTGTTGTCCGCCATCGGGATAGCGGGGATGGACCGTCTCATCCGTTTCAACGTGCTGGCGAAGTCGGGTCGCGCGGTCGAAGCTGCCGGCGATATCGGCACCCTGCTACTCGACAAGACGGGCACCATCACCATCGGCGATCGGCAGGCGAGCGAATTCGTCGCGCTGCCGGGGGTCGCGGAGAACGACCTGATCGCGGCGGCGCGTCTTTCCAGCCTGGCCGACACCACGCCAGAGGGGCGCTCCATTGTCACGCTTGCGGGGGGTAGCGAGGAAGCGCCGCCGGATGGCGAGGTGGTCGCGTTCTCCGCCCAGACACGCGTCAGCGGCATCGACCTTCCCGGGCGAACGATCCGAAAAGGCGCCGTGGATGCGGTGCTGAAGCTGCACGATTTCCCAGAAGAAAAGGTCACCGCGCTCAGGACGATAACCGATCGGATCGCGCAGGCCGGAGGCACGCCATTGGCGGTGGTCGAGAACGAGCGTCTGCTCGGCGCGATCCATCTCAAGGACATCATTAAGGCGGGCATTCGCGAGCGGTTCGTCGAACTGCGCCGGATGGGCATCCGAACCGTCATGATCACCGGCGACAATCCGCTGACAGCCGCCGCCATCGCCGCCGAGGCGGGTGTCGACGACTTCCTCGCCGAGGCGACACCGGAGGACAAGCTCGCCTACATCCGCAAGGAGCAGGCCGAGGGCAAGCTGGTCGCTATGTGCGGCGACGGGACCAACGATGCCCCCGCGCTTGCCCAGTCGGACGTCGGCGTGGCTATGAACACCGGTACGCAGGCCGCTCGCGAGGCGGGCAACATGGTCGATCTCGACAGCGACCCGACCAAGCTGATCGAGGTCGTGGGCATCGGCAAGCAGTTGCTGATGACGCGCGGCAGCCTGACAACCTTCTCGATCGCCAACGATGTCGCGAAATATTTCGCCATCCTGCCCGCGATCTTCGTGGTGCTCTATCCTTCGCTCGGTGCGCTCAACGTCATGGGGCTCGCCAGCCCGTCGAGCGCGATCCTGTCGGCGATCATCTTCAACGCCGTGATCATCCCGTTCCTGGTGCCGCTGGCGCTGAAGGGCGTGAAATATCGCCCCATGCCCGCTGCCAGCCAGCTGCTGCGCAACCTTGGCATCTATGGCGGGGGGGGCGTGGTGGCGCCCTTCATCGGCATCAAGCTCATCGATCTGGCCGTGTCCGGCCTCGGCCTCGCGTAAGCCGCGAAAGGATAAATCATGCTCAACGCAATCCTTACCGTCATCCTGATCGTCGGCGGCACCGCGCTGCTTTCCTGGCCGCTCGGGACCTACATGGCGAAGCTGTTCGGCGGGCAATTCGCCCGCGCCGACGGCTTGTTCGCCCGCGCTGTCGGCGGCGCTCCGGCCCAGGACTGGAAGCAGTATTCGATCGCGCTGCTGGCCTTCAACGCGGTGATGTTCGTATTCGTGTTCGGCCTCCTCGCGCTGCAGCATCTCCTCCCGCTCAATCCTGACGGTCAGGGTGCGGCGAGCCTCGATCTTGTCTTCAACACCGCGGTGTCGTTCACCACCAACACCAACCTTCAGCATTATTCGGGCGAAAGCACCTGGAGTTACCTCGCGCAGCTCGGCGGGCTGATGTGGCTGCAATTCGTCTCCGCGGCGACCGGCATCGCCGCTCTTGCGGCGCTGGCGCGCGGGATCGGCGGCCAGCGCGACATGGGGAACTTCTTCGTTGACGTGCAGCGGGCCGCGTTCTGCGTCCTCCTCCCGCTGGCGATCATAGTCGCAGTCGTCATCGCGCTCGCCGGAGTGCCGATGACGCTGCAGGGCGCGGCGCAGGTCACCACGCTGGAAGGTGTGGCCCAGACGATCGCGCGCGGACCGGCCGCGGCCTTCGTCGCGATCAAGCAACTGGGCACCAATGGCGGCGGATTCTTCGGCCCGAACTCGACCCATCCGCTGGAAAACCCCGATTTCTGGTCGAACGGGTTCGAGATGATCGCGCTGATCCTGATCCCGATGGCCTGCGTCTGGATGTTCGGGCGCATCATCGGCCGCATGAAGCACGCCGGCGTGGTCTTCGGCGTGATGGCGGTGCTGCTGCTGGTGAAGGTGACCGCGGCGGTCGGGTTCGAAATGGCTCCGACGCAGGCTTTTGCCGGGCTGCCGGTGCTGCAGGATGTCGGTAATCTGGAAGGCAAGGAACTGCGGCTCGGTGCCACCACGGGGCCGCTTTGGGCTGTCCTGACCACCTCGACCAGCAATGGCTCGGTCGGCGCAATGCACGACAGCCTCAATCCGCTGACCGGTCTGGTGCCGATGGCGGGCATGTGGCTGAACGAAACCTTCGGCGGCGTCGGCGTGGGCATGATCAACATGTTCCTCTACATCGTCGTTGCGGTGTTCGTGGCGGGGATGATGGTGGGCCGAACGCCCGAATATCTCGGCCACCGTGTCGAGGGGCGCGAAATGCGGCTGGCGGTGCTGGCGCTGATCAGCCACCCGGTGCTGATCCTGGGCGGCACGGCGCTGTTCGCGGCGACGGCGTGGGGCGTAGGCACGCTGAACAATGTCGGCGCGCACGGCTTTTCCGAAATCCTCTACGAATTCAGCTCGGCCGCGGCCAACAACGGTTCCGGGTTCGAGGGGCTGGGCGACAACACCGTGCCGTGGAACATCGCCACCGGCCTCGTAATGCTGATCGGGCGCTATCTGCCGATCATCGTCCCGCTCGCCATCGTGGGTTCGCTGATGGCCAAGCGCCGAAGCGCGGAAAGCGCGGGCACGCTCAGCGTGGAGGGCAACACGTTCGGGGTTATGCTGCTGATCACCATCCTGATCTTCGGTGCGCTGACCTTCTTCCCCGCCGCCGCCCTCGGCCCCGTCGCCGAACACCTCACGATGATGCGCTGATCCCTGCCAGACAAGGAACACAACCGATGAACTATCTTCTTCCCTCGCTCCGCCTCTGGCTGGTTACCATTCTCATCTGTGTGGTGGCTTACGCAGGCATGATGCTGGCTTTCGCGCAGACCGTCACACCGTGGCGCGCCGACGGCTCCATCGTGGAGGTCGAAGGGCGCGCGGTGGGCAGTGCGCTGGTTGCGCAGGAATTCACGGCCCCGCGTTATTTCTGGCCACGCCCCTCTGCCGCCGACTACGACGCGATGGGCGCGGCGGGCAGCAATCTCTCGCCGACCAGCGACGATCTGACGGCCCGGTCGCAGGAAACCATCGCGCGATATGGCGCAACGTCCGCAAACCCGCTTCCGGCGGATCTGGTCGCGGCATCGGGTGGCGGGCTCGACCCGCATATCTCGCTCGACGGCGCGCTCTACCAGGTCGACCGGGTCGCGCAGGCACGCGGCCTACCGCAAGCCGAGGTGCGCAATCTCGTTACCTCGCTTGCCTTCGCGCCTGGCGGGGTGTTCGCGCCGGAGCGGATCGTGAATGTGCTCGAACTCAATCTGGCGCTCGATCGTCTTGGGGCATAAACGGGAATCACGCCCATGACCGACCAGCCGCCCGTGAACGATGCCGAACGCTTCCTCCGGCTGGCGAAGCAGGAGCAGCGCGGGCGGCTGACCGTCTATCTCGGTGCGGCACCGGGCGTCGGGAAGACCTACCGCATGCTGCAGGAGGCGGCGCGGCGGCAGGCGGAGGGGGGCGATGTCGTGGTCGGCGTCGCGGAAACCCATGGCCGCAGCGAAACCGCAGCCCTGATCGAACCGCTCGAAGTGCTGCCCCGCCAGACCATCGAGCACCAGGGCCACCGACTGGACGAATTCGCCATCGACGCGGCGCTGGAGCGCCGGCCCGGACTGATCCTGGTAGACGAGCTCGCCCATACCAACGCGCCCGGCTGCCGCCATCCCAAGCGCTGGCAGGACGTGGCCGAACTTCTCGTCGCCGGGATCGACGTGGCGACCACGATCAACATCCAGCATATCGAGAGTCTGAACGATGTCGTCGCTGGTTTCACCCACGTCCGAGTGCGCGAAACGGTGCCCGACAACATCCTCGATCACGCCGAGATCATCGTCGTCGATTTGCCGCCCGAGGCGCTGATCGAGCGGCTTGAAGCAGGGAAGGTCTATCTGCCCGACACCGCCGGTCGGGCGCTGGCCAATTTCTTCACGCCGACGAAGCTTGCGGCGCTACGCGAGATGGCGTTGCGCTTCGCCGCGCGCAATGTCGATCGCCGCCTGACCGAACAGCTGGAGATGAGCGGCGAACGCGACAGCGATGTTGCCGGCGATCGGGTGATGGTCGCCGTCAGTCCGGGCAGGGGTGGCGCGCGTGTCGTGCGGCAGGCGAAGCGGATCGCCGACATGTTCCATGCCCCATGGACGGCAGTCGTGGTCGAAAGCGGCAGTGCGCGCGCCGTGCGCGGCAGCCAGCGCGAACAACTGGCGGACAATCTCGCCCTCGCCTCCTCGCTCGGCGCATCGTTGATGACTGTCGCCGCAACAGACATCGGCCAGGCGCTGATCGATCACGCGAAGGAATTGCGGGCGAGCCAGATCGTGATCGGAAAGAGCCGGCGCGGCCGCTGGTTCGAATGGCGTCACGGCTCCATCGCACAGGACATGATCCGGCGCTCCCATGGCGTGGCCGTGCATGTCGTGCCTCTGGATGAGGCCGACGAACGCCCCCATCGGGTTCGCGACGCCCACCCCTATCGCGATCCGCTGATTGCGCTGGGCCTCGTCGCGGCGACGGTAGGGCTTCTCCAGTTCCTTCCCAGGCAGGTTTCGGCGGGAGCGATCGATCTCGTCCTGCTCGTTCCCGTGATCCTTGCGGCGACGCAACTACGCATGAGCGGGGCGCTGTGGGCTGCCGTTTGGGCCGCCCTCGCCTACAACTTCTTCTTCACCGAACCCTATCACACGCTCGATATCTACGGCACGGAGGATATCATCACCTTCGCGGTGCTGGGATTGGTTGCAGCGGTCATCGGTGCGCTGGCGGGGCGTATACGACGCCAGGCGGAAACCAATGCCGGCGTCGCGCGTCTGAATGCCGCGCTCGCGCGGTTCGCCGGCCTGATGGGCTACCTTTCCACCAAGGAAGAAACCGCGCAGACGGCATGCGATGAGATTTCCGGCCTGCTCGATGTCGAGGCGATCGTCGTAACCGTGGAAGACGGACAAGTGCTCGTGCGCGGCAATGCGAAATACCCCTCGCTCGACATGGTAGAGGAAGCGGCAGCGCATTGGGCGCTGGAAAAGGGCGAGCCGGCGGGGCGCGATACCGGCACGCTCAACGCGTCCGACTGGCAATTCCATCCGCTGAAGACGTCGCTGGGCATCATGGGCGCTCTCGGTATCGCACGCCCCCTCGAAAGCCGGGTCATCCGACCCGACGACGCGACCTTGCTCGCCTCGCTGGTGGACCAGACCGCGCTCGCGCACGAACGGCTCGTACTGGAAGCGCAAGCGCGCCAGGTCGACACGCTGCGCGAGCGTGACCGGCTTCGCGGAGCGTTGCTCGGCAGCATCGCCCACGACCTGCGTACCCCCCTGACCGCGGTCATCGCCGCGACCGAAGCCATCCCGGCGGAAGGCAGCTTCGCCGAGGAAGTGCGAATCGCGCGCACCGAATCGCGCAGGCTCCAGCGGTTCCTCAACGATCTGCTGGAAGCGTCGCGGATCGAACATGGGACGATCGAACCCAGCTGGGAGAGCGTCGATCTTACCGATATCGTGACGGCAGTGCTGCGCGACCTGCGCCAGGATCGCGCCGACGCGCGGGTCCGGACCGCTGTCGATACGGATTGTCCGTTGATCCGCAGCGATCCACTCCTCCTGCGCCACGTGCTGATCAACCTGCTCGACAACGCGCTCAAATTCTCGCCGTCGGACAGCACGGTTACGGTGGAACTCTCCTGCGAGGAAGGAGAAGCGACGTGCCGCGTGCTCGACCGCGGGCCCGGGCTCCCGGCCGAGCACGCGGACTTGTTCGAGCGCTTCCACCGGCTGGAAGGCAGCGACCGGGCGGGCGGATCCGGCCTGGGCCTGTGGATCGCGAAGAACTTCGCCGAGGCCGTTGGCGGCACTATCGCGGCGCATAACCGCGAAGGGGGCGGCGCGATATTCGCCGTCAGCCTGCCGCTTAACGCCAAGAGAGGGGCCGCGGCCGATGCGTAGCGATGTCTTGATCGTCGACGACGAGCCCGCCATCCGACGGCTGTTGACGGGCGCCCTCGACCGGAGTGGCATCAGCCATCTAGAGGCGGGAACGGCGGGCGAGGCGTTGCGCCTTGCCGCTGCGCAGCCGGCGCCATTGGTCGCCCTGCTAGACCTCGGCCTGCCCGACCGCGACGGGCTGGAAATCGTGCCGCAGCTTGCCGGTTACGGACTGGCGGTAGTGGTCCTCACCGCGCGCGATGCGACGCAGGAAAAAGTCGCGGCCCTGGATCTGGGCGCCGACGACTTCGTGACCAAACCGTTCGATAGCGAGGAACTGCTCGCACGAATCCGCTCGGCCTTGCGGCGCAAGGCAGGCCCCCTCGCCGACGCATCGGCGCGCGAGTTTTCGGGCGGACGGATCGATCGGGATCGCCACCGCGTGACGATGGGCGACCGCCAGATCGATCTCACGCCGCGCGAATTCAACCTTCTGTGGGCGCTCGCCGATCGACCGGGCCGGGTAATCACGCACGAAACGCTGCTCGAAACCGTGTGGGGCCCTGCCCACCGTCAGGATCTCGATTATCTGCGCGTCGCGATCCGCGCGCTGCGCCGCAAGATGGAAGTCGATCCCTCCAATCCAAGGCTGATCGTGAACGAGCCCGGCGTCGGCTATCGCCTCGCGGTTGGATAGCGGCCAGCAACCTGCGCTTCGCGGTTGATCTTCGGCAGTTCCTTATCCTGCTCGATCTTCGCCAACTTGCGCTGGCGCTTCGTCGCACCGCGACCCCAAAACCGAACGGAAATGGTGCGCCCGACAGGATTCGAACCTGTGGCCCCCAGATTAGGAATCTGATGCTCTATCCGACTGAGCTACGGGCGCCCCGTCGCGCGGTTTAGAGAGGAGCGGCGCGCGAGGCAACGGCGCTGATATCAGTTCAACTCGTCGGGCTCTGCCACGGGAAACGGCAACGGCGCGACCGAGATGCCCTCGTCGAGCAACTCCTTCGCTTCCTGCAAGGTCGCCTTGCCGTGGATCGTGGCAAGGTCCTTCTCGCCGTAATGCATGGCCCGGCTCTCCTCCGCGAACGACGTTCCGACCCATTTGCTTTGCGACAATGCCTTGGCCTGGGCGGCCGCTAGGGCGCGCATCGCCTTCTCCACCGCAGGTGGTATCGCCCGGTTGCTCATGACCGTTTCGGAGCTACCGGATGCAGGGTCGCGCGGTGCCGGGTCCTGCCGGTTTGCCTTGGCCGGTATCGCGGGGGCCATCGGTGCCTTGCGCACCGCAGCGCTGTCGCATTCCGGGCAGGTGACCAGACCGCGCTCCAGCTGATCCTCGTATTGCGATGTCGAGGCGAACCATCCCTCGAACCGGTGAGAACCGTCGCAAATAAGGTCGAATACGATCATGGTCGCGCGGCTGTAGAGAGATCGCGCCGGTTGGCAAGGCTCGGGACCTGCGCCCGCACGTGATCGATGCGCGCCGGATCGATTTCGGCAAACCCCAGCCCGGGTTCTTCGCCGCCCATGTCGAGCAGAACCTCGCCCCACGGATCGATCACCAGACTATGGCCATAGGTCCGGCGACCGTCGGCATGCTCGCCGACCTGCGCGGCGGCGACCACATAGGCGCTCGCCTCGATCGCCCGAGCCTGTTGCAGGATATGCCAATGCGCCTTCCCTGTCGGGACGGTAAAGGCTGCGGGAATGGCGATGACGTCGCATCGCGCGGAGCCCAGGGCGTCGAACAGCGCTGGAAAGCGAATGTCGTAGCAGATAGCAAGGCCGAGGCGCCCGATCGGCGTCTGCGGCACAGTCACCACGGTATCGCCCGGCCTGTACGCGTTCGACTCGCGCCAGCTTTCGCCATCCGCGAGGTCGACGTCGAACATATGCAGCTTGTCGTAGCGGGCGCCTATTTCACCCGCCGGGTCTAGGACGAAGGACCGATTGACCCAGCGCCCTTCCCCCGTATCGAGAGCGACCGAGCCCAGCGCGATCCAGAGTCCATGTCGCGCGGCGGTCTCGCGCGCGGAGGCCAGCGTGGGATCGTCATCTTCCGATCGGATGGAGGAGGCGGCACGCTTTCGGTCACGATCCAGCATCCCGGTCATTTCGGGCGTGAAGAGCATAGCGGCTCCGTCGTCCGCTGCCTGCGCCGCACGTTCGGTCAGGTCTTGGGCGTTGGCATCAGGATCTATACCGGATGTCGCCTGCCATAGCGCGATGCGGGCCATTCAGCCCGCGAGCATTGCGTCGAGCTTCCCGGCGCTTTCCAGTGCGGCGAGATCGTCGGACCCGCCGACATGCGTATCGCCGATGAAGATTTGCGGCACGGTCGAGGCGTTCGGCGCGCGCTCGCGCATCTCGTCGCGCTTCGGCCCGCCCATGGTGATGTCGAACTCTTCGTATTCGACGCCCTTCTGATCCAGCAAGCGCTTGGCGCGCGAACAGAACCCGCAACCGAACTTGGTATAGATATCGACCTTGGGGGTGGACATAAGGGTATTCTCCTTGGTGTTGCGCGAGTCTTGAACGGTGCTGTCGCGCTTCCTAATTTCAGCCCGGGAACCAGTGCCGTACCGGGCTGTGTTTCCATCAATGCCGGGCAGGTGCCGGACGTTCCGGGCCCGCCCATTAGACGATCGCTCTTTTGGAGGATTTAGACATGGCACGTATCGATTTCACCCCCTACCGCCGCAACACCGTTGGTTTCGACCGGTTGTTCGACTTGCTCGAAACCCAGGTTCGCCAGGGCGGCAATTCCGACAACTATCCCCCGTTCAACATCGAGAAGCGCAGCGAAGACGATTATCGCATCACGCTGGCCCTTGCGGGCTTTCGTCCCGGCGACATCGACATCACTGCGCAGCAGAACCTGCTGGTGGTCGCGGGCCGCAAGCGCGACGAAGAGAACGAGGGCGAAATGCTGCATGTCGGCATCGCCAATCGCGGGTTTGAACGCCGTTTCGAACTGGCCGATTTCGTGCGCGTCGATAGCGCCGACCTCGCCGACGGTCTCCTGACTATCGATCTGGTGCGCGAAGTGCCCGACGCGATGAAGCCGAAGAAGATCGCGGTGAACGGCCAGAAGCCTTTCGACGTCATTGACGGCTCGCGCGACAACGACGCCGACGCCGCCTGATCTTTCTTACCTGGCTTCGATGAAGTCACCGATGCGCCCGCTCCGTTACGACGGGGCGGGCGTTTGACTGTTCGATCAGTAAGAGATTTCGAGGAATTGGGGCGGCTCCCGAAAGAACCGCCCCGCGACCGAAGCCGCCCTGATCGGGCAAGAGTCGTCCGGGTCGCAGAAGACGATTCTTGCCCGGATCAAGCCTTTAAGTCGAAATTGCCGCCCGGGCCCGAAGGGCTCGCGTCTTTCATGACCGGAAATGACAAAAAGATAAAGGGCCCCTTGTGCAGAAACGTCTCTTTACTCGGCAACTGCGCCCAAAAGTTCTTTCAATTCAACTAGTCATATCCAAGAACTGAAATATTGTTGCGGGCGGTCTTGTTCAGACAAGACGCGACTGGCGCAGCGCGGCCGCGATAAATCCCGCGAACAGCGGATGGGGATCGAACGGTTTCGATTTCAGCTCCGGGTGGAACTGCACACCCACGAACCACGGGTGGTCGGGCCGTTCCACGATTTCGGGCAGCAGTCCGTCGGGCGACATGCCCGAAAACACCAGCCCGCCCTTCTCCAATGCATCGCGATAATGGGCGTTCACTTCGTAACGGTGCCGGTGCCGTTCGGAGATGCTCTGCGCACCGCCATAGATGGCGCTGACATGGCTGTTCCCGTCCAGCTTCGCCTCATAGGCTCCCAGCCGCATCGTGCCGCCCAGGTCGCCACCCGCCTCGCGGGTCTGCAGGCCATCCTCGCTCATCCATTCGGTGATGATGCCGACCACCGGCTCGTCGGTCGCGCCGAATTCGGTCGAGGAAGCGGTAGGCAATCCGGCATCCCGGACGCCTTCGATACAGGCCATCTGCATGCCCAGACAGATGCCGAAGAACGGCACCTTGCGCTGCCGGGCGAAACGAACCGAGGCGATCTTTCCTTCGCTGCCCCGCTCGCCGAACCCGCCGGGCACCAGAATCGCGTGCAAGGGTTCGAGCTTGGCCGCGAGTTCCTCGTCGTCGCCTTCGAACAGCTCGGCATCGATCCAGCGGATATTGACCTTCGTCCGATTGGCGAGCCCGCCATGAACGAGCGCCTCGTTCAGCGACTTGTAGGCATCGGGCAGGCCGACATACTTGCCGACTACACCGACCGTCACCTCGCCTTCCGGGTTGAAATAGCGGTCGGTGACGTCTTCCCAAGCCGACAGGTCGGGATCGCGCGCGTCGGTGATCCCGAAGCCGCGCAGCACCTCTGCATCCAGCCCCTCGCGATGGTATTGCAGCGGCACCGAGTAGATGGAAGGCGCGTCGAGGGCGGGAATGACCGCCTCCGCCCGGACGTTGCAGAACTGCGCGATCTTGCGCCGCTCGCTTTCCGGGAGCGGGTGCTCGCACCGGCATAGCAGGATATCGGGCTTGATGCCGAGACTGGCGAGTTCGCGGACCGAATGCTGCGTCGGCTTGGTCTTCAGTTCGCCGGCGGCGGAAATATAGGGCACCAGCGTGACGTGGACCGATAGCGTCTGCATCGGCTCCAGCTCGTTACGCAGCTGGCGTATCGCCTCCATGAACGGCAGCGATTCGATGTCGCCCACCGTGCCGCCGATTTCGCACAGGATGAAATCGTGGTCGCCCTGATCAGCGAGCGCAAATTCCTTGATAGCGTCGGTGACGTGCGGGATCACCTGCACCGTTGCGCCGAGATAATCGCCGCGCCGCTCGCGCGCGATGATGTCCTGATAAACCCGGCCGGAGGTGATATTGTCGCTCTGCCGCGCGGATACGCCGGTGAAGCGCTCGTAATGGCCGAGGTCGAGATCGGTCTCCGCCCCGTCGTCGGTCACGTAGACCTCGCCGTGCTGATAGGGGCTCATGGTGCCCGGATCGACGTTCAGATAGGGGTCGAACTTGCGGATGCGGACCTTGTAGCCGCGCGCCTGCAGCAACGCGCCGAGCGATGCCGCCATGAGACCTTTGCCGAGCGAGGAAACCACGCCGCCGGTGATGAAAATATACCGCGCCATGGGAGTTGGGCCTTAAGCCCCGCAGTGGATTCGTGGCAAGCGCGAAGGCGCCCGCTCAGCCGGAAATCCACATCAGCGGGAGGAAATATCAGTTGGTGGCGTCGCCCAGCGGGTCGTTCGAAGCGGGCGTGCTCTGGTCTGCCGGAGCCGCCGGAGCGCCTGCACCGGCCGACGGGGCCAGCGGATCGCTGCCGCGCACCGGCACGTTGCGGTCGAGGGTCGATTCGATCTCGTCGCCACCGCTCGTCTTCACCGCCACCGCCGCCAGGGCGATCGACAGGACCACGAACGCGATCGCCAGGGTACGCGTGGTTCGCGTCAAGAAATCAGCCGCGCCGCGCGCGCTCATCATGCCACCAGGCGAACCCCCGACACCCAGGCCTCCCCCTTCGGAGCGTTGCATCAGGATGACGCCGACGAGAGCCGCGGCGACGATCGCCTGAACCACGGTGAGGAAGATGAAAAGCGACATGTAAATTCTGCCCGGTATCTGGAACGGGATGGGATATGCGCGCGATCTAGGCGCACGCACGGATGATGACAAGGTCGCTCGCCCCGCGCGCGGGTCCGAGCTCGGGCGGGCTTATTCGCCTTCGGTCGCCGCCAGGGCGATGTTCATGAAGCTGTCCGCCGTCAGGCTGGCCCCGCCGACCAGCGCGCCGCCCACTTCCGGCACGGCCAGAATCTCGCGCGCATTGTCCGGTTTCACCGATCCGCCATACAGAATCCGGATCGCCGCACCGGCCTCTTCGCCGAAACGCTCGATCAGGAATTGGCGGATGGAGGCGTGCATGGCCCCGATCTCCTCCATGGTCGGGGTTCGACCGGTGCCGATGGCCCAGACCGGTTCGTAGGCGATGGTCAGCCGCTCGCCCGGATTGTCGATCTCGTCGGGCAGCGAATTCTCGAGCTGGTGCAGGACATGGCCTTCCGCCCCGCCCGCGTCGCGTACGGAGTCGGTTTCACCGCAGCACAGGATCACTTCCAACCCGGCGCCCTGCGCCGCGACCAGCTTCTCGCGCACGATGGCGTCCTGCTCGCTATGCTCGGCACGGCGTTCGCTGTGGCCGAGGATAACGAACTTGGCCCCCGCATCGGCGAGCATGGTGGCGGACACGTCGCCGGTATGCGCTCCGTCGGGATCGCGATGGCAATCCTGCGCGCCCACGGCGATCTGCTCCGCCTCGCGATGCACGGCATGGATCAGCGTGAACGGCGGGGCCAGGGCCACTTCCACCTTCATGTGCCGTTGCGCCGCGCGGTCGATCGCGCGCGCTTCCGACAGCATCGCGCGGGTGCCGTTCATCTTCCAGTTGCCAACGATGTAGGGTCGTGTCGTCATATCTTCACTTGCTTTTCGGATGGCTGCGAGCGCCAGCGGCTACAGCGCAGGGTCCGCTAGCCGCCCGCGGCGGCGAGGTCAAAACCCTTATCCACCTGTTGCGGGGATGTCGCAGCCTCTCTAATAGGTCCCCCGCCCGACCGGAACGACTTTCATTCCCGTTCCTCGCCGGTTTCGTCATCGTCCGCCTAACGGAGCGTTACGCCCGCCATGATCCACGCCATCCGTCGCATGTTCCAGTCCAAGCTGGGCGTCGCCATCACGCTCGGCTTCCTAGCACTGATCGCTCTGGCCTTCGCCAGCGCCGATGTGTCGAGCACCGGCACGTTCGGCGGTGTAGCCGGGGGCGACCGGGTCGCGGTCGTGGGCGACCAGAAGATCGGGACCGCGGAGCTGAGCGGCGCGGCGCAGAGCAATCTGCAGCGTGCGCGGCAGGAGAACCCCAACCTCTCCATGCAGGCTTTCCTGGCGCAGAACGGCCTGGCCCAGACGCTGGACGTGCTGGTCGATCGCACCGCTCTGGCCGAGTTTGCGCGTAAGATCGGATTCACCGCAGGCGACAACCTCGTCAATAGCGAGATTCGCAAGATTCCCGCGTTCTCCGGCCCGGACGGCAATTTCGACGAGAGCGCCTATCGCGCGGCGATCGCGCAACAGGGGCTGACCGATCGCGAAGTGCGGGAAGATCTCAGCGCGGGTCTCCTCGCCCAGCAGGTACTGGTGCCGGCGAGCTTCGGCACGAAGATGCCGCAAGCGCTGACACAGCGCTATGGCGGGCTGTTCCGCGAGCGGCGCAAGGGTTCGCTCGGTATCCTGCTGAGCCAGGCCTATGCGCCGGACGGCGATCCGACCGACAAGCAGTTGCAGGCGTTCTACAATGGCCACCGGGACGATTACATCCGGCCCGAACGCCGGGTGATCCGCTACGCCACCTTCGGACCCGATGCGGTCAAGGCCGATATCGAGCCGACCGATCAGGAAATCGCGGCGCGTTACAAGGAAAACGCCGCCAACTACGCGCCGAGCGAAGAGCGCACGCTGTCGCAGCTGATCGTCCCCAGCCAAGCCGCGGCAAAGGCGATCGCCGACAAGGTCCGCAATGGCGGCTCGTTCGAGCAGGCGGCGCAGGACGCCGGGCTGGAGCTGACGCAGGTCGGCCCGATCACCCGCCGCGACTTCGCCGGCCGGGCCTCGCCCGCCGTCGCGCAAGCCGTGTTCGAGGCCGATCGTGGCTCCGTCGCACCGCCAACGCGCAGCAATCTCGGCTGGTACGTGGTGCGGATCGATTCCGTGGAGCAGAAGGGCGGGCGCTCGCTGGCCCAGATGCGCGACCAGATCGCGGATGCGATCCGCGCGGAGAAGAAGCGGGCGGCACTGGGCGACCTTGCGGCGAGCATCGAGGACCGCTTCTCCGATGGCGAGTCTCTCGCCGACGTTGCCAAGTCCCTCGGCGCGCAGGTTCAGGCGACCAGGCCGATCACCGGGTCAGGGCAGGTCTATGGCGCTGCCCCCAACGAAACCGCGCCCGAAGTCCTTGCGCCAGCGCTCCAGACCGCGTTCCAGATGCAGGAAGGTCAGCCGCAACTCGCCGAAGTCCGTCCGGGCGAGGAATTCCTGCTGTTCGAAGCGGGTGCGATCACGCCCTCGGCAAGCGCACCGCTGAAGGAAATTCGCGACGACGTGGTAGCCGATTGGCGCATGGCCGAAGGAGCCGCGGGTGCCAGGAAGGCGTCGGAGCGCGTGCTTGCCCGCATGAAGAAGGGGCAATCGCTGCAACAGGCGATGGCGGCCGAGAACAAGCGTCTGCCGCCGCCGGAAAATCTCAACGTCACGCGCGAGGAACTGCTGCGCAACCAGCAGGGCGTCATTCCGCCGCTGGCCCTGTTCTTCAGCATGGCACAGAACACCACGAAGCGCCTCGCTGCCCCGCGCGACGGGGGTTGGTTCATCGTCGATCTCGACTCGATCGAGCCCGGCAAGTTCTCGCAGGACGACCCCCTCTTCGCCCAAGTGAAGAGAGAGCTCGGCTCCACGCTGGGGCAGGAATACGCCCAGCAGCTGCGCACCGCGATCCGCAAGGATGTGGGCGTGAAGCGTAACGAGGATGCGATCGCGGCCGTCCGCAAGCAGCTCGCTGGCGAGAGCTGAGGCCGCTTGCCGTCTGCCGACCGTCTCGAAAATGCCGATGCGGCGCGCCGCGCGATGGCGGGTGGAGAACCCGCCCTCGTGTGGCGGCGCGTCGTCGCGGACACCGAAACGCCGGTAGGGGCGGCGCTCAAGCTGATCGAGCCCGAACGCGGCGACTTCCTTCTCGAATCGGTCGAAGGCGGCGAGGTCCGGGGGCGCTACAGCCTGCTGGGTCTCGATCCTGATCTGCTGTTTCGCGCCGATGCAACCGGTGCCGAGATCAATCGGGAATGGCGGCACGATCGCGCGGCCTTCACTCCGTGCGAGGCCGATGCGGCGGATGCCCTTCGCAACCTGGTGGCGGAGTGCCGATTGCCGGTGCCGCCGGGCCTGCCGCCCGCCCTTGCCTTCCTGGTCGGCTATTTCGCCTATGAAACCATCGCCCGGATCGAGCGGTTGCCCCGCGCCCCGACGAGCGAGCTCGAGCTGCCCGACATGGTCTTCGCGCGCCCGACGCTGCTGCTCGTATTCGATTCGCTGAGCGACGCGCTTTACCTGATTGCGCCGCTCTGGGCCGATGGGGGTGATCCCGATGCTCGGCTGGCGGCGGCCGGCGAACGGATCGACGAGGCCGAGCGGCGACTGGCGGGGCCGGTTCCACAGTCGGATGCTGCCGCCGACCTGCCTGAGGCTGCGCTTACGCCGCGCCTGGCGAACGACGACTATGGGACGATGGTAGAACGGGCGAAGGACTATATCGTCGCGGGCGACATCTTCCAGGTGGTGCTAGCGCAGCGGTTTACCTGCCCCTTCCCGCTTCCCCCCATCGCGCTTTATCGCGCGCTGCGCCGGGTCAACCCGTCGCCGTTCCTGTATTTCCTCGATCTGCCCGGTTTCGCGGTAGTGGGATCGAGTCCGGAAATCCTGGTTCGCCTGCGGGACGGCGAGGTCACCATCCGACCGATCGCCGGTACGCGTCCGCGCGGCGCAACCCCTGCTGCCGACAAGGCCGCGGAAGACGGCCTGCTGGCCGATCCCAAGGAGCGCGCCGAGCACCTGATGCTGCTCGACCTCGGCCGCAACGATGTCGGCCGCGTGGCGGATCGGGGGAGTGTCGAAGTCACCGACAGCTTCGGCATAGAGCGCTACAGCCACGTCATGCACATCGTCAGCAACGTCGTCGGCAGGCTTGCGCCCGGCAAGGACGCGCTCGACGCGCTGTTCGCCGGCTTCCCGGCGGGGACCGTCAGCGGCGCTCCGAAGGTCCGCGCGTGCGAGATCATCGCCGAGCTGGAGCCCGAGACGCGCGGACCCTACGCCGGCGGTGTGGGATATTTCGCGCCCGATGGCAGCTTCGATTCCTGCATTGTCCTGCGCACCGCGGTGGTGAAGGACGGGACGATGCATGTGCAGGCGGGTGCGGGCATCGTCGCCGACAGCGATCCCGCCTACGAACAGCGCGAATGCGAGGCGAAGGCCGGCGCACTTCTCGCCGCCGCGCGCGAGGCGATCCGCATCGCCGCCGAGCCGGGGTACGGGCAATGAGGGGGCCTGAAATCCTGTTGCTCGCTGCACTCGCGCTGACGGCTTGTGACCGGCAGCCCGAGGGTAAGCCGGTGCTGCGCACCGAGATCGGGAGCGGCAAAGCACTGCCGGTCGGGGGCGAGGCGTCCGGGGCGGCCGCTTCGGCGTCGCCCACTCCGGCCGCGATCCCCGGCGATCCGTGCACCCGTAGCGAATTCGAAGGGGTCGCGATTACCGAGTGCATCGCCGATCCGGCGAAGCACGTCATCCTCGCCGCGCTGGGCCAGCCTCCCTATCGCGGCTTCGCGAAGCTCAAGGCCGCCATGGGCGATGAAGCGGCCAAGGTCGCCTTCGCGGTCAATGCCGGGATGTTCGACGGCGAGGGCAAGCCGATCGGCTATTTCGTGCGCAACGGCGACCGTCGTCAGGAACTCAACCGCGCTGACGGGTCGGGCAATTTCCATATGAAGCCCAACGGCGTGTTCTACGGTGCCAAGGGCAAGTGGCATGTGCGCACCAGTGCGGACTTCTACACCAACGTTACCGATCGCCCCGATTTCGGCACGCAGAGCGGGCCGATGCTGGTGATCGCCGGCAAGCTGCATCCCGAATTTTCCGAAGACGGCCCTTCGCGCAATATCCGCAACGGGGTGGGTGTCGACGCGCAAGGCCGCGCGCATTTCGCGATTTCGGAAGGGCCGATCAGCTTCGGCAGCTTCGCCCGCTATTTCCGCGATGTGGCGAAAACGCCCGATGCGCTCTATCTCGACGGTAACGTCTCGTCCCTGTGGGACCCGGTGGCGAAGCGGATGGACGCGCGCGCACCGATCGGGCCGATGCTGGTCGTCGAGCGAAAGGATTGAACGCATGATCGAATACGCGCGCACCCTCTACCCCCCGATCGAACCCTATGACAGCGGCATGCTCGACGTCGGTGACGGCCACTCGCTCCATTACGAGCGCGTCGGCACCCGCGGGGCGAAGCCCGCTGTGTTCCTCCACGGCGGCCCGGGCGGCGGCTTCGGCCCCGACCACCGGCGGCAGTGGAATCCCGATCTCTACGACGTGTTGCTGTTCGATCAGCGCGGTTGCGGCAAGTCCACGCCCTTCGCCGAACTGGCGCATAACGACACCTGGACGATCGTCGCCGATATCGAGCGGCTGCGCGAAATGTGCGGGCATGAGAAATGGCAGGCGTTCGGGGGCAGCTGGGGCTCCACTCTCGCGCTCGCCTATGCCCAGAAGCATCCCGAGCGCGTCAGCGAGCTGGTACTGCGCGGCGTGTTCCTGGCGCGGCAGAAGGAGCTCGACTGGCTCTACCGCTATGGCGCGAGCGAAATCATGGCCGAGGCGTGGGACGATTTCGTCTCCGTCATCCCCGAGAATGAGCGCGGCGAGCTGATCGAGGCCTATTACCGCCGCCTGTCGGGCGACGACGAGGATGCGAAGCAGGAGGCCGCCCGTGCCTGGTCGATCTGGGAGGGACAGGTCGCGACGCTGCTGCCCAAGCCCGCGCTGATCGAGGACTATGCCGATTCGGCCAAGGCGGTACCGATGGCGCGCATCTCCGCTCATTTCTTCCGCGAGGGGTTCTGGCTGAAGGATAACCAGCTCCTGCGCGACGTGCACAAGCTGCGCGGAATTCCCGGCATCATCGTGCAGGGCCGCCACGACATCTGCACCCCGCCCACCTCCGCCTGGGCGCTCAAGCAAGCTTGGCCCGAAGCGGACCTTCGCATCGTCCACGATGCGGGCCATTCCGCGAGCGAAGCGGGCATTATCGACGGATTGGTACGAGCGACGGACGAGCTGGCGGGCAAGACGGCGTGATCCTCGTCATCGACAATTACGACAGCTTCACTTTCAACCTGGTCCATTACCTGATGGAACTCGGGGCCGAGGTACGGGTGGAGCGCAACGACGCGCTGTCCGCGCGCGAGGCGCTGGCGACAGGGGCGAAGGGCGTGCTGATCTCTCCCGGCCCCTGCACCCCGAACGAGGCAGGGGTGAGCCTCGATCTGGTCGCGGCCTGCGCGGATGCGGCGATGCCTCTGCTCGGCGTATGCCTCGGCCATCAGGCGATCGGGCAGCACTTCGGCGGGCGCGTGGTGCGCGGCGGGTTGATGCATGGCAAGACCAGTCCGGTCGACCATGCCGGGACGGGCGTGTTCGCCGATCTCCCCTCCCCCTTCACCGCGACGCGCTATCATTCGCTGGTGGTGGAAGACATTCCGGATGTGCTGCGGGTCAACGCGACCAGCGAGACGCCGGGGCTCGACGGCACCAGTGTCATGGGTTTTTGCCACGCCGAGTTGCCGATCCACGGCGTCCAATTCCATCCCGAAAGCATCGCGACCGAACACGGCCACGCCCTGCTCGCAAATTTCCTCCACCTTTGCAGGATCGAGACCGTGAACCCGGCGGGCAAGGCCGCATGACCAAGCTTCCCGGCGCAGAGCCCCACCTGACCGAAGCGGAGGCGGAGCAGGTCTTCGGCGCGATCCTCGACGGAGAGCCATCGGAGGAAGAGATCGCCCGCTTCCTCACCGACCTCTCCGATCGCGGCGAAACGGCGGACGAAATCGCGGGTGCGGCGCTCGCGCTGCGCGCCCGCCTGATCCCGATCGATGCTCCGGAAGGGGCGATCGACGTGTGCGGGACCGGCGGCGACGGACACCACACGCTTAACGTCTCAACCGCGGTCAGCCTGGTCGTCGCGGCCTGCGGCGTGCCGGTGGCCAAGCACGGCAATCGCGCGGCGAGCAGCAAGTCGGGTGCGGCGGATACGCTGGAGGCGCTTGGCCTCGACATGGAGGCGGCCGGACGCACCGCCGAAAAGACCCTGGCCGAGATCGGCATCTGCTTCCTCTTCGCGAAGAACCACCACCCGGCGATGGCGCGCATCCAGCCCATCCGGCAGCGGCTCGGCCGGCGCACGATATTCAACCTGATGGGGCCGCTGTCGAACCCCGCGCGCGTCACGCGCCAGCTGATCGGCATCGCCCGGCCCGCCTATGTTCCGATCTATGCCGGGGCCAAGGCACGGCTCGGCAGCGACTGGACCATGATCGTCAGCGGCGACGAGGGGCTCGACGAACTGAGCCTGGCGGGCGGCAACGAGGTGGCGATCGTGCGTGGCAACGATTACGAGATGAGCCGCGTCGATGCCGCGCAGGCCGATCTGCCCCATGCCCCGATCGAGGCGATCCGCGGCGGCGATGCGGTCCACAACGCGAAGGCGTTGAAGTCTCTGCTGGCAGGCGCGCCCGGCCCCTATCGCGACGCGGTCTGCTTGAACGCCGCCGGTGCGCTGCTCGTCGCCGGGGCAACGTCGGACTGGCGCGCAGGCGCGACCCGCGCTGCTGAGGCGCTCGACAGCGGCGACGCCGAGGCGCTGCTCGACCGCTGGATCGCGATGGCGGCCTGAGATGAACAAACTGATCGAGATATGCGACGCAAAGCGTGACGAAGTCGCACGGCGGAAGGGTGAAACTTCGCCCGACCAGCTGCGCGAAAAGATCGCCGTGCAGTCAGCACCGCGCGGGTTCGAACTAGCGCTGCGGGAAAAGTCCACGACCGGCTTCGGCCTCATCGCGGAAATCAAGAAAGCTTCGCCCTCTAAAGGTCTGATCCGACCGGACTTTCGCCCCGCCGATCATGCCCGCGCCTACGCGGCTGCAGGCGCGGCGTGCCTTTCCGTATTGACCGACGAACCTTATTTCCAGGGCCACGCGGATTTTCTCGTCGAGGCTCGCGCGGCTTGCGACCTGCCCGTGCTGCGCAAGGATTTCATGGTCGATCCGTGGCAATGCATGGAGGCCCGTGCAATGGGGGCCGACGCGATCCTGATCATCGTCGCGGCCCTGTCCGACGGGCAGATGACCGAGATCGAGACTGCGGCCACCGAACTGGGAATGGACGTGCTGGTCGAGGTTCACGACGAAGATGAACTAGCCCGCGCGCAGCTGCTGAAAAGTCGCCTGATCGGGATCAACAACCGAGACCTTCGCACCTTCGAGACCGATCTTGCGGTTACCGAACGCCTCGCCGCCCTGGCACCCGAAGGTGCCCTGATCGTCGGGGAGAGCGGGATAACCACCCACGCCGATTGCCAGCGCTTGGCCGATGCCGGGGTACGATGCTTCCTGGTCGGGGAAAGCCTGATGCGGCAGGACGATGTAGAGGCGGCTACGCGCACATTGCTGCATGGCTGAGCGCGCAAGCTGTCCTACTGTGGCCTCATGGGGCTAGATCGCCGTCATGACCGCCCGTTCGATCCTGTCCGCACCGCGTCCGAATTGCACATCCTGCGGAAGATTTTCCGAGCCCAGGACTGTGTTCCAAGTGTTCCATCCTGTAGGACTTGCCGGATCCGGAGAGACACTATGAAGTTACTCGGTACGCTCGTCGGCCTGCTGATGATGGCCATGGGGACGGTGTGGATCCTTCAGGGTCAGGGCATCGCCTTTCTTGGCAGCTTCATGGCCTACGATCGCCAGTGGACAATGTGGGGCGCGGTCCTGCTGCTGGCCGGTCTGGCAATCGCCATCTGGTCGAACAGGCGGAGGCGTTAGGAGGCCGATGGCCGAACTCACCCATCTCGACGAGCATGGCCACGCGCGTATGGTCGATGTCGGTGGCAAGTCCGCCACCGCGCGGGTCGCGGTCGCCACCGGTCGCATCCGCATGTCCCCCGAAGCGCTGGCGGCCGTTCGCAACGGCGATGCGCCCAAGGGCGACGTTCTCGCCGCCGCCCGGATTGCCGGGATCATGGCGGCGAAGCGGACCGGTGAGCTGATCCCGCTATGCCATCCGCTCGCGCTCGACGCGGTGAGCGTGGCGTTCGCGTTCGAGGACGATGCGATCCGGGTGGACGCGACCGCCTCGCTGACGGGCAAGACCGGCGTGGAGATGGAGGCGATGACCGCGGTTTCCGTCGCGCTGCTGACGATCTACGACATGGCCAAGGCGATCGACAAGGCAATGGTGATAGAGGGCGTACGCCTGCTCTCGAAGAGCGGGGGAAAGTCGGGCGAGTGGCGCGCGCCGGAATGAACACTCCGCCGATCCCATTGGAAGAAGCGCAGTCCCGCCTGCTCGAGCTGGTGAAGCCGCTCGGGACGGAAACGCTCGGCGTCGATGACGCGCTGGGGCGCTATCTGGCGAAACCGCTGGCCGCGCGCCGGACTCAACCTTCCGCGGACCTATCTGCCATGGATGGCTACGCCGTCGCCGGAAACGGTCCATGGCGGATCGTCGGCGAAAGCCGGTGCGGCGCGCCGTTCGACGGCTCGCTAACCGGGAACCAGGCCATACGAATATCGACCGGCGCGATCATGCCGCGCAGTGCCAATGCCGTGCTGTTGCAGGAAGACGCAACCCGCGACGGCGATGCCCTGTCGGCCAACGACCGACCCGATGCGCGCCATATCCGCCGGCGCGGGTTCGACTTCACTGAAGGCGACACGCTGCTGCACGCCGGGTCGCGCATCGGTGCCGCCGCGATCGCCCTCGCACGCTCCGGCGGTCACGCGGCGCTGGAAGTCGGAATGAAGCCGAGGATCGCGCTGCTCGAAGGCGGCGACGAACTGGCGCGCAACCCCTCGCAATGCACAGAGCACCAGATACCTGCCAGCAATGCCGCCATGCTGCGCGCCATGGCATCGCACGTTCCCTGCTCGGTCGCGGTCGAGGATCCGATCCCCGACCGCATCGATGCTTTGGTCGAAGCTTTCGAAAGCCATTCCGATGCCGACCTGCTGGTGGTTTCGGGCGGTGCCTCGGTGGGCGACCACGACCTGGTGCGCCCCGCGCTGGAGCGAGCCGGGGCGCAGATCGCCTTCTGGCGCGTCGCTATGAAGCCGGGAAAGCCCCTGATGGTGGCGCAGCGCGATCGTCAGCTGGTGCTCGGCCTGCCAGGCAACCCCGTCTCCAGCTTCGTCACCGGCCTCCACTTCATGTTGCCAGCCTTGCGCAAGCTGGCCGGTGCGGCGCATCCGGTTGCCAAGCCGCTATTGCTGCCCCTCGCGGAAGAACTCGCCGGTGGCGGCCCGCGGCGCGAGTTCCTCCGGGCACGATGGGATGGCGAGGCGCTTCTTCCGCTCGGTCAACAGGATAGCAGCGCGCTGGAGGCACTGGCCGACGCCGACGCACTGATCGACCGCCCGATCGACGGCGAACGTGTGCGCGCCGGATCGGTGGTGCCCGCCTATTGGATCGGAAATGGCGCTTTTGCTTGACGGCGCTCCATCTGTTTCCTAATTGTTCCACATTCGTTCGCCGGTAGGCGGATGATTGGAACAACGATGCAGGAGCCTGTCCATGCTCACCGCCAAGCAGCACGAGCTGATCCGTTTCATCCAGCAGCGGCTGGAGAAGACCGGGATTTCCCCGTCGTTCGAGGAGATGAAGGAAGCCCTTGACCTCAAGAGCAAGTCGGGCGTGCATCGCCTGATCTCCGCCTTGGAGGAGCGCGGCTTCATCCGCCGCCTGCCCAATCGCGCGCGGGCGCTGGAAATTCTCAAGCAGCCCGAGGATGCCGTGGGCGGTGGTACCCCGCAGGCGGCGAACGATGTGGTCACTTCGGCGAAGGCCGCTTCCGCCAAGGCACCCGAACCTGCTAACGACGTCATCGAGATTCCGCTGCACGGGCGCATCGCGGCAGGTGCGCCGATCGAGGCACTGGAAGATTACCAGAGCCTGCCGGTCCCGGCGGCGCTGCTCGGCCCCGGCGATCACTACGCGCTTGAGGTATCGGGCGATTCGATGATCGAGGCGGGTATTTTCGACGGGGATTACGCGTTGATCCGCCGGACCGACACGGCCCGCGATGGAGAGATCGTGGTTGCACTGGTCGACAACGAGGAAGCGACGCTGAAGTATCTCCACAAGGACAGCGGTCGCATTCGTCTCGATCCCGCGAATTCCGCATATCAATCGCAGGTCTACGATTCGGCTCAGGTGCAGGTCCAGGGTCGGCTCGCGGGGCTCCTGCGGCGCTATCACTGAGGGTTTCCGGTCGAGCGTGCGTCTACGCGGTACGCGCTCGGGATCAGTTGTCTCGCGGCGCGCGCCACCAGCCATGTTCGCCCTGCCCGTCGGCCACCGTAGCCACGCGGCGGTCGTCGAGATAGAGCGCCAGACCCCCGCTACGGCTGAGAAAGCGCTGATCGGCCAGTAACCAGCGGGGGCGGCAGGTATAGGGCAGGTAGCGGTCGGCCACGACGATATCGGCTCTCTCGCATGCGGCGGCCAGCGCTCTTTCGGACACCAGATCGCGACTGCGCGCCATGAGGATGCTCCAGTGCCGGTCCCCTCGGTCGAGCTCGACGGTGCAGAAATCGCGGCTGCATCGCGCCAGGGCCGAATGGTCGATGCCGACCGTCTCCGCTCCCCTGCCGCCGAGTTCCACAATCGTGTCCCGCGCATAGCCGGAGCGCCCCTCGCGCAGCATGACGAGCCTGCCCTCCTCGTCCGCGATGCCCACATTGCGGCCATCCCGCCCGATCAGGATATCGGGCGCAGGCGTCATCACAAGAAGACCGAGCGCCAGGGTCACGGGCAGGAGGCCAAGCAATCTGCCGCGACCGCTCCACAAGGCGAGCCACAAGCCGCCCAGCACGAACAGCGCGATCGTGAGACCGCTCATTTGCGGGGCAAGCTTGACCGCACCCGGCTGCGAAGCGGCAAAATGCGCGATCGCCAGCAGCAGGTCGAGCGACCAGCCCGCTAGCCACCACGCCGGCCCGCCCAGGCCCACGATGTCCAGCGCGAGCGCGAGCGCGATCAAGGGCATGCTGACGAAAGTGGTCAGCGGTATGGCGAGAACATTGGCGAACGCCCCGTAAAGTCCGGCCCGATGGAAATGGAACAGCACGATCGGCATCAGCGCGATCTCGATGACGAAACCCGTCAGCAGCAGCATGGCGAGGTGCCGCAGGAACCGCCTCGCCATGCCCTCGTCGCGCGGTGCGAGGAAGCGCCGGACCGGCCCTGCATTGTGAAGCCCCACGATCGCGATGACGGCCGAGAAGCTCATCTGGAAACTCGGCCCGACCAGCGCCTCCGGCCATGCCAACATGACCACACTCGCGGCGACCGCGACCATGCGCAGGCTCAGCGGTTCGCGCCCCAGCGCCAGCGCCAGTAGTACCAGCACTGCTCCGACGCAGCTGCGCACCGTGGGCACCTCGGCCCCGGTCAGCAGGGTGTAACCGATCCCGGCCAAGGCACCCACGGCGGCAGCCATCACAGGGAGACGCACGCGCAAGACGAGCCACGGCCACAAGGCCAAGATGCGCAATGCGAGGAAATAGGCAGCAGCTATCACCGCGCTCACATGCAGACCGCTGATCGAGAGCAGGTGCGTCAACCCGGCATCGCGCATGGCGCTCTCGTCCCGCTCGGCGATCGCTCCGCGATCACCGCTCGCGAAGGCCGCTGCGATCGCTCCTTCCGATCCGCCCAACTGCCCCCTCACATGCTGCGAAAGATGCCGCTGCGCGCGGCTGAACGGATCGGCCTCGATTTGGCCCACCGATAAGGTCTCGATCTCCCCTATCGCCGAGCCCGTCGCAGCAAGCCCTTCGAACCAGGCCGTTCGCGCGAAATCGTAGGCTCCGGGCACGAGCGGTGGGGCAGGCGGCATGAGGCGCGAGCGAAGGCGAACGATATCTCCCTCGTCCGGCGGCGCATTGTCGGCGAGCAGCGGCACGTTCACCCGGACCTTGCGAGCGTGACCGTCCTGAGCGTCGCGATATGCCAGGGTAAGACGGCTTCGATCGCGGGCAGGCTGGTCTTCACGTTCCAGCACCCTGCCCTGTAAGGTCACCACCCGCGGGTAGGCGAGAGGCTCGGCGCCCACCGTCGCGGAACGCGCCCAGACCAGGCCGATACCGAATGCAAAGACCAGCGCGGCGATCATTACCGCCCGTCCGAGATACTCGCGCGTTTCGTTACGCGAAATCGCCCACCCCCACAGCGCCAGCAGCAGAGCCGCTGCAATGGCCGCGCCCCATTCCCACCGGCTGTGAAGCGCAAACCAGCTCGCGATCCCACCGGCCAGAACGACGGCCAGCCACGGTGCACGATCGAAACCAGCATTGCCCAGGGCCGAATCGAGTCTCGTGGCGATGCTGGACAAGTGCACGCGCGAATGCCAAGGCACGTGCTGCGCTGCAGCATCCCCCGGGCCGGGGCCCGCCCCCATCGGCACATTCGGTACGTTGCTGCTGGCCATTACGTGATTTGAAAGGAAGGCTCGCCCCATGGCAAGCGACAGCAGCGCCTCAGCGAGCCCGGTGGTGACGCGGTTCGCCCCCTCACCGACCGGCTATCTGCATCTGGGCGGTGCCCGTACCGCGCTGTTCAACTGGCTGTTCGCCCGCCATCATGGCGGCAAGGCGTTGTTGCGGATCGAGGATACCGACCGCGCCCGATCCACCCCGGACGCGATCGAGAAGATCCTCGACGGGCTGGAGTGGCTCGGGCTCGATTACGACGAAGCGCCGGTGTTTCAGTCGGAGCGCGCCGAGCGCCATGCGCAGGTGGCGAACCAGCTTCTCGCTGCAGGGCACGCCTATAAATGCTTCGCGACGCCCGAGGAGCTGGAGGCGATGCGCGCCGAGCAGCGCGCCAACAAGCAGCCCTTGCGCTATGACGGGCGCTGGCGGGACCGTGAGCCGGGCCCCGAGCAAGACGGCATGCCCTACACCATCCGCATCAAGACGCCGGTCGACGGAGAGACGGTGATCGAGGACGCGGTGCAGGGCACGGTCCGCGTCGCCAACAGCGAGATCGACGACTACATCATCCTGCGCGGCGACGGCACGCCGACCTATATGCTGGCCGTGGTCGTCGACGACGCCGATATGGGCTGCACGCACATCATCCGCGGCGACGATCACCTGAACAACGCGTTCCGCCAGCTGCCGATCATCCGCGCCATGCAGGAGATGGGAGAGGACTGGCGCGAGCCGGTCTATGCGCATGTACCCCTGATCCATGGCAGCGACGGTGCCAAGCTGTCGAAGCGGCACGGGGCCGTCGGGGTCGAGGCGTACCGCGACGAGCTGGGCGTGCTGCCCGAAGCTTTGTTCAACTACCTCCTGCGGCTCGGTTGGGGCCACGGCGATCGCGAGGAGATCACGCGGCAGGAAGCGATCGAGCTGTTCACGCTCGAGGGCGTTGGCCGGAGCCCCTCCCGCTTCGATCTCAAGAAACTCCAGAACCTCAACGGGCACTATATCCGCGAGGCGGACGATGCCCGCCTCGCGAAACTGGTGGCCAAACGGATCGGAACGGAAGCCGATGCGGAGCTGCTTCGGCAGGCGATGCCTTTCCTCAAACCGCGAGCGAAGGACGTGAACGAACTGGCCGCCTCGGCCGCGTTCCTTTTCACCTCCCGACCGCTCGAAATGACCGAGAAGGCGGAAGGGTTGCTCGACGCCGAAGCGCGCGCCCGCCTGAGCGAGGTGTCGCAGGCCCTGGCAGCGGAAAACGACTGGACATCCGAGGCGCTGGAGGCCACGACCAAATCGCTTGCTGAACGGCTGGAAATCGGCCTGGGCAAGTTGGCGCAACCCATGCGCGCCGCTCTCACCGGCACGACCGTTTCGCCCGGAATTTTCGATGTGCTCGTTCTGCTCGGCAAGGAAGAATCCCTTGCCCGGATCGACGCACAGGCCCGAGCGTTGAGCGAATAAACCAGACTAAGGAGGCCCAATATGGCGGACAAGACCGCAACACTGGAACTGGCAGGCGAAAATCATGACTTTCCCGTTCTGAAGGGGTCTTGCGGCCCCGACGTGGTCGATATCCGCAAGTTGTATGGCTCCACCGGCTGTTTCACCTTCGACCCGGGCTACAAGTCCACCGCGGCGTGCGAGAGCGCGCTGACCTTCATCGATGGTGAAGAGGGTGTGCTTCTTCATCGCGGCTATCCGATCGGCGAACTGGCCGAAGAATCCAGCTTCATGGAAACGGCATATCTCCTGCTGAATGGCGAGCTGCCGGTGCAGGACGAGCTGGACGATTTCACCTACACCATCACGCGCCATACGATGCTGCACGATCAGCTGCGCCAGTTCTATCAGGGTTTCCGGCGCGATGCGCACCCGATGGCGATCATGTGCGGCGTGGTGGGTGCGCTGTCGGCGTTCTATCACGACAGCACCGATATCTCCGACCCGGAGCATCGCAAGATAAGCTCGCATCGCCTGATCGCGAAGATGCCGACGATCGCTGCCTGGGCATACAAGTATTCGATCGGGCAGCCGTTCATGCAGCCCCAGAACGATTTGTCCTATACCGGCAATTTCATGCGCATGACCTTCGGCGTGCCGGCGGAGGAATACGAGCTGCACCCGGCGGTGGAAAAGGCGATGGACCGGATATTCATCCTCCACGCCGACCATGAACAGAACGCCTCGACCTCTACCGTCCGGCTCGCGGGCTCTTCGGGAGCCAATCCGTTCGCCTGTATCGCCGCGGGGATCGCCTGCCTGTGGGGTCCGGCGCATGGCGGTGCGAACGAGGCAGCGCTCAATATGCTGCACGAGATCGGCACGCCCGACAAAATCCCGCATTATATCGAGCGGGCCAAGGACAAGAACGATCCGTTCCGCTTGATGGGCTTCGGCCACCGGGTCTACAAGAACTACGATCCGCGCGCGACGGTGATGCAGAAGACCGTCCGCGAGGTTTTCGACGCGCTGAAGGTCGACGATCCGGTTTTCGAAACCGCATTGCAGCTCGAGGAAATCGCGCTGAACGACGACTATTTCCGCGAAAAGAAGCTGTTCCCGAACGTGGACTTCTATTCCGGGATCATCTTGTCGGCGATCGGTTTCCCGACCACCATGTTCACGGCGCTGTTCGCCCTCGCCCGTACCGTTGGCTGGGTCGCACAGTGGAACGAAATGATCTCCGATCCAGGCCAGGTCATCGGTCGCCCCCGTCAGCTCTATACCGGTCCGACGCAGCGTAAATACGTGCCGGTGGATCAGCGCAGCGGCGACTGATCGAGCACTTGCCGCCGCCCCTGTCGGTTACTCTGGCGGGGCGGCGGTCAACGTCAGTGTGAAGATCGCGCCTTTCCCGGGCTCGCTTGCCACTTGCAGGGTACCGCCCATCGCCTGCGCAAGCTTGCGCGAGATGTACAAGCCCAGCCCTGAGCCGCCGTCTCCGCTGCGGCCAAGACGTTCGAACTTTCGGAAAACGCGCGCCTGCTGGTCGGCATCCAGACCCGGTCCGCTGTCGCGAACGGCGACGTAGGCGGTATCGCCCTTCGCACCGAGCCCGATATCGACCGTTGCCCCCTCGGGGGAGTATTTGATCGCGTTGCCGACTACGTTCAGGAGTACCTGAAGCACCCGGCGAAATTCACCGACGGCATACTGGCTCTTCTCGGCTGGCGGCACCCGCAGAAAGATCGCCCGCTCCTGCGCACGAGCGCCTAGAATACCCGCCGCGCGGCGCACCACGTCCGATAGTTCGATACGGTCGGGCGCGGTTTCGAAATCTGCGGATTCGACCACCTCCAGATCCGCGAGATCGTCGACCAGCGAAAGCAGGTGCTGTCCCGCCGCCGCTATATCCGTCGCATAATCGGCGTACTCGTCGCGTAGCGGCCCCGCCAGACGGGACCGGATGGTCTCCGCATTGGCGATGATGCGGGAAATCGGCTGTCGGAGCACCGGCGCAAGGTCGCGCGCTATCGCCCGCTCGTCGATCGATCGCCTGTCCATTCGCCGTTCCTGCCGCTCTACCCATGCCCGATCGGCAACCAGCAGGAGTTCGAAGCCGTCCGATCCCGCGATCGGCGCGCCCAGCGGGAGCAGGCGCACCGTCCAGCTGCGCGGACTGTCTTCGATCCGCGCGGTCGTCCGGTCCAGCAACCGCCAATGAAGCGGCTGAACCTGGGGACTGCCGGGCAGTTCCACGAAGTCCGTCCAGACGCGCCCCGGACCCTCTCGCATGCGCTCAACCACGGGGGAGAGGTCGGGCGCGTCGGTTTGTACCCAGAGAATTTTCTGTTCGCTGTCGAGCCGCGCACGGAATTCCGCCAACGCCTCGTCGACGAGATCCCTGCGATTGGACGAGGCACCGGCGTCGCGGATATCCTCCCCTCTCTTCTGCCAGCTCGAGACGGTCACGGCGCATCCCGGCTCGTCATCGTCGCGCGGACCGATCTCCACCCAGGCTACTATTTCCTCTTCGCCATCGAAGATGCGGATATGGCGGGCCGACCGCAGCTTCATTTCGCGCGCCTTGGCGATCGCTTCGCGCAATTCGGGCAGAGCGATCGCACCGGGCAATTCCCCGCCGCATCGCCTTTGCAGGCTGGCGAGCGGCTCTTCGGCGCAGACCAGGCGATCGTCGCCATCGGTCACCGCTGCGGCCGCGACGAAAGAGGGAGGCCCCGTCATCGGTGGTCGACACCCGCGATAATCGTCTTTGCTTCCTCGGGTTCGACATCTTCCAGCGCTGCGGGAAGCGATGCGTAGGGCGCAAGGAGCGCGCATTGGCAGCCGATATCGGCAATATCCATGCCGCTCGCCCGCATGGCCAGCGCAAGGCGGGTGAAGCTGGGCGACCCCAAGGCCAAGGAGATCGAGGTTCGGTCCAATCCGCTCCCATCGGCGAGCCTGGTGAGGAACAGGGCCAGTCCGCTTCGGCGGCAATCCATGGCAGGACGGTCGAAAGCAGGTCCGGAGGTCGCGAGGCGGGACAACAGCGTCAGTCGCGTCTCGCCCTCTTCATAGCCTGCGCGTAGCGGGCCTGCGGCATCGCAAACGTCCAACCTGGATACGAGGCGATCGAACATCTCGGCGGGCAGTTCCGGCAGCGGCAGCCTCATCGCTATCATGTCGCCTAGGTAGCGCGCCTGCGCGCCGATCGCCGAACTTGCCAGACGGGACGGCGTTGGAGAATTGCCGCTGCTCAGCGCCCGCAGTTCCGGTGGTGCCACCCTGTCCAGCCCGGCATCGCGACTCAGCCGTGCGGTGGCCCGAAATTCCATCGCCAGTGCATGAAGGAAGGCAACCAGTTCGGTATCGAAGGCGAGTTCGCCCCGGATTTGCGCGGCAAACTCCTGCCGATCTTCGGTCCGCAGCGCATTTGCCAATTGATCGGCCAGCGATGCCACCATCCCCTCGACCCGGGCGACGATATCCTGGCCCAGCAGCTGATCGCCCCCGGCGATCAGGCGTGGGAGCGCCTGCGCCGCCCATTCCGACGCACGCCTTTC
Organism: Erythrobacter sp. 3-20A1M; assembly: GCF_018636735.1. NCBI lineage: Bacteria > Pseudomonadati > Pseudomonadota > Alphaproteobacteria > Sphingomonadales > Erythrobacteraceae > Erythrobacter > Erythrobacter sp. 3-20A1M. The sequence continues at coordinate 2,981,688 of NZ_CP045200.1, read as the reverse complement.
CTCACGCAGTGCATCGCGCAGCGCCTCCTGCTGATTGCTAGCCAAAGAGTTGGAATCGTCCATGGGCGCGTAGCTTTCGAACATGCAAAGGCCATACCGCCGTGTGGTTAATCTCGTGTTATATACGACGTAACGCCGAGCGCCCTTGCGAGTGCGACGAACGCAACCAAGCTGGCAACGCTCGCCCCTATCAACCAGCGATCGAACAAGCCCGGCAACACCACTATCAGCCAGAGCCATTCCCGATCATGGAAAAATCGAAGCTGTCCAAGATTGGAAAAGGCTGCAAGATTCCACACCAGGACCGGAACGAGAGCGAGAAAGGCGGCGATGGCCATCCGCGAGTCCTGGATAAATCCTGCGCCCAGTGCCAGCGTCGCGACTATATTCGGCAGCACTTCCAGTACGACAAGGGGATTCCGGCGCTTACCCGCCAGACTGGCAGGATCGCCGGCGCGGCGTAGCAGGATCGCCAATCTCGACAGGAATAGAGCCGCCACGGCCGATACGATCGCAGCGACCGGATGGAGTGTGACCAGCGCCGCCACGGAGGCGAGACCCGCCGCGATCGCGCCAGCGAATGCGGGCTTCAGCGTTCCGGCGCTGCCGGCCAATCGCCGGCCGCGGGGATCAGCGCCCTGCGCTGCAACGGGGACGCCGCCCCGTCCGCCATGATTTCGTTGAGCAGCGCCCCGTCTGGCGCCGGGGTTTCCGGCGTGATCCAGCGACCATCGGCGATCAGCTCTACGGGAACGTCTCTCTCGGCTATGCCGCCGGCGCGCGCGATACGCAGCAGCGCGGAACCCGGCTCGTAGCCTTCGCCAGCCTCTGACAGACGTTCCACCATGGCTCCGTTTGCGACCAGAACTCCGCCCCAGCGATGATTGCCGTCCAGCCTTTCGAGCGCCCTGCCCCGACCGGCCTCGGTTTTGCCGCGACCGCCGGGTATGCGCCACAGGAGGGGTCCGCTCCCCAGCAGGTTGGCAGCCGCTGCCCCCACCGGCAATACGCCCTCGCCTAGGACGATAAGCTCGTCCTGGCGGGACAAGCGCCCCAGCAGGCCGTGCACGTGGTGGATCAGGCGAAAGGACGCTCCGCCCCGCTCCACCATCTTTTGCACGGAAAGCACGCCTTCCTCGGAAGGATCGCCATCCGGAGCGAACAGTATGACCGCCTCGCAACCCCAAGCGAGCGCGAGACCGGCCTGCCATTCGGTAAAGTCATGTCCCAAAAGGCGCGAAGGATCACTTTCCGATCCGAAACGCCTTTCGGGCAAAGAGAGCAGAGCGGCACGCACGCGAAATTGATTCCCCCATCGATCCTCCGCACACAGATAGAGGAGCGGCTGAGGCAAACCAAGGCGGTTACCGGGTGCCGAGAGCTTCCAGGAAAGCTTCCAGCCTCGTGACGATGACCGGATCGCCGGGCGCGGCGCTGCCGGCCTCCGCCGCGAGGTCCATCAATTCGTCCGCGCAAAAGCTGGCTGCCAGGCTGCGGATACGCTGGGCACTCGTCACCCAGTTGGCATCGCAACGCGACCGCCGCAGCAAATCGATGTGATGTTCGAGGCTGTCGCGAAACGCCTGCCGCAACTCTGCCCTCAGCACGGGATCATCACCGGCCGCCGCCGCCAGCGTGGCAGAAAAGGCACCGTCTTCGAAGGCCATGGCCGACGTTAGGACCGATACCGTTAATTCCCGGTTTCATCGCGGCGCTTTCCTGATAGCGTTCCGAGAATGAACAGGGGGCAGGTCATGGCGGCGACGGAAGCCAGTGCATTCGATGGCGAACTCGAACCGGAGGCCGAGTCGGCGACCACAACCCGTGATCCCGAACAATGGTATTCGGATGTAGAGGACGAGGGCGAACTCCCTCGCCCCCACGGATGGTTGGCACCTGCCGTGGCATCGACCGCGATTCTGGCTTGGACCGCCTTTTTTCTCTGGTCGCATTATCCCGCGATGCGCGACGGCGCCGCGCCAGCAGCATGGAGCGACTGGATCGTATCCTGGGCGGTTCCGTGCGTGCTGGTAATCAGCGTCTGGCTCCTGGTGATGCGCAACAGCCGGCGGGAGGCGTCGCGCTTCGCCGACGTCGCCCATGCGCTGTCTCGCGAATCCGAGATGCTCGAAGCGCGCCTCTCGACGGTGAACCGCGAGTTGAGCCTCGCGCGTGAATTCCTCTCGGCCCAGTCGCGCGACCTCGAATCGCTTGGCCGCGTGGCGGGAGAGAACCTGTCCCGCCATGCCGAGCGGCTGCAGGAGCTGATCGTGGACAACGGCGAGCAGGTGGACCGCCTGGCCGGCGTAAGTGCCAAATCGGTCGAGAACATGGAACATCTGCGCAGCGACCTGCCCGTAGTCGCCAGTGCAGCCCGCGATGTCGCCAATCAGATCGGACAGGCGGGCGATGGGGCGGATCGCCAACTGGAACGGTTGGTTTCCGGGTTCGCGAAGCTGGAGGGTCAGGGCGCCAATAGCGAGAGGCGGGTCGCTGCCTTGCAGGATCGGATCGATGCCGCCCTCGCCGCTTTCGAGACCCAGATCGACAATCTCGAAGGAAGAGTGGCGGCGCATTTCGCGGCCCTGCGACAGCGTTCCGAAGAGCAGGGCCGCGTGTTGCAGGAGGGGGCTTCCGCTTTCGAAGAGGATCTCGGTGCCCGTGAAAACCGCCTTGCCGAGGCGCATCGCGAAATGCTGCACGAGGTCGAAACCCGCACCACCGCCCTGGATGGCGATCTCACCCGCTTCCGCGAACTGCTGACCGAGACCAGCGCGCGAATGACTCGAGACGGCGAATCGGCCTCTCGATGGATGGCCGATCTAGCAGAGCAATTGCAGAACGCCCGCGAGAGCGGCGAATCCGCCAGCAGTGCCTTGGCCGAACATGGTCGGACCCTTTTGCGCACGCTTGGCGATAGCAACGAGCGGGTCGGCGAAACGCGGGAAGTCGTCGCGGGCCTGACCGACGAATGTGTGCGGCTGCTCGAACTGATCCAGGCAGCAGGGGAGCATAGCCGGGAGGCACTCCCGCAACCGATTGCCGATGCAGAGAACCGCCTCAAGCGCCTCCACGAGCTCGGTGGCGAAATCGAGAAGCTGCTCACGGCGAACGTTTCGCACGCCGGGGAGCTGGCCGACCATATGGAGAGCGCGCACAAGGACGGCGAGACGATGCTGGGCCATGCCGATGGTGTGGCACAGCGCATCGATTCGCTTCGATCCGACATCGCCGCCTTGGGTGCTGATAGCCGAGAGACGGTGGATGCGGTTGACGATCGTCTTTCACAGGTCGTGGCAGGGCTTGAAGAGAAGCTCAGCCCCGCCATTGCCGCCGCCGGGGAGCGTGGTCACGAACGCATCGTGCAGCTGGCCGAGCGGTTGTCGCGCGAGAGCGGGGACACGCTTCGCAACTCGCTTGAAAGGGATGCGCGCTCCGCGATCGATGCGCTGGCAGACGCGTCGCACTCGGCCGGCTCGCAGGCCCGCGACGCGGCGGACGCGCTTATGGAACAGCTGGCCGAGGTCGAGCGGCTTACCGCCAACCTCGAGGCCCGTGTCGAACAGGCGCGCGCCCGCGCGCAGGATCAGGTCGATGCAGATTTCGGGCGCCGCGCCGCCATGATCGCGGAAAGCCTCAATTCCAACGCCATCGATATTGCGCGATCGCTATCGGCCGACGTCTCGGACACAGCCTGGACGCGCTATCTTCGCGGCGATCGTGGGGTGTTCACCCGGCGGGCGGTCACGCTGCTGGAGCCGGTGGAGGCACGGGAAATCGCCGAACTCTACGATTCCGACGGCGAGTTTCGCGATCACGTCGCGCGTTTCATCCACGATTTCGAGGCGATGCTGCGCACCATGCTCTCGGTGCGGGACGGCAACGCATTGGCCGTAACCCTGCTCGGGTCGGATATGGGCAAGCTCTACGTCGCTCTGGCGCAAGCTATCGAGCGTTTGCGCGACGCGTGAACCTCTGCGTCAGCGATCCCGGAATTGCTCGGGAATCGGAATGAAATTGATATCGTCCAGGCTGATCCAGCCGTGGTTCCAGTTGAGAACCCACAGCGCAGTCAGAACGGCGGCGATGATGCTCGCCCGGATCACCAGTCGCCAGGGGCGGAAATTGGCCGGTGCGCTGTCGGCTTGCCCGCGTATCTTGTCGTGGCCCAGTTCGTCATGCGTGCGCACGCCGAAGGGTAGCAGGAAGAACGCGCAAAAGACCCAGATGATCAGGTAGATCGCGACGATGGAGAACGGTGCCAAGGTGTCAGGCCCCGATCTCGAATACACGAACCTGAGGCCGCTTGCCCGACCAGCGACCGGCCGCACGGCGGGCGGCAAGGCGGGCTGCCTCGCACTGCTGCGCCGAATCACCACGCTCGCGCCGCCCCAGCTTGGCGATGGCGGAGGCAATATCGCGCTCGGCCTCTTCCACGAATGCAGCTTGATCCTCGTCCAGCGGCAGGCCGAAGCTCTCCACTCGCGCCGAGCCATCGGCTTTGAGAAGCACGATCACGATGCCGTCGCGCGACAGGCGGCGCCGCATGACGATGCTATCCCCATCCGCCGGTACGATGATATCGCCATCTAGGACCAGACGGCCCGTTTCGACCTGCGCGATGCGGCCCGGCTTACCGGGAGCGAGCCGCACGATATCGCCGTTCGACTGCGCCACGGCGGACGGGATGCCATGCTCTAGACCGAGCCGCGCCTGTTCCTGCATATGCCGGACTTCGCCGTGAACCGGCACGAGAACATCGGGGCGGATCCACTCGTAAAGAGCAAGCAGTTCGGGACGCCCCGGATGGCCAGACACGTGGATCATGCTCTGCCGGTCGGTCACCATGACGATGCCGCGTTCCGCCAGGCGGTTCTGCACCCGACCGATGCTGATTTCGTTCCCGGGGATCTGCCGGCTGGAAAACAGGACGACGTCGCCACGGGTGAGCTCCAGTGGATGGTTCTCTTCCGCGATGCGCGATAGCGCCGCGCGCGGCTCCCCCTGTCCGCCGGTCGCCATGATCAGCACCTCACCCCGCGGCAGGCCCATGGCGGTATTCCAGTCCACGACGTCGGGAAAATCGTCGAGATAGCCATTGTCCCGCGCCACTTCGATAATCCGGTCGAGCGAGCGCCCGGCGATGCACAGCTGCCGACCAGTGGCCTTCGCCACTTCCCCCAGCGTATGCAGGCGTGCCACGTTGGATGCGAAGGTGGTCACCAGCACCCGCCTGCCCGACCAGCGCTTCACCTCGTCCAGGATACCGCGATAGACCGCGCCTTCGGATCCGCTCGGCTCGGGATTGAAGACGTTGGTGCTGTCGCACACCAGCGCCAGCACGCCCTCGTCTCCGATCGTACGCAGTTCCTCCTCCGTGGTCGGAGCGCCGATGATCGGATCCTCGTCCAGCTTCCAGTCGCCGGTGTGGAAAATGCGCCCATGCGGCGTGTCGATCAGCAGGGCGTTGCCTTCCGCGATCGAATGGGCAAGCGGAATGTAGGTGACGGTAAACGGGCCCAGGGCGATTTCGCCGTGGTCCTCCTCGATCACGTTCAGTTCGACATCGCCGGCGATACCGGCCTCCTCCAGCTTGCGCCGGATCAGGTCGGCGGTGAAGGGCGTCGCGTATAGCGGCACGCCCAGGTCGGCGGCGAAATACGGCAGGGCACCGATGTGATCCTCGTGCGCGTGGGTCAGCACGATGCCGAGCAGATCGTCGACCCGCTCCTCGATGAAATCGAGATCGGCGAAGACCAGCTCGGTCCCGGGATATTCGTTGGCGCCGAAGGTCATGCCCAGATCGACCATCAGCCATTTGCCCTGACTGCCGTAGAGATTGACGTTCATGCCGATCTCTCCCGACCCGCCCAGGGCCAGGAACAGCAATTCGTCTTCGGGCGTGTAATTTTTCTTCAAGCGGCGCTCCGTTCGGCCAGGATGGCGAGGCCTTCGAGGGTAAGGTCGGCTTCGACGGCGTCGAAGATAGTGGTGTGGCGATCAAACAGGATGGCGAGGCCGCCGGTCGCGATAACCTTCGCCGGACGGCCGATTTCGCTGCGCATGCGGGCGATCAGCCCTTCCATCATCGCAACGTAGCCCCAGAACACCCCGATCAGCATCTGGTCCTCCGTGTTGCGGCCGATGACACTGTCGCTCTCCGGCGAGGCGATGGCGATCCGTGGCAGTTTCGCGGTGTTGTTCACCAGCGCATCGAGCGAGAGATTGATCCCAGGCGCGATGATACCGCCCTTGTACGCCCCGTTGTAATCCACCGCGTCGAAGGTGGTCGCGGTGCCGAAATCGATCACGATCAGGTCGCCGTCATGTCTGGCATGGGCCGCGATTGCGTTGAGCGCGCGATCGGCACCTAGCGAGCGCGGCTCCTCCACATCGACGGCGATGCCCCAGTCGGCTGAACCCTGACCTGCGACAATGGGATCGATGCCGAAATACTTATCTGCCAGCACGGACAGGTTGTGGACCGCTCGCGGGACGACCGACGCGAAGATGATCCGGTCGATATCGCTCTTCGACCAGCCCTCGATCGCCAGCAGTTGCAACAGCCACACCGCATACTCGTCGCCCGTGCGACGCGGATCGGTGGCGATGCGCCAGCGCGCCAGGATTTCGCGCCCCTTGAACAGGGCGAAGACGACATTGGTGTTGCCGACGTCTATGGCGAGCAGCATATCCGTTCAGTTCCTTCAGGCGAGGATCACGTCGCCCGCGTGAATGGCACGTTCTCGCCCGTCATCCAAACGCATCATCAGCGTGCCGTCGCTATCGAGTCCGGCGAACTGCCCCGTCAGCCTGTCGCCGGACGGATCGTGTACCGTAATTCTCTGGCCGATCGGAGTGCCCACTGCCAACCAGCGCCGAATTTGCGGATCGAGCCCGTAATTGCGCCAGCGCCCGAGCTCCTGCGCGAACGCCTCCGCCAGGGTGGCGGCAAACGCATCCCTGTCGGGTGCCGGTCCGAATGCGGACAAGGCGACCGTCTCCCTATCGGGAAGAGCGGGAGCAGCGGCCAGGTTCACCCCGATCCCCACAACGATCACGTCGCCCGTCCGCTCGAGAAGAATTCCCGCAAGCTTGGCGCCGCCCAGCAACACGTCGTTCGGCCATTTCAGGGTGGTGGGAATATGCGGCGGACATAGCGGTGCCACCGCCTCGTGCAAAGCGAGCCCCGCCATCAGCGAGAGCGAGTGCGCGGCCGGGTCGGTGGGGAGCAGGCGCACCACGGTGGAACCCATGAAGTTACCACGGCTGTCGAACCATTCGCGGCCCTGCCGCCCCCTGCCCGCCTTCTGACGGTCGGCCAGGAGCCAATCGCCTTCCCGGACCATTTCGCCTGCGGCGACCCGCGCCAGCAGATCGGCATTGGTCGAGCCGGTTTCGGCTACGACCTCAAGCAAGGAGGGCGTCGCTCGGCAGCATTCTCGTCACGCCGCAGGGAAGATGGCCGCCGCCGCACCATCCGCCAGACGCCCCAGCAGAACGGTGAGGAAATAGCCGAACGGCGAAATCAACAGCGTCGCGAGGATCAGCACGACCCATTCCGATACCAGCGCCTTCTCCTTAACGCGGTCGACCGGCTCATCGAAGAACATGACCTTCACGAATTTCAGGTAGTAGAACGCGCCGATCACGCTCGCCGCGATGCCGATTGCCGCCAGCGCGACCAGATCGGCCTCGACCGCTGCCTGGAATACCACGAACTTCGCCCAGAAGCCGAACAGCGGCGGAATGCCCGCAAGGCTGAACATGACCAGCAGCAGGCACCAGGCCACGGCTGGCTTCGTCGTCGAAAGCCCCGCGATGTCGTCGAACGTCTCCAGTTGCCTGCCATCTGCGTCGCGCAGCATGAGGAGGGCCACGAAGCTGCCCAGCGACATCGCGACATAGATCACGAGATAAACGAACATCGCGCTCATGCCCGCAACCGTCGCTGCCGCAAGGCCGATCAGGATGAAGCCGACATTGTTGATCGAAGAATAAGCGAGCAGGCGCTTGAGGTTGTTCTGCCCGATCGCGCCCAGCGCGCCGACCACGATCGACGCCAGCGCGGCGAAGATCACGATCTGCCGCCATGCATCGACCTGGCTGCCGAACGCCTCCAGCGCCACACGGGCGGTCAGGGCGATGGCGGCCACTTTCGGCGCGGTGGCGAAGAAGGTGGTGACGGGCGTGGGCGCGCCTTCGTAAACGTCGGGCGTCCACATGTGGAACGGCACCGCGCTGATCTTGAACGCCAGGCCCGCCAGCACGAAGATCAGGCCGAACAGCGCGCCGGTCGACAGGCCTGTCGCCTGTGCCGCACGGATCCCTTCGAAGGTGGTGGTGCCGGTGAAGCCGTAGGTCAGGCTCATGCCGTAGAGCAGAATGCCCGAGGCGAGAGCGCCCAGCACGAAGTATTTCAGCCCGGCTTCGGCCGAGCGGCTGTCGGCGCGCAGGATACTGGCGAGCACATAGGCCGACAGGCTGTTGAGCTCGAGCCCAATATAGAGCGTCAGCAGATCGCCCGCCGATACCATGATGCCCATGCCGAGCGTCGCGAACAGGATCAGGATCGGGTACTCCGCGCGCATCGTATCGACACGTGCGAAGAAACGCGGCGCGATCATCAGGCAGGCGATCCCCGACAGGTAGATCAGCAGCTTCGCGAACCCGGCGAAGGCATCGGCGCGGAACTGGCCGCCGAAAGCGATTGTGTCCGGCCCGGCGGCACCGGTCCACACCGTTGGAAAGACGATAACGAAGGTCGCGCCCAGCGCGGTTGCCGCCAGTATGCTGACGAGGCGGCTCGCGCCGTCACCCGCCCATGCCGCGACGAGCAGCAACGCCAGGCCCGAAAGGCTCAGCAGCAGTTCCGGCGCGATCAGCGACAGGGAAGAACCGAAATCCATCAGTGCGCCCCCTCGCCCGCAGCTTCACCGGCCGCTTCGCCTTCGCCATGCGCGGCGACGTAATTCGCATTGTGCGGTTTCGGAGGTCCCGATGCCAGTTCCGCATCGCCGGCCGGAGTCGTACGGGCAAGCCGCGCCTCGATCGCGGCAATGTCGTTCCGCATGGGCGCGATGAAGCTTTCGGGATAGATGCCCATCCACAGCACCGCCGCCGTAATCGGCGCCAGCATCACCCATTCACGCACATTCATGTCCTTCATTGCCGCCGCATCGGCGTTGACCTGTTCGCCGAACACCACGCGGCGGTAGAGATAGAGCATATAGGCCGCGCCCAGAATGATGCCGGTCGTCAGCACCAGCGTGGTCGTGCTCGACATTTCGTAAACGCCCGCGAGGCTGACGAATTCCGCCACGAAGCCGCTGGTGCCGGGCAGGCCGATGCTCGCCATGGTGAAGAACAGGAAGAACGCGGCATAGCGCGGCATGTTGATCGCGAGGCCGCCATAGCGCGAAATCTCACGCGTATGCAGCCGGTCGTAGATCACGCCGACGCACAGGAACAGCGCGCCCGAAACCAGACCGTGGCTGAGCATCATGATCATGCCGCCTTCCAGCCCCTGCACGTTGAACGCGAACAGGCCCGCGGTGACGATCGCCATGTGCGCGACCGAGGAGTAGGCGATCAGCTTCTTCATGTCGGGCTGAACCAGCGCAACGAGGCTGGCATAGACCACCGCGACCATCGACAGCGCGAAGATCAGCCACATGAACTGCGCGCTCGCGTCCGGGAACATGGGCAGGCTGAACCGGATGAAGCCGTAGCCGCCCATCTTCAGCAGCACGCCTGCCAGGATGACCGAACCAGCTGTCGGCGCCTGCACGTGCGCGGCGGGCAGCCAGGTGTGGACCGGGAACATCGGCATCTTCACCGCGAAGCTGGCAAAGAATGCCAGCCACAGCCAGGTCTGCGCCCCGGCCGGGAAGTCGTACTGCATCAGCGTGGGAATGTCGGTCGTCCCCGCGACATTCGCCATCCACAGCATCGCGACCAGCATCAGCACCGATCCCAGCAGCGTGTAGAGGAAGAACTTGAAGCTGGCGTAGATGCGGTCGGTTCCGCCCCAGATACCGATGATCAGGTACATCGGGATCAGGCCGGCTTCGAAGAAGATGTAGAACAGGAACAGATCCTGCGCCGCGAACACGCCGATCATCAGCAGTTCCATGACCAGGAAAGCGGCCATGTATTCGCCGACCCGCTTTTGAATGCCGTCCCAACTCGCGAGGATGCAGATCGGCATCAGGAATGCGCTCAGCACGATCAGCAGCAGTGCAATCCCGTCGATGCCCAGCGCGTAGGAGAAGCCCGCGAACAGATCGTGCCGCTCCTGAAACTGCCACTGCGCGCCGCCGATATCGAAATTCGCCCACAGCGCGATAGCGAGCAGCAGATCGAGCGTCGTCGCGGCAAGAGCGACCCAACGCGCCGCACCCGCAGAAACGAAGAAACAGATGATCGCCCCGACCAGCGGGACCAGCAGCATCAACGAGAGAATGGGAAACCCTTCCATTAGCGCAGCGCCCACGTCACCGCGGCAATGACGCCGAGCAGCATCACTAGCGCGTAGCTATAGAGGTAACCGGACTGGATTCTCTTCGCGTAGACCGAGCCACGCTGAACCACCCAGGCGGCACCGTCGGGGCCGAAGCGATCGATCGTGCCGATATCGACCCAGTTCCACAGCTTGCGACCGATCCAGAACGCGGGGCGCACGAAGATCGCGTTGTAGAGCTCGTCGAAGTACCACTTGTTGAGCAGGAAGCGATAAACCGGGCCGAGCTGGTCCGCCGCACGCTCCGGCAACGAGGTGTTGCGGATGTAGCCGGTCCACGCAGCCAGCAGGCCGATCAGCATTGCGATCGTCGCCGACCATTTGATCAGCGGCGGCACGTTGTGTGCGGCATGGATCAGGGCTTCGTTGTAGAAGATCGACCCTGCCCAGAAGCCTTCTCCCTCCACGAAGGGATGCGTGAACACGAAGCCGGCGAATACCGCGCCGATGCTCAGCACGATCAGCGGGATCAGCATGACCCACGGGCTCTCGTGCGGAGAGTACCCTGCCGTGCCGTCGCGCTCCTCAGGTTCGGGAACGTGGTGCTTGGGAGAGTCCCCGGCATCTTCCTGGATCGGCGGATTGCCGTGTTCCGGCTCGTCGTGTCCGTGGTGGACGGCATGCTGGATATGCTCGCTGTCCGCCCAGCGCGGCTTGCCCCAGAAGGTCAGGAACATCAGCCGCCAGCTATAGAAGCTGGTCAGCAGCGCGGCGACCGCGCCCGCCCAGAAGGCGAAGTTGGACACGCCGGTGCCGCGCGCGAAGGCGACCTCCAAAATCGCGTCCTTCGAATAGAAGCCCGCGAAGCCGAACACGCCCGCGATACCTACCCCGGTGATGGCCAGCGTACCGGCCATCATCGCCCAGAACGTGATCGGGATACGCTTACGCAGCGCGCCATAATAGCGCATGTCCTGCTCGTGGTGCATCGAATGGATGACCGAGCCCGCGCCCAGGAACAGCAGCGCCTTGAAGAAGGCGTGCGTGAACAGGTGGAACATCGCCACCCCATAGGCACCTACCCCGGCGGCGAAGAACATGTAACCGAGCTGCGAACACGTCGAATAGGCGATCACCCGCTTGATGTCCCATTGCGTCGTGCCGATGGTCGCCGCGAACAGGCAGGTCGCGCCGCCGATGAAGGTGACGAAGGCGAGCGCGGTCGGCGCGGTCTCGAACATGGGCGACAGGCGGCAGACCATGAAGACGCCTGCGGTCACCATCGTTGCGGCGTGGATCAGCGCGGAGACCGGCGTCGGGCCCTCCATCGCATCGGGCAACCAGGTGTGCAGGCCGAGCTGCGCCGACTTGCCCATCGCGCCGATGAACAGGAGGATGCAGAGGATGTCCATCGTCTGCAGCCGCATCCCGGCAAAGGTGATGCTGCTCCCGCTCATACCCGGTGCGGCGGCGAGGATCTCGGGGATCGAAGTGGTCCCGAACACCAGGAAGGTGCCGAAGATACCGAGCATGAAACCGAGGTCGCCCACGCGGTTAACCACGAAGGCCTTGATCGCGGCGGCGCTGGCGCTGGGCTTCCGGAACCAGAAGCCGATCAGCAGATAGGATGCGAGGCCGACCCCTTCCCATCCGAAGAACATCTGGACGAGGTTGTTGGCCGTCACCAGCATCAGCATCGCGAAGGTGAACAGGCTGAGATAGGCGAAGAAGCGCGGCTGGTCCGGGTCCTCCTCCATGTAGCCCCAGCTATAGAGGTGAACGAGCGCCGAAACGCTGGTCACCACCACCAGCATCACCGCCGTCAGCGTGTCGACGCGCAGGGCCCAATCGAACGACAGGTCGCCGGACTGAACCCACGACAGCACCGGCGCGACATGCGCGGTCATCGATCCGCCGAGGAAGCCTAAAAAGATCGGCCAGCTGAGGCCGCACGCCACGAACAGCGCGACGGTCGTCACCAGCTTGGCGAAGGCCGCGGGCAGAGCCTTGTTGGCCAGCCCGGCAGCGATCGCTGCCAGCAATGGCAGGAAGACGATGATCTCGATCACGGGCCCCTACCCCTTCATCTCGTTGACATCGTCGACCGCGATGGTGCCCCGGTCGCGGAAGAAGATGACGAGGATCGCCAGACCGATCGCCGCCTCGCCAGCGGCGACGGTCAGCACAAACATCGCGAACACCTGTCCGGTCAGATCGCCGAGGAAGCTGGAGAACGCAACGAGGTTGATGTTCACCGCCAGCAGGATCAGCTCGATCGCCATCAGGATGACGATTACGTTCTTGCGATTGAGGAAAATCCCCAGCACGCCGAGCACGAACAGGATCGCGCCGACGACGACATAATGTTCGATGCCGATCATGCGCGGAGTGCTCCTGTATGGCGTTCGCCCTGAGCCTGTCGAAGGGTCACAGCTCGACTCCCTTGCCCACTTCGGGGTTCTTCATTTCGGTCGCGTCCTGCGGGCGGCGCGAGACCTGGCGACCGATATTCTGGTGCGTCTCGCGGCGGCCGTGGCGCGCCCGCTCGCGGTGGGTCAGCACGATCGCGCCGATCATTGCGACAAGCAGGATGATTCCCGCGCTTTCGAACAGGAACAGGTACTTGCCGTAAAGCAGCGCGCCCATGGACTGGATATTGCTCGCACCGGCGATCGGCGCGGCTGTGCCGTCCGGCGTGCCCAGTTCCAGCGAGCCGGCCCGGTACGCGCCGATGCCCAGCACCAGCTCGGCAAGCAGGACCAGCGCGATCGCGATCCCGATCGGGAAATTCTTCACGAACCCGGCACGCAGCTCGGCGAAATCGATGTCGAGCATCATCACGACGAACAGGAACAGCACCGCGACCGCGCCGACATAGACGATCACCAGCAGCATCGCGATGAATTCGGCACCGAGCAAAATCATCAGGCCCGCCGCGTTGAAGAAGGCGAGGATGAGCCAGAGCACCGAATGCACGGGATTGCGGCTCATGATGGTGAGCACGCCGCTGGCAACGACCAGCACCGCAAACAGGTAAAAGGCGAGAACGTGAATCATGGGGCCCCGGTTCGGTCTGCGGCGCGGTTAACGATACGGCGCGTCGGCTTCAAGGTTCGCGGCGATCGCCCGCTCCCACTTGTCCCCGTTCGCCAGCAGTTTCGCCTTGTCGTAGAGGAGTTCCTCGCGCGTCTCGGTCGAATATTCGAAGTTCGGGCCTTCCACGATCGCATCGACCGGGCACGCCTCCTGACAGAAGCCGCAATAGATGCACTTCGTCATGTCGATGTCGTAGCGCGTGGTGCGGCGGCTGCCGTCGTCGCGCGGCTCGCTCTCGATCGTGATCGCCTGCGCCGGGCAGATCGCCTCGCACAGCTTGCATGCGATGCAGCGCTCCTCGCCATTGGGATAGCGACGCAACGCATGCTCGCCGCGAAAGCGCGGGCTCAGCGGGTTCTTCTCGTAGGGGTAGTTGATCGTCGCCTTGGGCTTGAAGAAATACTTCAGCGTGAGGGCATGCGCCTTCACGAACTCCCACAGGGTAAACGATTTTATGAGCTGGGCAGCAGTCATGCCGCGCCTCCATAACGGGTGAGCATCAGCCATCCACTGACGACGACGACGAAGAACAGGCTCAGCGGCAGGAACACCTTCCACCCCAGGCGCATCAGCTGGTCGTAGCGATAGCGCGGAACGGTCGCCTTTACCCAGCTGAACACGAAGAAGAAGAACAGGATCTTCGCGAACAGCCAGATCCAGCCCGGGATCCAGTAGAGCGGCGCCCAATCGAACGGGGGGAGATAGCCGCCGAAGAACAACACCGCGTTGAGCGTACACATCAGCAGCACGTTGGCGTACTCGCCCAGCCAGTAGAGCGCGAAGCTCATCGAGCTGTATTCGGTCTGGTACCCGGCGACGAGCTCGCTTTCCGCCTCGGTCAGGTCGAACGGCGCGCGCGCGGTTTCCGCCAGGCTGGAGATGAGGAACATCACCCAGACCGGAAACAGCAGGATGTTGAAGAAGAACCCGTTGACGAAGCCGAGGCCATAGCCGCGCTGCGCCTCCACGATGCCGAGCATGCTGCTGGTATTGGCGTAGAGGATCACGCAGATCAGGATGAAGCCGATCGAGACCTCGTAGCTGATCATCTGCGCCGCGGCGCGCATCGCGGAAAAGAACGGATATTTCGAGTTCGACGCCCAGCCCGCGATGACGACGCCGTAAACGCCCAGCGAACTGATCGCGAGCACGTACAGCAGGCCGACATTGATGTTCGCCAGCACCGCACCCGAATTGAACGGGATCACCGCCCACGCGGCCAGAGCAACGGTGAAGGTGATGATGGGTGCGAGCAGGAACAGGCCCTTGTTCGCCGCACTCGGGATGATGGTTTCCTGCAGGAACACCTTCAACCCGTCGGCGAAGCTTTGCAGCAGGCCGAACGGCCCGACCACGTTGGGTCCCCGGCGCAGCGCCATCGCCGCCCAGATTTTGCGATCGAAATAGATCACTATCGCCACTGCCAGCATCACCGGCAGCGCGATCAGCAGGATGCCCGCGATGGTCGCGACGAACCACGCCCATTCGTAGCTCATGCCCCAGCCCTGGAAGAACTCGGTCATTCCGCGGCCTCCAGCACTTCATCGCCATGGAGCAGTTCGGCCGAGCATTGCTGCATCACCGCGCTTGCCCGGGCGATCGGATTGGTCAGGTAAAAGTCGGCGATCGGGTAGGTGATCCGGCCCTTCGCCTTGGTCGCCTTCGCTTTCGGGAGTTTGCCGAGGTCGGCTAGGCCTTCCTCGCCCAAAGCTCGTACTTCGCGGATCATTGCGGCCTGCAATTCGGCGAAGCTGTCGAACCCGACAGAGACCTCCAGCGCGTCGGCCAGAGCGCGCAGGATCGTCCAGTCTTCCCGCGCGTCACCGGGTGCGAACACCGCTTTTTCCGCGAATTGCACGCGCCCTTCCAGGTTGACGTAGGTCCCGTCCTTCTCGGCGTAGGACGCGGCGGGGAGGATGATGTCCGCCGCATGCGCGCCCTTGTCGCCGTGGTGACCGATATAGACCTTCAGGCTGTTGGCGAAGGGCGTATAATCCATCTCGTCCGCACCGAGCGAAAGCAGGACCTTGGGTGCTGCCTTGGCAATATCCGCAATACCGCCCTTCTGCGCGTAGCCGAGCATCAGCCCGCCCATCCGCGCGGCGGAGGTATGCAGGACGTTGAACCCGTTCCAGTCCTCGCGAACGAGGTTCCACTCCGCGACGAAGCCCAGCGCTGCCTGCAGCGCTCCCGCTGCAAGCCCGCCTGCCCCGACGATCACGGCCGGACGCTCCGCCTTGGCAAAAGCTTCGCCGACATGCGCGGGCAGATCGTGGAGCATGGCGGCATCGTCGCCGAGGAATTCCGCGTCGTAGGTCGTGTCCCAATGCGGACCGACCACGAACACCTTGGCCCCATGCTTGACCGCGCGGCGCAGCCGGACGTTCAACAGCGCCGCTTCCCAGCGCACATGGCTGCCCACGATCAGCACGGCCTCGGCGGTTTCGATACCCTGCAAGGTAGAATTGAAATTGACGGCCGCGAGATTGTCCGTCGGGTAGTCCATTCCGGTCTGGCGACCTTCCAGCAGATCCGACCCCAATGCGCCGAGCAGCTTCTTTGCCGCAAACATCGTTTCGCAATCGAGCATGTCGCCAGCGACCGCCGCGATGCTGTTGCCCGGCTTCGCCTTGGCGATCGCTTTGAACGCCTCGTCCCAACCGGCGGGCTGCAGCTTGCCGCCCTTTCGAATCCAGACCTGGTCGAGCCGACGCCGGGTCAGGCCGTCGACCATGTAGCGGCCCTTGTCCGACAGCCACTCTTCGTTGACCTCGTCGTTCACGCGCGGAAGCGCGCGCATGACCTCGCGCCCGCGGCTGTCGAGGCGGATGTTCGCCCCGACCGCGTCAGACACATCGATGCTGAGGGTCTTCTTGAGCTCCCACGGCCGCGCCTCGAACGCATAGGGCCGCGAAGTCAGCGCCCCGACCGGGCACAGATCGATCACGTTGGCCGAGAGTTCGTGCTTGGCCGCCTGCTCCAGATAGGTCGTGATCTGCATATCCTCGCCGCGATAGAGCGCGCCGATCTCGTCCACGCCCGCGATCTCTTCCGAGAAGCGCACGCAGCGGGTGCAATGGATGCAGCGGGTCATGATCGTCTTGATCAGCGGGCCCATATATTTCTCGGTCACCGCACGCTTGTTCTCGTGATAGCGCGAGCCGCCGCGGCCATACATCAGGCTCTGGTCCTGCAGGTCGCACTCGCCGCCCTGGTCGCAGATCGGGCAGTCGAGCGGGTGGTTGATGAGTAGGAATTCCATCACGCCTTCGCGCGCGGTCTTCACCATCTCGGTATCGGTGCGGATTTCCTGGCCGTCGGTCGCGGGCAGCGCGCAGCTCGCCTGCGGCTTGGGCGGCCCGGGCTTCACCTCGACCAGGCACATGCGGCAATTGCCCGCGATGCTCAGCCGCTCATGATAGCAGAAACGGGGGATTTCCTTGCCCGCCATCTCGCAGGCCTGCAGCACGGTCGCGCCGTCCGGAACCTCGATTTCCTGTCCGTCTACGGTAACTTTAGGCATTATTCGGCCGCCTCCGGCAAGTTCTCTTCGATCCGCCGCTCGAGCTCGGGGCGGAAGTGGCGGATCAGCCCCTGGATCGGCCAGGCCGCCGCGTCGCCCAGCGCGCAAATGGTGTGGCCTTCGACCTGTTTCGTGACCTGCTGCAGCATGTCGATCTCGTCGATCGCGGCGTCGCCGGTGCGCAGGCGCTCCATCACGCGCCACATCCAGCCCGTACCCTCGCGGCAGGGGGTGCACTGGCCGCAGCTCTCGTGCTTGTAGAAATAGCTGATGCGGCTGATCGCACGCACGATATCGGTGGACTTGTCCATCACGATCACCGCCGCGGTGCCAAGGCCGCTACCCAGATCCTTCAGCCCGTCGAAATCCATCGGCGCGTCCATGATCTGCTCTGCCGGGACGAGCGGGACGGAAGAGCCGCCCGGGATCACCGCCAGCAGGTTGTCCCACCCGCCGGTGATACCACCCGCGTGGCGTTCGATCAGTTCGCGGAAGGGAATGCTCATCGCTTCCTCGACCACGCAGGGCCGCTCGACATGACCGCTGATCTGGAACAGTTTGGTGCCCGAGTTCTTTTCGCGCCCGAAGCTGTCGAACCAGGCACCGCCACGGCGCATGATGGTCGGCGCGACCGCGATCGATTCGACGTTGTTGACCGTCGTGGGGCAGCCGTAGAGGCCTGCGCCCGCCGGGAACGGCGGTTTGAGCCGCGGCTGGCCCTTCTTGCCCTCCAGGCTCTCGATCATCGCGGTCTCTTCGCCGCAGATGTAGGCGCCCGCCCCGCGGTGCAGGAAGACGTCGTAATCATAGCCCGATCCGCAGGCATCCTTGCCGATCAGCCCGGCGTCGTAGGCCTGGTCGATCGCGGCCTGCAGCACTTCCGCCTCGCGAATATATTCGCCGCGAATGTAGATATAGGCCGCGCGCGCGCGCATCGCGAAGCCCGCGACCAGCGCGCCTTCGATCAGCTTGTGCGGGTCGTGGCGGATGATCTCGCGGTCCTTGCACGAACCGGGCTCGGATTCGTCGGCATTGATGACGAGGAAGCTGGGGCGACCGTCCTTCGATTCCTTGGGCATGAAGGACCACTTCATACCGGTCGGGAAGCCCGCACCGCCGCGCCCGCGCAGGCCCGATGCCTTGATCTCGTCGATGATCGCGTCCTGGCCACGCGCGAGGATAGCCTTGGTGTCGTCCCAATCGCCCCGCTTGCGCGCAGCATCGAGGCCCCAATCCTGGAAGCCGTAAAGATTGGTGAAGATGCGATCCTTATCGGCCAGCATCAGGCGAAACCTCCGAACACGAAAACGGCCGCGACCACCAAGATCGCGAGCAGAGCGAGCGTCTTCACGACGCCGCTGAAAACCTTCCACGCGATGACCACCAGGATCAGCGCGACGGTGAGCGTCATGACCGAGGCGGGCATCAGTTACTACCTCCGGTCTTCCTGGAGCGGAAGATACCGAGCCCGCCGAACACGACCCCTAGGATCAGCCATACGATCCAGTTATCGCCGCGCAGCAGATTAATGGCCGCCAAGACGAGAAAAACAACGCCGATCACGGGAAAGCCAGCCTTCGCCATCACCATTCACCCCGGTAATCGTAATTTTCCTCGACCATTTCCTTTAGCGTGGTCGGCCCACCGACCGGCTCGCTGGTGTGGCGGCCCGGCTCCTGCGTGCCAGTCTTGGGCTGCTCGCCCGCCGCCAGGGCGTCGAGAATGGCGTCGAGCCGCTCGGGCGTCAGGTCCTCGTAATTGTCGTCGTTGATCTGGGCCATCGGCGCGGTGGCGCAATTGCCCATGCACTCGACCTCGGTCAGCGTCCACAACCCGTCTTCCGAGATATGGCCCTTCACCATCCCGCGCTTGCGGCAGGTTTCGAACAGGGCATCGGAGCCGCGCAACATGCACGGCGTCGTGCCGCAGACCTGCACGTGGTACTTACCGACCGGCGTCATGTTGTACATGAAGTAGAACGTCGCGACCTCGAGCACGCGGATCACCGGCATGTCGAGATAGGCGGCGACGTACTCGATCACCGGCAGCGGCAGCCACCCTTGCGTATTCGTCTCCTCGCCGACCTGCCGCTGAGCAAGATCGAGCAGCGGCATCACCGCCGACCGCTGCCGCCCCTCTGGATAGCGCGCGATCGCGGTGTCGGCCTTCGCCTTGTACGCATCGGTGAACGCGAACGAGCCCCAGCGTGCGCGCAGTTCGGGCGTGTCGGGTGCGGGTGTGCGGTCAGCCATTATCGATCACACTCCCCGAACACCACGTCGATCGCGCCGAGGATGGCGGTCGCGTCGGGCAGCATGTGGCCCTCGCACATGAAGTCCATCGCCTGGAGGTGGCTAAAAGCGGTCGGGCGGATCTTGCAGCGATAGGGTTTGTTCGACCCGTCGCTGACGAGATAGACGCCGAACTCGCCCTTGGGGCTTTCGGTCGCGACGTAGACTTCGCCCGCGGGCACGTGGAAGCCCTCGGTGTAGAGCTTGAAGTGGTGAATGAGCGCTTCCATCGACTGCTTCATCTGCCCGCGCTTGGGCGGAACCACCTTGCCGTCGTCGGCCGCGATCGGCCCCTCGGGCATTTCGGCGAGGCACTGCTTGATGATCTTCGCGCTTTCGTAAACTTCCTTCACGCGCACCATGAAGCGGTCGTAGCAATCCGAATTGGTGCCGACGGGGATGTCGAACTCCATCCGATCGTAAACGTCGTAGGGCTGGCTTTTGCGCAGATCCCACGGAATGCCGGCTGCGCGGATCAGCGGACCGGAGAAGCCCCAAGCCAGCGCATCCGCCTTGCTCACCAGCGCGATATCGACATTGCGCTGCTTGAAGATGCGGTTGTCCATGACGAGGCTCATCGCGTCGCCGAACAGTTCGGGCAGGCGATTGTCGACCCAGTCGCCGATATCGGTCAGCAGCTTCAGCGGCACGTCCTGATGCACGCCGCCGGGGCGGAACCAGGCGCTGTGCATACGCGCGCCGCTCGCCCGCTCGAAAAAGTTCATGCAGTCTTCGCGGAGCTCGAACACCCACAGGTTGGGCGTCATCGCGCCGACATCCATCACGTGGCTGCCGATGTTGAGCATGTGATTGGAAATGCGCGTCAGCTCGGCGAACAGCACGCGCAGATATTGCGCGCGGATCGGCACTTCGAGATTGAGCAGCTTCTCGATCGCGAGGACGTAGCTGTGCTCCATGCACAGCGGGCTGCAATAGTCGAGCCGGTCGAAATACGGCAGCGCCTGCAGATAGGTCTTGTGCTCGATCAGCTTCTCGGTGCCGCGGTGGAGCAGCCCGACATGCGGATCGACGCGCTCGATGATCTCGCCGTCCAGCTCCATCACCATGCGCAGCACGCCGTGCGCCGCGGGATGCTGGGGCCCGAAATTGATCGTGTAGTTGCCGATCTCCTCCCCCTCGGTGGTGGGGGATCGTTCCTGTACCAGTCCGCTCATACGCCGCACGTCCATGTTCCATCGGCATAGCGACGCTCGTTCGCCATGTCCTTGCGCACTATCAGGTCGGCCGGCCACTGGCTGGATTCGACCCCGACCGATTTGCCGTCGCCAGCGCCGCGCTCGACCGTCACGGTATATTCGCCATCGGTCATCGTCGGCCCCGCGTCGATCGCGGGTGGGCCGCCCGGGGTGGTCCCTGTCATCAGCCTATCGACGCCGCCGACCTTGATCACGCCCTTGCCACGCGCGTCCGTATCGTCGGGCGCACCCGCGATCAGCAGCACCGCATCGTCCTTCTCGAACGTGCAGCCACCCAGGTTCGGACCGAGATCGACATCGACGGTTTTCCCGATCGGCTGCAACACGGCGACCGCCGGCTCCGATCCCGAAACCTTGGGTTCCACGCCGGGCACGACATTCGTGTCCTGCCCTGCCTCGGTCTGCGCCGGCTCGCCACCGGGCAGCTTACGGTCCGCGGTCGAATCGCCGCAAGCGACGAGGCCAGCCATCGCCAGACCGGCGAACAACAGGGGTGCGCGAGAAGCCAGGGTCATTGGTCGTCTTTCTTCGGTTGGGTCGCCTGCTTCGTTTCCTGCGTCTTGCCCTTGCGCTTGGGCCGGTCTTCCCGGCTCTGCGTCGGCTCGGGAGCTTCCTCTTCGGTCGTGCCCCCGTTCTTCGCCGCAGGCGGATCGTCGCCGACCGGTTCCTTCGCTTCCGCATCGGCCTTCGGCCCTGCGCCGGTCTCGCCCGGCTTGTCGGTGGTGGAAGGTTCGTCGACCGGAGGTGTCTGCGCCTTCTCATCACCCGGCAACACGTAGTCGGCGCCTTCCCACGGGCTCATGAAATCGAATTGCCGCAGATCCTGCGCCAGCTCGACCGGCTCGTACACCACCCGCTGCTCCTCCTCGGAATACCGCAGCTCGATATAGCCGGTCAGCGGGAAGTCCTTGCGGAAAGGATGCCCTTCGAACCCGTAATCGGTCAGAATGCGACGAAGGTCGGTATTGCCTTCGAACAGCACACCGTACAGGTCGAACACCTCGCGTTCCAGCCAGCCCGCATTCGGCCACAGCGTGGTGACCGTGGGAACCGGGGTGCGTTCGCCCGCGCGAACCTTCACCATGACGCGATGGTTCTTCGTCACCGAAAGCAGCATGTAGACGACTTCGAACCGCTCGGCCCGGCTGGGGTAGTCGACCCCGGCGATCTCCATCAATTGCTGGTATTCGTGCTCGTCGCGAAGAAGCCGCAGCGCGTCCTCGATCCGGTCGCGGGCGACATGCAGCAGGATCTCGCCATGCTCTTCGCGCGCTTCGACGAGCATATCGCCGAGCGCACCGGAAAGCGCATCGCGCACGCCTTCGTTCGAGGCGATCTTGGGGGCGGAATGAACCACGGTCATCCGATATCTCTCGCTACCAGCCACTTCAGCGCGAACAGAGCCAATCCCCCAGCGACGGTCACGACGAGCAAGGCCAGCGCCGCCTCGGCCACGGCCGGTGCCGACCGCATGAAAAACTCCCTCGTACCCGGACGAGCGAGTGCGTTGAGAACCGAAACCAGAGCTACCGCAAAAACGGCTATCCGCCCGGCGAGAGTCACGCGCGCGCTCATCGTTCGATTGTCCCGACGCGGCGGATCTTCCGCTGGAGCTGCATCACGCCGTACAGAAGCGCTTCGGCCGTCGGAGGACATCCGGGAACGTAGATATCGACCGGCACGATCCGGTCGCAGCCGCGCACGACCGAATAGCTGTAATGGTAATACCCACCGCCATTGGCGCAGCTGCCCATGCTGATGACGTATTTCGGATCCGACATCTGGTCGTAAACCTTGCGCAGCGCCGGGGCCATCTTGTTGCACAGGGTACCCGCCACGATCATCACGTCGGACTGGCGCGGGGATGCGCGCGGGGCGACGCCGAACCGCTCCATATCGTAACGCGGCATGTTGACGTGGATCATCTCGACCGCGCAGCAGGCGAGGCCGAAGGTCATCCACCAGAGCGAGCCGGTGCGCGCCCAGTTGAACAGGTCCTCGGTGCTGGTGACGAGGAAGCCCTTGTCGTTCACCTCGGTCTGCAGCGCGTGGAAATAGTCCTGGTCCGGATGGCGGACCTCGCCCGGCTGGGCGGCGGGGGGAAGCGTGGTTTGGTCGGTCATGTCATTCCCAGTCGAGCGCGCCCTTCTTCCACGCATAGGCGAGGCCGATGGCGAGTTCGAACAGGAACACCATCATCGTCAGCCAGCCGGGCCATCCGGTCAGGTCCAGGCTGACCGCCCATGGGAAGAGGAACGCGGCCTCGAGATCGAACACGAGGAAGAGGATCGCGATGAGATAGAAGCGCACGTCGAACTGACTGCGTGGTTCCTCGAACGCAGGGAAGCCGCACTCGTATTCCGAAAGCTTGGCGGCGGTGGGATTGTGCGCGCCGGTCAGGCGCGACACGCCCATTGGCAGGAACACGAACAGCGCCGAGATACCGAGCGCGATGCCGAGGAACAGCAGGATCGGAAGATATTGAGAGAGATCGACCAAGGACCGGACTCGCGCAAAAGGTTGAAAGGTTTCGGGCGCGCACTAGTCCCCTGCTCCCACGGGTGCAAGGGGCTGGGACGTGCGAACCACTCGCAATACGCCGGGAATCAGGCCTTTTTCATTTCCCGCGCGATCGCCTTCTTCGTGGCGCTGCCATAGGGCGGACGCAGCCCGGCGAGCTTCGCGACATCGATCTTCGGCTGCGTATAGATCGCCCGCGCATGGCTGAATTCGCGAAAGCCCTCGGGCCCGTGATAGGACCCGATGCCGGAAGGCCCCACCCCGCCGAACGGCAGATCCTCCATCGACACGTGCATGACCACGTCGTTGACGGTTACCCCGCCGGAGATCGTTCGCGAAAGCACCTGCTCGCGCTCGCCCGAATCGCTCCCGAAATAATAGAGGCCAAGCGGACGGTCGTGCGCATTGATGTACCCTATCGCCTCGTCGACGGACTTGTAGGTCTTGACCGGCAGGACGGGCCCGAAGATTTCCTCGCGCATCGCCTGCATGTCGTCGGTGACGCCTCGCAGGATGGTGAGGGGCATCTTGCGCGCATTGGTGTTGGAAAAATCCTCTCCCGCGGGATTTACCTCGACAACTTCCGCGCCCTTTTCCCGCGCGTCGGCGACCATCGCCTGGAGCCGGTCGAAATGGCGGTCGGTAACCACCGATGCGTAATCCTCGTTCGCCAGCAGCGTGGGATACATCGCGTGCACGCCCAGTTCGACCGCCGCGATGGCCCCCTCCTCCTTGTCCTCGGGCACCAGCAGGTAATCGGGAGCCAGGCAAATCTGGCCGGCGTTCAGCATTTTCCCCAATGCGATGCGTTCGCCCGCCCGGGTCAGGTCGGCGCTTTCCCCCAGGACCACGGGACTTTTGCCGCCAAGCTCCAAGGTCACCGGAACGAGGTTTGCTGCCGCCGCCTGCATCACCTTGCGCCCGGTATCGGTCGAACCGGTGAACACGAGATGGTCGAACGGAAGCGAAGAAAAGGTCTGCGCCACCTCCGGCCCGCCCGTCACGACGGCAATCTCGTCGCTGGCGAACGATCCCGAGACCAGTTCGGCCAGCAGGTCGCTGGTGCGTTCGGTAAATTCGCTCGGCTTGATCATCGCGCGATTGCCCGCCGCGAGAACCTGCATCAGCGGACCGAAGGACAGGTTCACCGGGAAGTTCCACGGGCTGAGGATGCCCACGACCCCCTTCGGCTCGTAACGGACCTCGGCCCTGGCACCCAGGAGAGGCAGCGGGAAACGCAACGACCGCTTGTCGGTCTTCGCCCAGCCCTCGACATGCTTCAGGCAGTATTTGCCGAAGCCGATCGTGCCGACGATGTCCGTCATCATGCTGGCATCGTGGCTACGATTGCCGAAATCGGCACTCATCGCCCGCGCGAGATCTTCGCCATGATCGACGAGCAGCGCGATCGCCTTGCGAATCCGCTGCTTGCGAGCCTCGATCGGTTCGGGACGCGCAGCGATGAAGGCCGCGCGCTGCGCCTCGAGCGTGGATCGCAGGTCGGCTTCGCTCGTTCCGGTCATGTATCGCTCCATTGCTATCGCAGGGACAGAGTCCTAACTCGCCCCCAACCTAACCATTTCCGTAGCCAGTCGAAAGGTATCCTTACCCATGACCCAGTTCGCCGCTTCCGATCCGATCGTCATCCTCTCCTATGCGCGCACCCCGATGGGCGGCATGCAAGGCGCACTGGCCGATGCAAGCGCGACGGATCTGGGTGCAACGGCGGTCAAGGCGGCGGTAGAGCGGTCCGGCGTCGCACCGGAAAGCTTCGACCGCACCTATATGGGCTGCGTCCTTCCCGCAGGGCTCGGCCAGGCACCCGCACGGCAGGCGTCGATCAAGGCGGGCCTGCCCAAATCGGTTCAGGCGACCACCGTCAACAAGGTGTGCGGCAGCGGCATGCAGACCGTGATCATGGGTGCCGAAGCACTCGCGAGCGGCAGCGTGAACTACGTCGTTGCTGGCGGGATGGAGAGCATGACCAACGCCCCCTACCTGCTGAAGAAGCACCGCTCGGGCGCGCGGCTCGGCCACGACACCGCTTATGACCACATGTTCCTCGACGGGCTGGAGGACGCCTACGAGGAAGGCCGGGCCATGGGCACGTTCGCGCAGGAAACGGCGAACGAATATCAGCTCACCCGCGAGCAGATGGATGATTATTCCATCGAATCCCTGCGCCGCGCCAATGCGGCCATCGAGAGCGGCGCGTTCGCCGACGAGATCGTTCCGGTCACGGTGACGAGCCGCAAGGGCGAGACCGTGGTCGATACCGACGAGCAGCCCAGCCGTGGCAAGCCGGACAAGATCCCGACCCTGCGACCTGCCTTCGCCAAGGACGGCACCATCACCGCCGCGACCTCCAGCTCGATATCGGACGGTGCGGCGGCAGTCGTCCTCAGCCGGGAAAGCGTGGCGAACGACAACGGTCAGAAGCCGGTAGCGAAGATCGTGGGTCTCGCCGCCCATGCGCAGGAGCCTGCCAAGTTCACCGTCGCTCCGATCGGCGCGATCGAGAAGGTGCTGGAGCAGGCCGGGTGGTCGGCGGACGATGTCGATATCTGGGAGGTGAACGAAGCCTTCGCGTGCGTCGCCATGTTCGCAATGCGCGACATCGGCATCCCCCACGAGAAGATCAACGTCAACGGCGGCGGCACTGCGCTCGGTCACCCCATCGGTGCCAGCGGCACGCGCATCCTCGTGACCCTGCTCAACGCTTTGAAGCAGCAGGGCAAGAAGCGTGGCGTCGCGAGCCTTTGCATCGGTGGTGGCGAGGCCACCGCGGTCGCGGTGGAGATGGCCTGATCGCCCGACCGCTTTCGCGCTATCGACAGGGAATATTTGCGACAGCATGCGATGAGGCGTAGTCTGGGTTCACCAAGGGGAGAGGAACCCATGAAAATTACGATACTTTTCGCGGCAGGTCTGTCGCTGTCGGCCTGTTCGGCCACCCCGGATGCGGACGCGGAGGCGACCGACACGGCGCCAAGCGTCGAGCCGGCGGCCGTTCAGGCACCGCAAGATCGGTCCGGGGCTTACGAAGTAACGGCGGCGGACGGTACGAAGTGGCGCACGACCATCGGCAAGGACGGCACGTACTCGGCCGACTATGGCGATGGGAAACGGGAAGACGGCACGGTGGCCGATAGTGCCGGTCAAACTTGCTTCGACAAGGATGGCGATGGCGAGCCCCGTTGCTGGACACTGTCCGAGCCCGATGCCGCGGGCGCATTCAGCGCCACCGACCAGCGTGGCGAGAGGGTATCGGTGGTCCGATCCGGGGACTGAGAAGCTCCGTCGCACCGGATGTCTTAAGGTGGGCCGGCGCCCCATAGCGCGTCGGCCCGCACGTATCCGCCACGATCGCCGATCGTCATCCGGCACCAGCCTTCTTCGCAAGACCCCAGCCGCCCGATCACACCCGGTTCGAGCTGCCATTTCACGCGAGCGGTCGCCGCCGGCTCGCTTCGCATCGCCACGCTATCGTCGCCCATCACGATTGCGGACCGATCGCGCGTCAGCAACCGCGAGACCATCCAGCCCTGTGCCCCTTCCGCATCGCGAACCAGGCGCCAACCTTCGTGTTCCCTGACGACCTTCATCGGCAGGCCCGGGCGATGATAGACCCATAGGATGCGATAGGATTCGCTGGGCCCCACGCGCAGGTTCGCCTCCGTCGCGCGCACGCTGACCCAATATGGCGGGGCGTCGTCGTCCCGGTCCAGCAGGGAGCACCCGCCCAGGAGAGCAGCGAACAAGACAAGGTAAGCGATCGAAGCGCGCATCGCGAATCGTCATACGGCGATCCGGCCAGCACCGGCAACCGCCAAGCCGCGCTTGACCATATCGAGACGAATGGCCAATCAGCGTGGCACATGCAGAGCGATGATCCGAGAGGCAAACGGGAACCGGGCCGCCGGGTAGAGGGCACGCCACGCGTGGTGGTGACCCGCCACCTCATGCCGGGGATCGAGGCGCGCATGGCGGAGCTCTTCGACGCGAAGCTGAATCCGGAAGACCGGCCGCTTACGCGAGCCGAGCTGATCGCGGCGATGCGCGATTGCGACGTCCTGGTTCCGACTGTCACCGATCGCATCGAAGCGGCGATGATCGAGGAGGCGAAGGGCCGTCTCGGGCTGATCGCCAGCTTCGGCGCGGGTACCGACCACATCGATCTGGCCGCGGCGGCGCGGCACGGGATCATGGTCACCAACACGCCGGGCGTGTTCACGGACGATACGGCGGATCTGGCGATGGCCCTGATCATCGGGGTTCCGCGGCGTTTGCGCGAAGGGGTCGCGCTGACGCGCGGGGGCGACTGGACCGGATGGGCTCCATCCGCGATGCTCGGCCGCCAGTTGGGCGGCAAGCAATTGGGCATCGTGGGCATGGGACGCATCGGGCAGGCCGTGGCGCACCGCGCCAAGGCGTTCGGCCTGCGTATTGCCTATCACAATCGCAAGCCTCTGCCCCGTGCGATCGAAAGCATGCTTTCCGCCGACTATGTCGCGGATCTCGACGAGCTCGTCGCCAGTTCCGATATTCTCTCGCTCCACTGCCCATCGACCGACGAAACCCGACACATGATCGACGCGGCGCGGCTCGATAAGATGAAGGACGAGGCCGCGCTCATCAACACGGCTCGCGGCGATCTGGTCGATTACGACGCGCTGGTCCGCATGTTGGAGGAAGGCCGATTGATCGGTGCGGGACTGGATGTCTATCCCGACGAACCCGCGATCGATCCCCGCCTGCTCGCCCATCCCAACGTCATGACCCTTCCTCATATAGGTAGCGCCACGGTCGAGGGACGCGAGGCATCCGGCGATAAGGTCGTGGCGAACATCCGCTTCTGGGCCGACGGGCACCGCCCCCCTGACCAGGTTCTCGACGCGCTGGTCTGAACGATCCCTCCCCCGTCAGGGTAGGGCCATGTCTTATCGGCAGCCGCGTTATCAATGCTCACGCCGCCGAAGGCGCTCTTGTCCTGGCCGGCGCGATTGTTTGCCGCTCCGCGAACCGTATCAATCGCCGGTCAGGATGCGGTCGACCAATTGCTTCACCGTCGGGGTGAAGTTGTTCGAATAGAACGGGTCCTGCTTGAACCGATAGGCAGCATGCCCGGCGAACATCAGGTTCTCGTCGACCGGGCCACCGTGGGCGATGTCCTGCAAGGTCTTCTGGATGCAGAAGCTGCGCGGATCGGCGAGACGGCCGGTGGTGAAATCGTCGTGATCCTTCCAGCTGGAGAACTGGCAGTGCGACAGGCACCCCATGCAATCCTTCTGGTCCTTCCGGATGATGTCGCGGCTTTCGGGGGTGACGTAGACGATGGTGTCGTCGGGCGTTTTCAACGCCTCCGTATAGCCTTCCCCGAACCAGCCCTTCGCCCGTTCGTAGTCCTTGGGCGCGACCCAGAAGTTCTTGCCGCGCACGCCTACGTCGAGCTGCTTGGTATGCTCGCCCGCCTCGACCTTGCTGTAAGGTATCTGGCGTTCGGACCGGTGAATCAGATCGTAGAGGAAATCGTTCTTCACCGCGCTCGAATAGAAGCCCGTCGGGCTGAAGCGGTGAAGGAGGACATCGCCCTCGTCCAGGTCGCGCAGATTGTCTTTCCAGTCCTGCGGGATCGGGCTTTCTTCCGTCAGCAGCGGGCGCGTGCCGAACTGGAAGGCGATCCGCCCGAGTTCGGGATTGTCGATCCAGTGGTCCCATTCGCGCAGATACCAGACACCGCCGGCCATCACGATCGGCACATCTTCCGACACGCCCTCGGCTCGCATCGTTTCGCGCAGCGCCTTGACCCGTGGATAGGGATCTTCCGGCTTGCGGGGATCTTCGGCATTGGAGAGCCCGTTGTGCCCCCCGGCTAGCCACGGGTCCTCGTACACCACGGCGGCCATCAATTCGCCGACCTTGTGATAGCTGCGCTTCCATAGGGCGCGAAATGCCCGGGCCGAACTGATGATCGGGAGGTAGCAAACCTCGAACCGGGCGGCGATCTCGGCCAGCTTGTACGGCATACCCGCCCCGCAGGTGACGCCGGTGACCAGGCCACGGGTCTGTTCGAGAACGCCTTCCAGAACAGGCTGAGCCCCGCCCATTTCCCACAGCACGTTGATATTGATTGCGCCGTTTCCATTGGCGATATCGTGAGCGCGGCGGACCTGCTCGACCGCTCCGTCGATCGCATAGCGAATGAGCTGTTCGTGCCGTTCCTTGCGAGTCAGCTGCTCGTAGACCTGGGGAATGATCTTCCCCTCGGCGTCGTAGCTATCGGCGTTTACCGCGCTGACGGTGCCGATACCGCCCGCTGCGGCCCATGCGCCGGAGCTGGCGTGATTGGTGGCCGAGACGCCTTTGCCGCCTTCTACCAGCGGCCAGACTTCGCGTCCGCCGTATAGGATCGGGCTGAGCCCTTTGAATGCCATTGATCAAAAATTCCGTTTCTAAAGCGACTTAGCTCGCCGCATCCGTGCTCCCAGCGGCGAGACCGCCCCGGCAGGGTTCGATATCCTGCGGTCGAGGTCTTCTAGCCGCTCTGCGGAACTGTGCATAGTACCCGGAGATTTCCGGGGCATCTCGAAATGCGTCCAACTGGTAACCCGCTCTCCCGAATTCGCAGGCAAGGAGTAGCGGAGCGATGCCGTGCTGATCGGTCGGCCGGTCGACATCGACAACAATCACCTGCCCCCCTTCCTTCAACGACGGCCACATCCGCCAAAGGAACGCGTAGGGCTGCGCGATCTCGTGGTACATGTGGATCATGAATATCCGGTCGAAGCTCCCCTCCGGCAAGCGTGGATCGGACGGCTGCCCTTGCTTGATCGAGACGTTGTCGAGACGTTCGCGCTCGATCCGCTTACCGAGGCGATCCAGCGCGTCGCGATCGATGTCCTGTGCCAGAACCCGCCCCCCCGGCCCGACCCGTTCGGCCAGGCGAACGGTGTAGTAGCCCTCCCCGGCTCCGATATCGGCGACGGTCATGCCGTTTTCGATGCCGGCAAGGTCCATGACCTTCTGCGCTTCGTTGACGCTGTCGCGCTTCACCTCGGTGCTGAACTGGTTGGACCCGAGCGCCGATACCGGACGATCCGGGTCCGGAAACGGGGATCGCTTGGCGTTGTGCGAATCCGCGTTCGATGCCCCGCACGCCGCGAGCACGCCGATCGACGATAGCAACGCCGTGCGAACGACCATTCCGAGACGCGGCGAAAGAAGGGAAGAGCAATGCAGCATGGGGTGGCAACCTCTCGGCCGCGCCCTAGCTGTGCCGCCGAAGCCGGTAAAGACCCGCACGTGGTGCCTGCCCCGTGCTAAAGGAGATAGGCCCGCACGAAGCGCCCATTGGGCGACGGCTCCAGGCGCATCGTGCCTCCCTCCGGCAAGAGGAAATCCTTGATCTGCGATAGCGGGCCGTGATGCGCTAGATGCCCCAGAACACGCTGCGCCAGCCGGTCGGCCGTCGCTGGACCGGGGGTGAAGCTCCCCTCCAGCCGTAATTCCTGACCATTGAAGAACGCCATCCCTTCGCTTTGCAGCGCTTCACCGAGCGAAGGCGTGAGCACGCTCACCACCGACGCGGGAAACATCCCTCCGCGAATCCAACGGCCGATGTGCGAGCAAAAATAGTCCCGGTCCATCAGCAGGCTCGCCGGGGTCCATCCCACTGCCGCCACCTGGGGCATCGATGCAACCAGACGCGCCGCCAGTCCCAACCATTCGCGGATCACGGGCATGCTCCGCTTACCGGAGGCGATATGCGGCGCGGGAACGAGAAACCTGGCCGATTGCGGCGTTACCCGTACCGCATTGGGCACTTCGATACGATGATTGAAGGCAACGTCTTCGAATCCCGCATCGGCCAATGCCGGCACCAGGTCGAAGGCCATGCCACCCAGGCGCAGTTCGATCCGAGAATCGGCGCAAACGGTAACGAAGATATCGTCATGCAGGTCGAGTTCAGCGGGGACGTCGTTCATTTGCAGCGGACTGCTAGGATCGGAAACGAGGACCACGGCCGCGCCGGAGGACCCGTCGTCCCGAGCGGTTCTCTCAACGGAAATGGTCGTTCCCCCATGGCAGCGTGACAAGTGCTGTTCCGGCTCCATGCCAATTTTCGACAATATAGTCGAGTGCGTGCCGCGCGAATTGCTCCATTATGGAGAATTTTCTAGAATACTCCCAGTGCTATACCTTCGCTGAGGGCCTCACCCAATTCGGCAGCGTTCGCCAATTGCAGTTCGGTTGGTGCCTTCGGCGCCAGTATTTCTTCTGAACTTCGCGCATCGGTCTTGACGATCAACGGGTCGACCACACGTCGTAAGCGCCATCCCTTCGCGATCCGGTCGATCTGGCGCTGCGCCCCTTCGCCATCTGACCCCGCGGCGATTATCGTCGCATAGGGGCGCCCCTCGATCCGGCCCAGCACCGGGTAGTAGCAGCGGTCGAACATCTCCTTCATCATTCCGCTCATGGTGGCGAGGTTCTCCGGACAAACGAAGAGATACGCTGCGGCGTCCAGCAGGTCGGACGGCTGAACATCGCTTGCCTTCATGAGCCGAGCTCGTTCGCCACCCGCGTCCGCGGCGGCCCGGGCCAGCGCTTCGCTCGCTCCGGTGCGGCTATGCCAGGCGATCAGTAGGGTCGATGTTGCACTCATCATGCAATCCGGCCTTCAATGCTGTCGAAAGTCAACCGGTACGCGATTGCGCAATAACCCCCAGCCATTAGATTCAGGGGCGATGCGTTCACCACCGGCCTCCCACGTCTTCGGCGTCTCCCGCTCGCTCGCCGGTCGCGCTTGGACCTGGCGCGGCGGCAATATGGATCTTTCGGGCGGCGCGATCGGGCTGGAGGACGATGTGGTCACCCAGTTGCTGCTCGCCCGCGGTGTCGCGCGCGAGGATGTGGAGCGGAACCTCGCACCGACCCTACGCACCTTCCTCCCCGATCCCTCGATCTTCAACGGCATGGACGTCGCGGCGGAACGGATCGCTCAGGCGGTCCTATCGGGCGAAAAGGTCACGATCTACGGCGATTACGATGTGGATGGGGCGACCAGTGCCGCACTGATGATCCGCCTGCTCGGCATGCTGGGGCATCGGGCGGACTATTATATTCCCGACCGCCTGCTGGAAGGTTACGGCCCCAGCGGGGAAGCGCTGGTCAAGCTGGGAGAGGCGGGTTCGAGCCTGGTCATCACCGTGGATTGCGGTGCCATGGCGTACGACGCCCTGTCGATGGCGCGCGATGCCGGCGTCGACGTCATCGTCGTCGATCATCACAAATGCATGGCGGAACTGCCACCTGCGGTCGCCATGGTGAACCCCAACCGGCTGGATGAGAGCGACGAGGCGGCAGCCCACGGCCATCTCGCGGCGGTGGGTGTCGCGTTCCTGCTCGGCATTGCGACGGTGCGGACGTTGCGGCGGCGTGGCTACTTCGAAAATCGGCCCGAGCCCGACCTGATGAGCCTGCTCGATCTGGTCGCCCTGGGCACGGTAGCGGATGTCGCTGCGCTGCACGGCCTCAATCGCGCATTCGTGGCGCAAGGGCTGAAGGTGATGGCGCGCCGCGCGAACACCGGCATGAGCGCCCTGATCGATGCGAGCCGACTCAAGCGGGTGCCGGCCTGTAGCGATCTGGGCTTTGCACTGGGGCCACGGATAAACGCAGGCGGGCGGGTCGGCGAATCGACTCTGGGCGTACGGCTCCTGACGACGGCGGACGATGCGGAAGCGAATGCGATCGCAGAACAGCTGTCGCGCCTCAACGAGGATCGCCGCGCGATCGAGGCAGCCGTACAGGAAGCGGCGGAGGAACAGCTCGCCGCGCAGCACAACCGCGCGGTCCAGGTTGTTTTCGGGGCCGGCTGGCACCCCGGGGTGATCGGCATCGTCGCCGGGCGGATCAAGGAGAAGACCGGGAAACCCGCGCTCGTCATCGCGACCGACACGGAAACGGGCGAAGGCAAGGGGTCGGGACGATCCATCGCCGGAGTGGACCTGGGGGCCGCGATCATCGCGGCTCGCGAGGCCGGGTTGCTGGTGGCCGGTGGCGGCCACGCGATGGCCGCGGGCCTCACCATTGCCGCCGACCGCGTGGAAGAGTTCGCCTCCTGGCTCGACGAACGACTCGCGGCGTCCGTCGGCCGTGCCATCGCGGGGCAGGAGGCTGCGATCGATCTGGCGCTTGCGCCCGGCGGGTTGCAGCCGAGCCTGATCGAGACGCTCGACCGGGCCGGTCCTTTCGGCATGGGCTGGCCGGCCCCCGAGTCGCGATCGGTCCGGTATCGCTCGTGAAGGCGGACATCGTCGGGCACGACCACCTGCGCCTGATCGTGTCGGGCGGGGACGGGCAATCGCTCAAGGCGATCGCGTTCCGCGCAGCGAGCCAGGATTGGGGCCAGCAGCTGCTCCACGCGGAACGCGGCCGCCGCCTGTGGCTGCTGGGCCGGGCCAAGATCGACGATTGGGGGGCTCGTCCGCAGGCCGAACTTCACCTCGAAGACGCTGCCTGGGCGGATCGCTGAGGGTTTCCACGCTGGGGCTTGACCCGTTCGATTCGCACTTCTAAACGCGCGGCTCGCTTCCGGATGGCGTATCTCCGGCCCCTTCGTCTAGCGGTTAGGACGCGGCCCTTTCACGGCTGAAACACGGGTTCGATTCCCGTAGGGGTCACCATTCGAAAGCGCGATGCCTTGGGGCGCGAGCCCCCGCGCATGGCCCCTTCGTCTAGCGGTTAGGACGCGGCCCTCTCACGGCTGAAACACGGGTTCGATTCCCGTAGGGGTCACCATCTCTCTCTATCCTCGCCTCTCCGGAATGGCTGCGATACCGCGGCTGGTGGCCCAGACGGAAAGTCGCTAGTGGCGCTGCGATGGATTCGGAACACCGCATCCCCGTTGCCGGTCTGCTGCTGGCGCTGATCGGCTCTGCCGCGCCGTTCGCGGCGGGATTGTCGTGGGAGCTTTCCCTGGGT
The DNA here is from genome assembly GCF_018636735.1 of Erythrobacter sp. 3-20A1M. NCBI lineage: Bacteria > Pseudomonadati > Pseudomonadota > Alphaproteobacteria > Sphingomonadales > Erythrobacteraceae > Erythrobacter > Erythrobacter sp. 3-20A1M. Next base: position 2,947,593 of record NZ_CP045200.1, on the reverse strand, counting down.
CTGCTGCTCGTGTGGGGCTGTTCTCTCTTCATCCTGCCGAGCCCGGAAACCCGCACCCAATCGACCGCCCCGACCGCCGAAGCCATGCGCGCCACGTTCGCTCAAATCATCGAACATTCCGCGACACCCCTGATGCTCACGGTCGGAAACCGGGTGGTCAATGCCAACAATGCCACCCGCACGACCCTGGGTGCGCACGTCATCGGTCAAGACGTCCGGGTCGCGTTGCGCCACCCCAATGCCGTGGAATTGCTCGACTCGGGACGTAACGGAGAAACGGTCGTGACCGGCCTCGTCCGGCGCCAGGACATATGGCGCATCAGTCAGGTGCAGAGCGACCTCGGCTTCAACGTGGTCGAACTGACCAATCGCACGGCCGAGGCGGATGTGAGCCGCGCGCATACCGATTTCGTCGCCAATGCCAGCCACGAACTGCGCACCCCCCTTGCCTCCATCCTCGGCTATATCGAAACGTTGCAGGAGGCGCCGGGGTCGATCGACAGCAAGACGTCGACCCGGTTCCTGGAAATCATCCACCGCGAAGCGCAGCGCATGCAGAACCTGGTGAGCGACCTGATGTCGCTATCTCGGGTCGAAGCGGAAAAGCACGACCTTCCTGAGACCAATGTGGATCTCGGTGCCTTGGTACGCCGCGCTGCGGTCGAAGGTGCAGGCCATGAACGCCGGAACCGGCTGACCATGCATTGCAAGCCTGACATCGTCGTGCGCGGCGATGCGCAGCAGCTCGAACAACTCGTTCGCAACCTCGTCGACAATGCGCTGAAATACGGTGCCGCCGATGGCCCGGTCACCGTCGAACTGACCCGGTACGGTGTCGGAAACGCGCAATTGTCCGTGGCCGATACCGGCGACGGGATCCCGGCCGAACATATCCCCCTGTTGACGCGTCGGTTCTATCGCACCGATCCCGGGCGAAGCCGCGCCGCGGGTGGAACCGGGCTGGGACTGGCGATCGTGAAGCATATCGTCGAGCGTCATCAGGGACGACTGGATATCGAAAGCACGCCCGGCCAGGGGACGCGCGTCTCGGCGCGCCTTCCGATGGTCGAAACCGATCCGTCGCAATCGCTCCCGGAACAGGCGGGCGCAACCGGGGGGCTTCCGCCGGAGGAGGACGTGGGGGTCCACGGGTAATAATGCTGTCACATTGCTCGAACACAGAACGGTCTATAGGCGGACGATTCTCCGCTGGCGGTCAACAGCCGCCTTTCTCTGCCGCCCACCCGTTTCGCCATTCTTGTTCTCCAGCCGCAGGGTTCTGCTGACCTTCATGTCGCCAGCTTTTCTCTTCATGCTCGTCGTCGGCCTGGCGCTGATCGGCTGGCTTTCCGCCCGGGCCAAGGCGAAGCGTTTCCTCGCCGAATCGCAGACCAAGCGGATCGTGGCGCGCCCGACCTATCACGCCTGGTTCGTCGCCCTGTGGATCGCCCTGCCTCTGGCCGTATTCGCCCTGGTCTGGGGGATCGTTTCCCCGATGCTGATAAACCGCTCGGTCCTGGCATCGCCGGCGGCGTCGGCCCTGCCCGCCTTCGGTTTCCAGCGCGACACCATGCTGGCGGAAGCGTATGCGGTGGCTACCGGCAATTCGCGGGCGGTGTTCAACCCCGATGCGCAGGCGCTGGTTCAACCGTTTCGGGAAGCGATTCAGTTCTACGGCACGGCCGGCGTCCTCCTCGCGCTCGCGATCGCAGTGATATGCGGGCTGTGGGCGTGGACCCGGCTCAACCCGCGCTTCCAGGCGCGCGTTCGGGTGGAACGGACCGTGATGCTGGTCTTGCTGCTCGCCTCGCTGGTGGCGATCCTCACGACCTTCGGCATTCTCGTCAGCCTGGTGTTTGAAACGGTGCGTTTCTTCGGGATGGTTTCCCCGATCGATTTCCTGTTCGGAACCCAATGGGCACCCGACCCGATGGCCTCGATTTCCGCCACCCAGCCCGACCGTTTCGGCGCGATCCCGCTATTTTGGGGCACAATCTTCATAGGCGCGATAATAGCGATGATAGTCGCCATTCCGCTCGGCCTGATGAGCGCGATATATTTGACCCAATATGCCAGCTCCACTTGGCGCAGATGGCTCAAACCCGCGCTCGAAATACTCGCGGGCGTGCCCACGGTGGTCTACGGCTATTTCGCCGCGCTGACGGTCGCCCCGCTCATTCGCGACGGGGCGCAGGCGGTCGGCATCGCGAATGCTTCGAGCGAGAGTGCGCTCGCGGCGGGGCTCGTGATGGGTGTGATGATCATCCCGTTCGTTTCCTCCATGGCGGACGACAGCATCGCCGCGGTTCCCGGCGCGATGCGCGACGGCAGTCTGGCGATGGGCGCGACCAAGTCCGAAACCATCAAGCGCGTTCTCATCCCCGCCGCCCTTCCGGGCATCGTCGCGGGCGTGATGCTGGCGGTGAGCCGCGCCATCGGGGAGACGATGATCGTGGTGATGGCTGCGTCCACCGCCGCCAACCTGACCGGCAATCCGCTGGAAGCGATGACCACCGTCACGGTCCAGATCGTCGCCCTGCTGACCGGCGAGGCCAGCTTCGACCATCCCGCCACGCTCAGCGCCTTCGCGCTCGGCTTCGTCCTGTTCATGGTGACGCTGGCGCTCAATTTCATTGCACTGCGCGTCGTCAAGCGCTTCCGGGAGGCGTATGAGTAGCACCACCGCCCCGCCGCCACGAGCACCGACCCGCAGCGCCGCGTTCGAGAACCGGCTGAAGCGCCGCTACGCCGCGGAACGTCGCTTCAAATGGTTCGGCCTCGCCGCCATCCTGTTCTCGATCTTGGTGCTCGGCCTGCTGCTGGGCAACATGATCTACAAGGGGGCGAGCGGCTTCCAGCGCGCCGAGCTGGAGGTTTCGATCGATTTCGCGAGCTCCGGCCTCGCCGCCGATGCGCGCACGCTCCAGCAACCTGGTGCCGTGCAGTTGCTGGAGTTGCAGGGCCTGCCGCAGATCGTGGAAGCGGCCGCCGTGCAATCGCTGGGTGAGCAGGGCGCCGCGCAGCTAAGCTCGGATGCCTGGCGCGAGGTGGCGAACAACATCGTCGACGATCCCGAGCTGCTGCAGCGCACCACCTCCGTGTGGCTGCCGGCCAATGGCGACCTCGCCGAAGCGATGACGGGCGAAGGTTCTCCGGAGATGCGCGCACTGGCGGATCGACTGGAAAGCCAGGGGCTGCTGTCGGAGCGGTTCGACGGCGGGTTCCTTACCCGTTCGGACGCGACCGATCCGCAGCAGGTGGGTATCTGGGGCGCATTGAAGGGCTCCATCCTGACGATGATCGTCACATTGGCTCTGGCGTTTCCTGTCGGCGTCCTCTCCGCCCTCTATCTCGAGGAATATGCGCCAAAGAACCGCTGGACCGACATCATAGAGGTTTCGATCAACAATCTGGCCGCGGTGCCGTCGATCATCTTCGGCCTGCTCGGCCTTTCGGTCTTCCTGTTCATCTTTCCGAACATGCGCTCGGCCCCGCTGATCGGGGGCATGACCCTGGCTCTGATGACCATGCCGGTGATCGTCATCTCGGGCCGTAACGCGATCAAGGCGGTGCCACCGTCCATTCGCGACGGGGCGCTCGCGATCGGCGCGTCGCGGATGCAGGTGGTGTTCCACCATGTCCTGCCGCTCGCCCTGCCCGGCATTCTGACCGGCACCATCATCGGCATGGCGCGCGCACTGGGCGAGACCGCGCCCCTGCTGATGATCGGGATGCGCGCCTTCGTCGCGACGCCGCCCGATGGTTTCACTTCCCCGGCCACCGTGCTTCCGGTACAGATCTTCCTGTGGTCCGATGAAATCGACACGGGCTTCGTCGCCCGAACCAGCGCCGCGATCATCGTGCTGCTGTGCGTCCTCCTCCTGATGAACGGCCTCGCCATTTACCTCCGCAACAAATTCGAGAAGACCTGGTGACCCTAGTCCACGACAATCTCGAGCCGCTCGAGGCCAAGATCCGCACCCGCGACGTCGACGTCTATTACGGCGAGAAGCAGGCGATCGATTCGGTCTCGATCGATATTCCGACCGAATACGTCACCGCGTTCATCGGCCCGTCCGGGTGCGGTAAGTCGACTTTCCTGCGCTCGCTCAATCGCATGAACGACACCATTCCCTCCGCCAGGGTGGAGGGATGTATCGAGCTGGACGGCGAGGATATCTACCGCACGAAGATGGACGTCGTGCAGCTGCGCGCGCGGGTGGGCATGGTGTTCCAAAAGCCCAATCCCTTCCCCAAATCGATCTACGAGAACATCGCCTACGGCCCCAAGATCCATGGCCTCGCGGAGAGCAAGTCCGACCTCGACGCGATCGTAGAGCGCTCGCTGCAACGCGCCGGCCTGTGGAACGAGGTAAAGGATCGTCTCGGCGAATCCGGCACCGCGCTATCGGGCGGGCAGCAACAGCGGCTGTGCATCGCCCGCGCGATCGCGGTCGATCCCGAGGTTATCCTGATGGATGAGCCGTGCTCTGCACTCGATCCGATCGCGACCGCGCGCGTGGAGGAACTGATCGCCGACCTGACGGGGCGTTACGCAATCGTGATCGTGACGCATTCCATGCAGCAGGCGGCGCGCGTTTCGCAGCGAACCGCCTTTTTCCACTTGGGAAAGATGGTGGAATATGGTCGCACTAGTGACATATTCACCAATCCGCTCGAAGAGCGGACCAAGGACTATATTACGGGACGGTACGGATGAGCACCGAACACACGGTCAAATCCTTCGACGAGGATATCACGCGGCTGCGCGGGCTCATCACGCAGATGGGCGGCCTCGCCGAATTGGCTACGCAGCAGGCGCTCGATGCGCTCGTCAACGGAGACGAGGAGCTGGGCCACCGGGTCGTGGCCGGCGATAAGAAACTGGACGCACTGGAAGCGGATGTCGACCGGATGGCCGTTCGCATCATCGCGCTGCGCGCGCCGATGGCGGACGATCTGCGCGAAGTCATCGCGGCGCTGAAGATCGCGGGCGTGGTGGAGCGGATCGGCGATTATGCGAAGAACATCGCCAAGCGCGTCGGTCGCATTGAAGGCCGGACGCACTTCGAGCCCCTGACGCTGCTTCCCGCCATGGCGGAACTCGCGATCGAGATGGTCCACGACGTGCTTTCCGCCTACGCGGCCCGCGATCCCGAGCTGGCGCGCGAAGTCATCAAGGCGGACGAGAAGGTCGACGCCTTCTACAACAGCATATTCCGCAACCTTGTCAGTCACATGGTGGAGAACCCTTCCACCATTTCGAGCGCTGCGCAGCTGCTCTTCATCGCGCGCAATCTGGAACGTATCGGCGACCACGCCACCAATGTGGCGGAGATGGTGCATTTCGCGGCCACCGGGTCCTACCCCACCGACGACGACTGACACGAAACGGTCTTGGAAGCGTCATAGAGGGCTCGGGTAGCCATAGCGAGTTTGCCAATGTCCCCCGCCAAGCTGATCCTGGTCGAAGACGACCCCGCCCTTGCCGAATTGCTGGAATACCGTTTCCAGAACGAAGGCTATCAGGTCCGCGCTACGTCCGACGGCGACGAAGCGCTGTTGATGGCACGCGAGGATGTGCCCGATCTCGTCATCCTCGACTGGATGATCGAGGGGACGAGCGGGATCGAGGTCTGCCGACGGCTGCGCCGCGACAGCGAGACGGCCCACGTCCCCATCATCATGCTGACCGCGCGCGAAGCCGAGGACGATCGTATCCGCGGGCTTGAAACCGGGGCCGACGACTACCTGACGAAGCCCTTCTCCCCACGCGAACTGCTCGCACGGGTGGCCGCTGTCATGCGTCGCATCCGCCCTGCGCTGGCCGGCGAGACGATCGAGGTCGGGGATATCCGCCTCGATCCGGTCGCGCACCGGGTGGAGCGCAAAGGGCGGGAACTTCATCTGGGTCCGACCGAGTACCGACTGCTGAAATTCCTGATGGAAAGCCCCGGCCGGGTTTTCAGTCGCAACCAGCTGCTCGACGGGGTCTGGGGTACCGAAAGCGACATCGAACTGCGCACGGTGGATGTGCATATCCGCCGCCTGCGCAAGGCGATCGACATAGAGGGCACCGAGGATCCGATCCGGACGGTGCGCAGCGCGGGCTACGCGATCCGCGGCTGATCGCTAGCGACAGACGCCGCCGAACCCGCGCGCTTCCTGATCCAGGTGAAAATGGTCGCGGTGAGCATCGTTGTAGTCTGGCGAGAGGACCGTCCCGAAGACGTCGCACGCCCGGTCGCGGGCGGCATGTAGGAACCGATCGGCCCGATCCGGTTCGGAAGCGGTCGAATCCCAGTCGCGCAGCACGCTGATGCGCGTTCCATCCGCCAGCACGAAGGCCGCGATATCGATCGCGTTGCCGGTGGCATGTTCGCTCCACGGGCCGCTGTCGCGCCCGTAGAGCCGACGACAGCTATAGGAGCCGTAATGCTCGATACGCGCCACTTTCGACCCGTAGATTTCCTGTGCGATGGGGTTCACGCCGTCTCGCAGCCATAGCTCGAGCGCCGCGGCGACGGCGCAAGTGGTGGGCGGCCGCGTTGGGTTGAGCGGGAAGTCGGTCAATTGTGTGCGATCCTCGCGGCGGCACGCGCCCTCACCCGCCGGTTCCAGCTGCCTGAAGGCTATCGCGCTGCGTTCCAGCACGGCGCGGCACTGGGCGGGATCGTTCCGCAGCGCGGTTATCTTGCGGGCGGTCGCCCAGCCCGGCTCCTCTCGCAGATCGAGCGGAGCCCAGGGGTCGTCCCCGGGGTGGTCTGCCAGCCAGGCCCGTCCGGCAACGAACAGCCCAAGCAATACCAACAGCCAGAAGAGCGCCCGGTCGCGCCGGAAACGGCCCAGCCTGCGCGACAGGCGCGAGCGCCCGCTCAATGAAAGTCGCGCGATTTGGGAATGACCCGCACGTTGCGCGGGTGCCCGCCCCCCTGCGGCCCATGATAGCCGCAGTCGCGATTGCCCGGCGGCGGTTCCTGCCACGGCTCGACCGGCTGCGCGCCGGTATAGGGATCGTCTGCCCCCTCGCGCAGATTGTCGCGCGGGTTGACCTTGTTGCCCGGCAGGGGGTTCTTCACATGGTCCGCCCTGGCAAGCGGTGCCTGCAGCAGATCGTCCGACAGTTTGGAAAGCTGGTGCGTCGCGTCGGTCATCTGATGGGCGATGACGTGGATCACCTCGTCATCGTATTCTACCCTGCCGCGCACCTCCATCATCCGGGCACCCATCACCACCTTGCGCTGGCGCTCCTTCACGTCGGGCCAGACCACCAGGTTCACCACCCCCGTCTCGTCCTCCAGCGTGATGAAGCACACGCCCTTGGCCGATCCCGGCTGCTGGCGGATCAGCACGACGCCCGCGACCTGCACGACGGATCGGAACTTGCGCGACCTGAGGTCGCTGGCCCGCACGAAACCGCGCCCGTCCAGTTCCTCTCGCAGGAAGGACATGGGATGCGCCTTCAGGCTCAGCCGCGTGGTCTGGTAATCGGCGACCACTTCTTCCGACAGGGGCATCACGGGGAGCATGGTTGCACGACGCTCCGCCCCCTCGTCGCGTTCCGCCGCCGCGCGGAACAGCGGCAGGTCGGGCGCGGTCACCAGGCTGCGCGCATCCCACAACGCCTGCCGCCGCGACAGGCCCAGCGACCCGCACGCATCGGCGCTGGCGAGCCGCTCGATATACGAAGCCTGGATGCGAGCACGGTCGTGCAGGTCGTGCAAATCGCGATAGGGACCTCTCGCCTGCCGCTCCCGCATTAGCTCGGCCGCCGCCCCCTCGGGCAGGCCATCGATCTGGCGCAGGCCGAGCCGCAGGGCGACGGCACCGTCTACCTTCTCCAGCGTGCAGTCCCAATTGGACAGGTTCACATCGGGGGGCAGCACCTCCACCCCGTGCTCGCGCGCGTCGCGTACGATCTGGGCCGGTGCGTAAAAACCCATCGGCTGCGAATTGAGCAGACCGCAAGCGAAGGCGGCCGGATAATGGCATTTGAGCCAGCTCGAGACATAGACCAGATGGGCGAAGCTCGCCGCGTGGCTCTCAGGGAAACCGTATTCGCCGAAGCCCTTGATCTGGTTGAAACAGCGCTCCGCGAATACGGGATCGTAGCCGCGGGCGATCATCCGCCCGACCATCTTGTCCTGATGTTCGTTCACCATTCCCCGGCTGCGGAAAGTGGCCATCGCCTTGCGCAGTTGATTGGCTTCCTCGGGCGAGAACTTCGCCGCATCCAGCGCGATCTTCATTGCCTGTTCTTGGAAGATCGGAACGCCGTATGTCCGCCGAAGAATGGATGACAGCTCGTCCGGCGGACCGTGCTCGGGCGCGGGACTGGGCAGTGTGAAATCGGTCTTCCCTTCCCGCTTCAACCGCCGCTGCTTGAGGTAGGGGTGGACCATGTCACCCTGGATCGGACCGGGACGCACGATCGCCACCTGCACCACCAGATCGTAGAATTCCCGGGGCCGCAATCGCGGCAGCATGTTCATCTGCGCCCGGCTCTCGACCTGGAACACGCCCAGCGAATCGCCTTTGCACAGCATGTCGTAAACGGCCGAATCCTCCGCCGGCACATCCGCCAGCCCAAGCTCGCGGTCGTGATGATCGCGCAGCAGATGCAGGCACTTGCGGATGCAGGTGAGCATGCCGAGCGCGAGAACATCGACCTTCATAATCCCGAGCTCGTCGATATCGTCCTTGTCCCATTCGATGAAGCTGCGCTCTGGCATGGCGCCATTGCCGATCGGCACCGTCTCGGTCAGTGGTCCGTCCGTCAGGATGAAGCCGCCGACATGCTGGCTGAGGTGGCGCGGCATGCCGATCATCTGCTCGGTCAGCGCCAGTACGCGCCGCAGATGCGGATCGGTGAGGTCGAGACCGGTTTCCCGCCGGACATGCTCCGGGTCGATGGTGCGCCCGTGGCCACCCCACACAGTCCGCGCGAGCAGCGCGGTAACATCTTCCGTCAGCCCCATCGCCTTGCCGACCTCTCGCACGGCCATGCGCGGGCGGTAATGGATCACCGTGGCGCACAGCCCGGCCCGATCGCGCCCGTAATGTTCGTAGATGTGCTGGATCACCTCCTCGCGCCGCTCGTGCTCGAAATCGACGTCGATATCGGGTGGCTCGCGCCGCTCCTTCGAAATGAAGCGGTCGAAGAGCAGCTGGTGCCGGGCGGGATCGACACTGGTGATGCCGAGGCAGAAGCATACCGCCGAATTCGCCGCCGAACCGCGCCCCTGGCACAGGATGTCCCGCCCGCGCGCGTAATCGACGATGTCCTTGATGGTGAGGAAATAGCGGGCGAGGTCGAGTTCGGCGATCAGCGCGAGCTCTCGCTCGAGGGTCTTCCTCACATTGGAAGGTAAGCCTTTGGGATAGCGCCATTCCTTCGCGCCCTTCCAAACCTGATTTTCCAGGTGTCGTTGGGGCGAGATGCCGCCGGAATATGCTTCCTGCGGATACTCGTATTGCAATTCGTCGAGGCTGAAGGTGCACGCGTCGGCAACCGCGCGCGCCGCCGCGATCGCGTGCGGCCAGCGCTCGAACAGGCGGACCATCGTCTCGGGCGGTTTCAGATACCGCTCCGCATTGCCGTGCAACAAAGGCCCGGCCCGCGCGACCGTGGTCTTGTACCGGATAGCCGTCATCACGTCCTGCAACGGACGCTTGTCGGGCGTCGCGTAATGCACGTCGTTGGTGGCGAGGATGGAGAGACCACGCATCTGCGCCAGCGCATCGAGTCGCTCGATCCGGGCGATATCGTCGCCGAGATGGAGGAAGCTGGCGGCGATGTGGCGCAGGGTGGGAAATTGCACGGCGAGGTGCGGCAGGAGATGGTCGAGCGATCCGGAAAGTTCGATTCTCTCGAAATCCTCACCCTGGCCTCGGGAGGTGAAAGGGACCACCGTACTGGGAACGGCGATCGTGAACTGCGCCTCCAGATCGGGCGGCGGGATCAGGATCAGGTGCACGCCCTCGCTGTGCTCGGCCAGCATGGCGAGGTTTATCTCGCACACCCCCTTCTCCTGCCATTCGTCGTCGAGCGTGGCGCGGCGACCGGCCGATATGAGCCTGCACAACCTCCCGTAAGCGACGCGGTCGCGCGGGTAGGCGAGGAAGGAAAGCCCTTCGACCGTCTCGATCCGGCAGCCGATGATCGGCCGCAGCTTGAGCTTCTTCGCCTCGGTATGAATCCGCACCACGCCTGCCATCGTGTTGGCATCGGCAATTCCGATCGCATCGTAGCCGCGCTGGTACGCCGTCTTAACCAGATCGACCGTATCCGATGCGCCCCGCAGGAAGGTGAAGCACGAGACCAGGCCGAGTTCGACGAAGGGCGCACGTTCGGGGGCGGTGATCCTGCCTGGATCGACGCACAGCGTACGGCGCGGAACACCTTCATTCTCGGGCATCCGAAGACGCTTGTCCCGTCATTCCCGCGCAGGGGGGAATCCAGCTGCGATCTTCGTAACTTCGCTCTGGATCCCCGCCCGCGCAGGGACGACGATGTTCATGACGCCAGTTCCGCCAGTCGCTCGCGCACGGCAGCCAGATCGGCATCGAACAGGCGCGTCTGCTTTTCCGCCGCTTCGCCGTCGAGGCGCAGGAGGTAGGATGGGTGCGCGGTGATCCACAGCTCACTGCCGTCGTCGAGCGCAATCGGTTCGCCCCGCGCCTTGGAAATGCTGACCGTCTTGCCCAGCATGCCGCGTGCCGCGCTCGCCCCCATGGCCAGGATAAGCTTGGGCTGCACGATCGCGCGCTCGCTCTCGATCCACCAGCGACAGGTATCGATTTCCTTCGCGGTCGGACTCTGGTGAAGCCGCCGCTTGCCGCGCTGGACGTATTTGAAATGCTTGACCGTGTTGGTGACATACGCGCTGGCACGGTCGATCCCGGCGCGCTCCAGATGCCGATCGAGCAATTGCCCGGCAGGGCCGACAAAGGGGCGGCCCGCCTCGTCCTCCTGATCGCCCGGTTGCTCGCCCACGATCATCAGCCCTGAAAAACCCTGGGCGGCGTCGCGCGGCCCCTCCCCCATCACCGCCCGGTTGTCGAGCGAGCCGATTGGGCATTTGCGACAGGCATGGATCGCCTTGTCGATCGCGTCGAGCGTTTCGGGCCGATCCTCGAACTCCAGCGTTCCCGCTTCCACCATCCGCGCCTCTCGCGATTGCGCCCCGGCGATCAGCTCGGGAATGAGCGCCGCCTCGGGCATGTTCTTCCAGTATTTCTTGGGCATTTCCGACAGCATCGCCCCGACCTTCAACCGCGCGGGGTTGAAGATGGATGCGTAATAGCTGCGCCACAGAACCTCGACCGGATCGCCCTGCGGCGCGTCGGAACGCTGCGCGGGTGGCCCCTCGCGCATGGTCTCGCCATCCCAGTGTAGCGTGCCGCGCGGGGTCAGGATCGACCAGCGCATATTGGCGAAACGGCGCATGAAGAAGCCCGCATTGGCGCGCACGATATGATGCTCCGGCTCGAACCAGGCGACGTAGTGCATCTCCCCATCCGCATCCTCGATCTCGCGGAAGCGGACGAAGGCGTGCATCTTGTGGCTGTCGCGGCGCACGTTCTTGTCGAGTTCCTCGACGCGGCGAACGTCGTCGTCGGTCTTGTCCTCCATGACCCGTGGATTGGACTGGAGGCGCCACAATAGGCGATAGAGCAGCGCGAACCGCTGTGGGTCCGAATGGAGGGCTGCGTTCTTTGCCAATTGCACGAAGCGCCGGTTGGCGCGGACCGGCTGCGTATCGTCTTCTGGCACCGGCAGGCTTCGGCCCTCACCCGCGAACAGATCACCCGAACCCCCGGGTTCGACCCAGGCAATACGATCCGGCGCGATCCCGCATTGGATCAGGGCCCGCGCCCGTTCGCGCCAGACGTCGAAATCGTCCGGCCGTTCCAGGTCGACGACGTAATAAACGCCGGGTTCGATTTGCCGCTGCGCGCTCATGCCGCAAACAGCTCCAGCTGTTCCTGCCGGGGGGCAAGCAGCGTGCGCAGGTCGGCGCGGTCGGTCAGCAACGTCGGACGCCAGTCGAGCGTGCAGATGAAGGGACGCACCTTCGTGATGGAAACGGTCAGCTTCGCTACATCGTCGAGCCGTAGCGATCGATGCCGCCGTGCGGCGACGATCCGGTTGACCGCCTTCACCCCCAGCCCCGGCACGCGAAGCAATTGCTCGCGGGTGGAGCGGTTGACGTCGACCGGAAAGTTCTCGCGAAACTTCAATGCCCAGGCGAGTTTGGGATCGATATCGAGCGGTAGGTTGCCGTCCGCCTCGGTCGCCTGCATCACGTCGGCGGGCCGGTAACCGTAGAAGCGCATCAGCCAGTCCGACTGGTAGAGCCGGTGTTCGCGGATCAGCGGTGGGCGCTTTAGCGGTAAAACCGCGCTGGCATCGGGAATGGGGCTGAAGGCGGAGTAATAGACCCGGCGCAGGCCGAAACTGTCGTAGAGACGGCTCGCCCGCCCGACGATATCGCTGTCGGTCGCGGCATCCGCACCCACGATCATCTGGGTCGACTGGCCGGCGGGGGCGAAGCGGGGTGCGTGGCGGAACCGCTTCTTCGCATCCTTCGCCTCGACGATATCGTCCTTGGTCTTGCCCATCGCGCCTTCGATCTGGCGCGCGTCCTTGTCGGGAGCCAGACGGGTCAGTCCGCTATCCGTCGGCAGTTCGACATTGATGGAGACGCGGTCGGCGTAGAACCCGGCCTGATGCACCAGCTCCGGATCGGCCTCGGGAATGGTCTTCAGGTGGATGTAGCCGCGAAAATCGTGCTCTTCGCGCAGGATGCGGGCGGTCTCCACCAGTTGCTCCATCGTGTGATTGGAGCTCTTGATGATGCCTGAGGACAGGAACAGCCCCTCGATATAATTGCGCCGGTAGAAGGCGAGCGTCAGGTCCGCCACCTCCTGCGGCGTGAAGCGCGCCCGGCGTACGTTGGAGCTCTTGCGGTTGATGCAGTAATGGCAATCGAACACGCAGTGATTGGTCAGCAGGACCTTGAGCAGGGAGATGCACCGTCCATCGGGCGCATAGGCGTGGCAGATGCCCATCCCCTCGGTCGAACCGATCCCGCGCCCGGTAGTGCTGGTCCGCTTCGCAGTGCCCGAAGAGGCGCAGGACGCGTCGTATTTCGCCGCATCGGCGAGTATTTCGAGCTTCTCCAGGATGGTTTGCGACGCCATGTGTTCTTTATATGTTCCATTCCTCCCCTTGCCTAGCCCTTATCGCCGACACGGCGCAGACCGCCGAAGATCATGCCGGCCATCAATCCGGTGACGAAGAGCGCGGCCTCCAGCGCCCCGAAAACCGCGCGGAGTGGCACGCTCTCGTCCGCCAGGCGGAGCGTGGAGCCGGGGAACGCTTCTGCCAGCGCGGCCAGGCTGCCGCCCAGGAGAAGCCCCCCGGAAAGGATCAGGCCCGCGCCGATCCCCGCCCCGATGATCGCACCGGGTAACAGCTGTCGCAGCAGGCCGCTTCGTCTCGTGCCAAGCCATACGCCGCAACCGCACGCGAGGCCTGCGATGGCGCCCTCCGTCGCGCCCGTAATGTCATGCGGACTGTGGCCGAGAAGGAGCGAGAACGCGTCCATCCCGATCAGGCGGCCGATCCCTCCGGTCAGCAACCCGCCCAGCGCTCCGCCCAGAGCCAAGGCTGCAAGCCCGTCGGACAAATTGCGCCACGCAAGCCCAATCCCGCCCGCTATTCCCGCCCCGGCGACCAGACCTGCAAGCGCCCCGACGCAGATCATGACCAGCACCAGCGAGAGGCGGCCGCCCGATGATCCCGCAGAAGCCGTCGCCAAGGAGAGGCCGTAGATCATCCCCACCAGCGCCCCGGCGGCTCCAGCACCCAGCGTTCCGCCGCCGACCGGACCCAGAAGGGACGATGAAACGACAGGTTTCGCATTCGCGGCAGATGGGGCAGGGTCGGCAGCGACCTGGTGCGGATCCGCCACGAAGCGATAGCCATGCTTGGGCACCGTCTCGATGAAACGCGGCTGCGTCGCCGCATCGCCCAGCGCCTTGCGCAATGTCCGCACGCACTGGGTCAGGGCCTCGTCCGTTACCGGGACACCGTGCCACACCTCGTCGAAGAACCGCTCCTTGGTGATAAGGAAGCCCGGGTGACGCGCAAGCAGCACCAGCGCATCGAAATAGCGTGCGCTGAGCTCCACCACTTCGCCCTCGCGCAGCAGCAACCGCGCCTCGGGATCGAGCGTGTAGCTTCCGAACTGCAGTCTTCCCGTCGATTTCAGCGATTGCTCAGCGATCGCTCATGCCCCTCATCTTCTTCGTCGCCATGTTTTGCCCGTCCAATACCGAGAAAGGCAAGCTCATGACTACCAAGGCAGGAAATTTCGACCGGGCCCCCGCCCTCTGGCGCATCGTCATATGGGGCGGCGCGGCACTGCTGTTGCTGATCCCGGCGCTGGCGATGCAGGTGACGCAAGAGGTCGACTGGACTGCGGGGGACTTTGTGGTCGCCGCGGTATTGCTGGGCACGGTCGCCTTTGCCCTCGATCTGATCGTGCGGATACGCGGAAGCCTGTGGCGGCGCGCCGGGCTCGTCCTGGCGACGGGCGTCGCCTTCTTCACCGTGTGGAGCAACCTGGCGGTCGGCATCATCGGGAACGAGAACAACTCATTCAACCAGCTATATTTCATCGTGCTGCTGATCGCGATGGCGAGTGCGGGCATGGTTCGCTTCCGGTCCCGTCCGATGGCGATCGTCTGTCTCGCGATGGCGGCATCGCATGTCGTGCTCGGTGCGATCGCGGCGGGGATGGGGTCGTATCCGGTATGGCCGATCGCGGCATTTTTCGCCGTGCTCTGGATCGCAACAGCGCTTCCGTTGTGGCTCGCCTCCCGCTCAGGCGCATAACCCCTGCAGGAACCAGTCGGGCGCGCCGCCGCGTCCATCGCCGATCAGACCGTTGCGATAAATCCAGTAGCGGCGGCCCTCGCGATCCTCGATCCGGTAGTAGTCGCGCAGCCGCGCAGTGGAGCGTTCGCGCCACCATTCGGGCGCGATCCGCTCCGGCCCCTCTACCCGGACCACATCGTGAACCGCGCCGCGCCAGCGAAAACGCTGGGGGTAGCCGTCGGGCGTCGCATACAGCACCGCGATGGGCTCCGCCCGGTCGAGCAGCTTCAGCGGGCGCGCGTGGAACCGCAACTCGCCCTGGCTCGGCGGTTCGGGAGCGAGCGGCGGTTGCCAGCGCTGCGCGCGTTCGGGCAGGTGGCTGCCGTAAAGAACCGGCCGCGCCACCGCCTTCGGCCCGAGCCGGGTGGTCAGCCGATCGATACAGACGGCGAGCGAGGTGCCGTGCGTCTCGGCCGTCGTCTCGATATCCCCCTGCGTCAGCGATCGGGGTTCGACCCAGCTGGCACGCAGGCGCATGGTCTCGATCCCGAAACCGGCATCGACATCGTCCAGCTTCTCGCCGAACAGCTTGCAGATATGCGCTGGGTCGCGCGTCGCCGCAGCCAGTTCGAGCCGCCGGACCAGCACCTCTCCATCCACGCGCCACAGCCCGAGCTCGAGCCGTCGCGCGCCCTCGCCCCGCCCCTCCAGCACGCGCGCCATGTCCGCAGTCAGGTCGGCGAGGACATGGTCGAGCGGATCGCGATGGCGGATCGGCTCGGCCAAGCGACGCTGCACCAGCGGCATGTCGCGCGGGACCACCGGCAGCAGCGGCTCCGGTACGCGGCCCGCGATCTGGTCGAGCCGGAGCAGTGGATTGGCGCTGGGCGACTTGCGGTTGCGGAAGCGGCGCTGGAGCGCGTCGCGCCCTTCGCCGCCGTCCTCCACCCCGGCAAGTTGCCCCACCGTCTTGAGCCCCAGCCGGCGCAACACCAGCAGGACATCGTCCTCGAGCCGGAGCGCCGCGACCGGCAGGCCGGAGAGGCGCGCGACGATATCGTCATCGGGCGAGAGGATGGCATCGTACGGCGCTTTCGCTGCGCCATGGTGCGCGAGCGCCCACGCGGCCCCCGCCGTCGGCGCGATCGCCGCTCGCACGGTGAGCCCCCGCCGGGCGAAAATAGCTCTCACATCGGCCAGTAATTTCGGCTCGCCGCCGAACAGATGCGCTACCGCGGTCACGTCCACCAGCAGTCCGTCCGGCAGGTCGAGCGCCGACCACGGGCCCCAGCGCCGCGCCCATATGGCAAGCTTTTCCAATGCGTCGCGATCGCCCGCAGGATCGGCCGGAACCGCACGAAGCGACGGGCATAGCGTACGCGCATCGGCCAGCATCATGCCCGGCTGCGCACCTTGCGCGCTGCCCACAGCGTTCGCAGCCTCGATACGGGGCCCATGCGCGGTTTCCGCGATCAGCACGACAGGAGCCGCATCGGCCCCCTCGCCCAGGCGGCAGTTCTCAGCGAGCCGCCAGCGATCGATCGCCAGCTGCGCCAGCCACAGCGACAGGATTCGCCGCGGCGGCGGCCCCTGAAGGCTGCGCGGCGGGAGCGATGCGTCCCGTACCGTCATCGTACATTATCCATTGGCCCGGTGCATGGGAGCGAGAGCGGAAGAGAACGGCCCGCCAGGTCGGCAAGCCGGGCGCGGCGGCATTCCATGGTGGAGCGTCCGATGGAGCGCTGCCCACTTCCCACCGCATCCGGGCGGAAGACAGGTCGTGCGCGGCATCCAGCCGCACCAGCCATAATGCCACTCCGTGCCGCTCGGCCGCCAGTGTCAGGCGGCGCGAGGCGGTGAAATCCAGTGCACGCGGATTGCCCGCTACCTCTCCGATGACGCAGGCCAGTTCGCGGCATCTCACCCCCTCCTCCAGCGCGAAGAGCGCATCCTGCGCGTTCTCGGTACGAACATGGATCAGGCGATGGCGCAGGCTTTCGGGAAGGCCGGGGCGATAGGGTCGCCCGGTCAGCTTCAGCGCGGTGCGGTCCTGCACCCATAGCACCCCGCGCCGGTCATCTGTTTCCGCCCCCGCTTCTTCGGCGCGGGTGGCCAGATCGTCCAGCGCCAGCGCCAGTGCGAAGCCCGCCCCGCTCGCTTCGGCCCCACTGGCGAAAATCTCGCTATGGCGCGTGCCACGCAGCGTCTGACCCGGCTGCCAGGATCGGTGTCGGGCAGTCGATAACGAAGCGAGTTGCCCCGGTGAAAGCGTATGCGCGAAAGGTGTGGGACGGGATGGGTTCATAGCGAATCGACTCAGGTGTTCTTATTATGTTCCGGAGCTTCCCGATGCAACGCCCCCCTCCTTCCCGGAACCGCAACGCCGTCCAGCGCTTATGGAATAAAGGAAGGAGCACCACATGAATCACAAAGAAGGCGATCCCGAAGAGCTCAAGAAGAAATTCTGGAAGGCGCTGGCCGACAGCCCGTTCCTGTTCCTCCAGCTCGATGGCGATCCCGAAACAGCGGTCCCCATGAGCCCACAGCTGGACAAGGACGCCAACAGCACGATCTGGTTCTTCACGCACAAAAACAGCAGTTTCGCCAAACTGGGCCAAGCCACAGCCACATTCCAGGGCAAGGGGCACGACATGTATTGTCGTTTCCACGGCCAGCTCTCGGTCGAGGAAAGCCGCGAACGGTTCGAGCAGTTCTGGAACAACTTTATCGAGGCCTGGTACGATGGCGGTAAGGACGATCCGGATCTGCTGTTCCTGCGTATGGACCTCGGCCACGCAGAAATCTGGGACGGCGACTTCGGCCTTCTGACCACCGCCAAGATGGCGCTGGGCAAGACGGTGCACGACGACAAGAACGTGCGCGAGAGCCACACCGAGGCCTCTCTCTAGACGTCAGATACCTTCAAACGAAAGGGCCGCCTTCCATCACGGAGAGCGTCCCTTTTTCGTTGCAAGCCGATCGCTTCAGTCCTTGGGTTCGTCGATCGGAAGCAGGTCCTCGTCACCTTCGATATCATCGACCACCTCGACGATACCCTGGCCCAGCAGGCTGTGACGGCGGCTGTAGAGGAAATAGACCACCAGCCCACCGATGCCCCACACGGGCAGGAACAGCATCGCTGCCGTCGGCAGGTTCACGAACAGGAACACGCAGCCCGCGATGGTCAGCGGTGCCACGATCCACACCGCGGGGGTACGGAAGCTGCGCTTGCGCTCCGGATCGGTGCGCCGCAGCACCATCACCGCGACCGCGACCATCAGAAACGCGTACAGCGTCCCAGCGTTGGAGATGTCAGCCAGCTGCCCGACGGGGAAGAACGCTGCGCCCAATGCGACCGCCCCGCCCGTGATCATCGTCACGATGTGGGGGGTGCGATAGCGCGGATGCACCGTGCTCAGCACTTTGGGCAGCAGACCATCGCGGCTCATCACGAAGAAGATGCGAGTCTGCGCGAAGATCAGCACTAGGATCACCGAGGGCAACGCCAGGAATGCCGCGACGCCGATCAGATTACCGATGCCGGAGAAGCCGATCATGCGCAGGACGTGGGCCAGCGCCTCGTCGGAACACACCAGCGCGTCGGCATATTGCGGCATCGCGCACTGACGCGCGAGCTCCGCCGAACCGGCCTCGATCGGAAGTCCGCCGCTCATGATCGGCTGACCACCGATAGTGCCGATCGCACCGGCGGCCACGAGAATGTAGAACACGGTGCAGAACAGCAGCGACCCGATCAGCCCGATGGGCACGTTGCGCTGCGGATTCTTGGTTTCCTCCGCCGCGGTAGAGACCGCGTCGAAGCCGACATAGGCGAAGAACATCGTCGCCGCCGCACCGACCGCGCCCGTGCCCGTGCCCCATTCGCCGAAGATCCCGGCGGGCAGGAACGGATTGAACCGGTCGGCGTCGAAGTCCGGACTGGTCAGGGTGAGTGCCACGAATACTGTCAGCGCCGTCACCTTGATCGCGACGAGGATCGTGTTGACCTTTGCGCTCTCGCTGGTGCCGATCACCAGCAGGCCAGTCACGAGCAGCGCGATGATCGCGGCAGGCAGGTTGACGAAGCCACCCTCTTCACCGCCAAGCGCGAGCGGACCGTGGGCGAGCCAAGCAGGCAATTGCACCCCTAGAAATTCGTTGAGGATCGTCCCCGCGAAATAACCCGACCAGCCCACCGATACGGCGGCGGCGGATATGGCGTATTCCATGATGAGCGCCCAGCCGACAGTCCAGGCAAAGAATTCACCGATAGTCGCATAGCTGTAGGTATAGGCAGAACCCGCCACGGGTATCATTGCCGCGATCTCGGCATAGCAGAGGGCCGCGACGATACAGACCGCACCGGCGATAGCGAAGGCCAGCATGAGGCCCGGCCCCGCCTTCTGCGCCCCGACCGACGTCAGCACGAAAATGCCCGTGCCGATGATGCAGCCGATCCCGAACAACATCAGCTGGATCGGACCCAGCGTACGCTTGAGCGATTTCCTCTCCGCCGTTGCAAGAATGGCGTCGAGCGGTTTCACGCGACCAAATAGCATAGACTGTGATACTCCCCTCGGCCGTATCGCGGAAACCCTCCCGCGCGGTGGCCAACAAACGCGGTGTCTACGCAGCAAATACGACAGCGGCAAATGGGAATTGACGAACGAGAGCCGCAGATCGTTGTCGATACGCGGCAGGTCGCTCCGGCAGGCAAGCAAGTCCAAGCGTCGCTTCCCCTGCGCTTTCCCGCTTGCTAGGCGTGCGCACATGTCAACGACCTTCCAGATCGATACCGCGACCAGTCGCGCAAATCCGACGCCGGCCCCCATGAAGCGGTTGACGGTACCGAAGATCCGCGCCCGCAAATCGGGGGGGAAGGTGGACGATCCTCTCGTCATGCTGACCGCATACACCGCCCGCCAAGCGCAACTGCTGGATGCGCACTGCGATCTGTTGCTAGTCGGCGATTCGCTGGGTCAGGTCATCTATGGCCTCCCGTCCACGCTCCCCGTCACGCTCGACATGATGGCCAACCATGCCGCCGCCGTGGTGCGGGGTAGCTATCACGCGGTAGTGATCGTCGACATGCCTTTCGGCAGCTACGAGCAATCGCCGCAGCAGGCCTTCGAAAATGCGAGCCAACTTCTGAAGGCCAGCAACGCCGCCGGCGTGAAGCTGGAGGGCGGCGAAGCGATGGCGGAGACAGTCGCTTTCCTGACCCGGCGCGGCATTCCCGTTATGGGTCACATCGGTTTGACCCCCCAGGCCGTGAATGTGCTCGGCGGCTATGATGCGCGCGGGCGCAGCGATGCCGAAGCGGAGAAAATCCTTGCCGACGCGCGCGCGCTCGACGAGGCAGGAGCCTTCGCGATCGTTGTGGAGGGTGTAGTCGAACCTATCGCCATCTCCGTGACTGAGGCGGTCCAAGCGCCAACAATCGGGATCGGCGCCTCTGCAAAGTGCGACGGGCAGGTGCTGGTGACCGAAGATATGCTGGGGATGTTCGAACGTGTTCCGCGCTTCGTGAAGAAATACGGTGATATGGCTGCCATGATCACGCAAACGGCGGAAAGATACGCTGCGGAAGTCCGAGAGCGCAGCTTCCCAGGCGAAGCCCAGACCTACCAGCCCAAAGATTGAGCCAGGAATAACATCGTCATGTCGGGCTTCATTCGCTTCTACGGCTTCTCGATTGTATTCACCCTCGTCTGTCTGGCGCTGGGCGGATGGTACGGGTGGGAGAGCACCGGTTCGGTCCCCGGGGTGCTCGGGCTTCTCTGGATCATCGCCGTCCTGTCGGTGCTCGAGATCTCGCTCAGCTTCGACAATGCGGTCGTCAACGCCACCGTTTTGCGGAACATGGACGAGATCTGGCAGCGGCGTTTCCTGACCTGGGGAATGTTGATCGCCGTGTTCGGCATGCGTATTGCCTTCCCGCTGGCAATCGTCGCGATCGCCGCGGGCATAGGCCCGGTCGAGGCGGTGCGGCTGTCCCTCGCGCATCCGCAGGATTACGAACGCATCGTCGCATCGGCGCATGTTGGCATTGCCGGGTTCGGCGGAGCATTCCTAACGCTGGTCGGTTCGCGCTTCTTCTTCGACAAGAACAAGGATGTCCACTGGATCCGACTGGTGGAACAGCGCCTCGCTTCGGTATCCCGCGTGCCCGCGATCGAAGTCGCATTCGTGCTTCTGCTACTGGTCGGGATATCCACCCTGATACCTGACGAGGAATCCTTGACCTTTCTCATGGCGGGCATATTCGGCATCGTCGCCTTCGTCGCGGTGGAAGGCATCAGCGCATGGCTGGAGCATCGCGAGGAACGGCAGCAACGCCTAGGCAAGGCGGTAAAGAGCGGTCTCGGCGGATTTCTCTACCTCCAGGTTCTCGACAGTTCGTTCAGTTTCGATGGCGTCATCGGCGCCTTCGCCCTGTCGAACAACATGATCGTGATTGCGTTGGGTCTCTCCATCGGGGCGATGTTCGTGCGCTCCATGACCATCCATCTCGTGCAGCGCGGCACGCTGGCGGAATACCGGTTCCTCGAACATGGCGCGTTCTGGGCCATTATCGCGCTCGGCATCATCATGCTGCTGTCGGCCCGCTTCGCCATTCCTGAGGCGATTACCGGCCTGATCGGAGCCGTCTTGATCGGTCTGTCGCTGTTCTGGTCGGTCCGCTTCAACCGGCGCGAAGCGGCGGCTGCGATATAGTCGATCTGGCGAGCCGTCCGGCGATCGGTGCCGCGATCACCAGTTGCGCCAGATGATAGAGCAGGAGCGGCGCGATCACGAACCCCGCCCGTTCCGGCGGAAAGATCAGCGCCGCAAGCGGCGCACCGATCGCGATGCTTTTCTGGGCGCCGGCAAACAGAAACGCCACCCGATCCGGTCGCGGGAGCCGCAGCAAGCCGCCGGCCAGCCAGGCTCCGGCATGTGCGCTGGCGAGATAGAGCGCCACCAGCCCTGCGAGCCAGGCCCAGTCCTGAGCAGCCAAAGCGCCTATCCCTTCCTCCACCGCACCCGAGAATGCCACGTAGACGGCAATACCGATCACGGCGCGGTCAAGCCATTTGCTCGCATCCCGGTGCCGCGCGGCAATTCCTCCCAGCCAACCCTGGGCGATCTGGCCGAGCGCGAATGGCAGGATCAACAATTGGGCAATGCGCCAAATCGTGTCGGTGCCGACCGCGACCGAAGCTCCACCCTCCAGAAGCGCGAACAAAGGCGCGCTGACGAATACCCCGGCAATGTTGAGCACCGCCGCACCTATGACCGCGACCGCGATGCTACCACCTGCCAACGTCGTGTAAGTGGTGGCCGATTGAACGGTCGACGGCAGCGTGCCCAGGAACAGGAAACCCAGCGCGATCTCAGGCGGAATGCGTGTTCCGCCGAACAGCTGCAACAGCATTCCCAAGGCCGGCATGACGAGGAAGACCCATGCAAACAGCGGCAGGAAATAGCGCCAGTGGCGCAGGCCGCGTACCACCTCTGCGCGGGAAACCCGCAGGCCGTTCACGAAGAACAGGACGAAGATCGCGCCGTTCGCGATATTCTGCCACACGTCGCGCGCGGGCCCGGCGGCCGGAACGATGAGGGACAGGAAAACCGCCAGGGCCAGAACGCCGATCATGGGGTCGGCAAAGGCGGCGAAAAGTTTGCGCATCGGCGCGCTTTTGCTGAAACCCGGCATTCTGTCGAGGTTCGGCGAGATCAAGAAGTGAGCAACTTCGCCTGTAGAGTCACGCGCGTCGATCGATCCAACAGCTCCGCCAGTATCGCAAGCGCGGCACGATTGATTGGCTGAATAACCAAAGCGTCCATCGCCTTTCGTTCGGCGTCATGGCATCAGGCGTGTCGCCGCCGGATGGGAGCGCGAAGGCGGCAAGTGTCACAATGACAAAGCCTGACCGGCGCACCAGCTCAAGCCGAAAGGTCGTATTGCCGCAACAGGTCGTAGAGGGTCGGCCTGCTGATACCCAGCAGTCGCGCGCTGCTCGATATATTCCCTTCGCACCGCGCCAGCGCATGCCGAATGACTCGCCGATCCGCCTGTTCGCGCGCCATTTTGAGGTTCAAGACGGTATCGGGCTCCAGCTCGACATCGTCCAAGTCGAGATCGGCCTTCGCAATGAGCTTGCCTTCCGCCATGATCGTCGCGCGCTTGATCCGGTTCTCGAGCTCGCGGACATTGCCGGGCCAACTCCATGCATTGATCGCGGCCAGCGCATCTGGCGAGAAGCCCTTGACGGCAGGATTGAGATCCGGTCCGTGGCGGTTGAGGAAAGATTTCGCCAACAGGGTAGCATCACCTGGCCGTTCGGACAGCGAGGGGATGCGAACGACGATCTCCGCCAGCCGGTAATACAGGTCCTCGCGGAACGAACCCTGGGCGGTCATGGCTTCCAGATCCTGATGCGTCGCACAAACGATCCGCGTATCCACCGCGATCGGCTTGCGCCCTCCGATCCGCTCGATCGTACGTTCCTGCAGGAAACGAAGCAGCTTGACCTGCAACGTGAGCGGGATGTCGCCGACCTCGTCGAGAAAGAGCGTGCCGCCATGCGCGAGCTCGATCTTCCCCTCGCTGGTCTTGACGGCCCCGGTGAACGCGCCTTTCTCATGCCCGAAAAGCTCGCTTTCGAGCAAGGTTTCGGGGATTGCCGCGCAGTTTATCGCGACAAACTGTCCCTCGCGCCGTGCGCTTGCATCGTGGAGACCGCGCGCCAGCAGCTCCTTGCCGGTCCCGCTTGCACCGAGCAGCATGACCGACACGTTCGTTTGCGCCACCCGCTCTATAGTTCGGGCGACCTTCGCCATCTCCGGCGCACCGGTAATCATGGAACCGAGGACGGTCTTATCCTTCGCGACGCGGCTTGCCAGCCGGCGATTCTCGGCTTCGATCGTATGCAGATTTACAGCGCGCTGGACGATCAAAGCCAGCGAATCGATATCGAGTGGCTTCTGGTAGAAGTCGTACGCGCCGCGCTCGATCGCTTGCAGCGCACTCTCGCGGGCACCGTGTCCGGAGGCTACGATCACCTTCGTATCCGGCTTCAGCGCCATGATCGCGTCGAGAACCCCGAAACCTTCCGTCGTGCCGTCCGGATCGGGGGGCAGACCCAGGTCGAGAGTGACGACCGGGGGCTCGTGCGCGCGGATCGCAGCAACTGCACTCTCACGGTCGCCTGCAAGCATCACTTCGAAGCCATCGAAAGCCCATTTCAGCTGCGCCTGCAGGCCCGGATCGTCCTCGATTATCAGGAGAACGGGTTTCTCGTCCTTGCTCATGCCGCTGCCGCCTCGTTGCCAGGTTGCTGGTGCTCATCGGCCTGCGCAAGAGGCAGGACTATGGTGAACCGGGTGCCGGTGCCGGTGCGCGACTGCACTTCCAGCCGCCCTCCCATGGCCGCGACGAGTTCCCTTGCCTCGAGTGCGCCGATCCCGAAGCCGCCCTGCTTCGAGCTCACGAAGGGCTTGAACAGCCCGTCGCGGATGAAGTCCGCGGTCATGCCGGAACCCGCATCGACGATGTCCAGTATTCCTCCGCGTTCGTCACTCTGGATATCGAGCAGCACGGGTTCGCCCGGATCGCTGGCGTCGATCGCGTTTTGGGTGAGATGGACGATCGCCTGTTCAAGCGTCGCCCCGTCGGCCATCACCAGGCAAGGAACCTCGCCCGCGACGACCAGCGGACGGATAGGGGTGAACCGGCTCACCACGTTCCTGGCCACGGATACCAGATCGATCGGTCGGCATTCCGCCTGCCCACCGGTACCGTAGCGCCCAAGCCTTGCGAGCAGCGTCTGCAGGCGGTCCGACCCGGTGCGCAGTGTTACCAGCATATCCTTGCGGAACGCGGGATTCTCGGCATGCCGCTCCGCATTGCGTGCCAGCAGGGAAAGCTGGCTGGCGAGGTTCTTTATATCGTGCATCACGAACGCCATCCGGCGGCTGAAATCGTCGAATTGGGCAGCCTCGAGTAAGGCCCTCTGGCCCGCCTCCTCGGCGAGATGGCTGGCGAGCTGACGACCGACGATCTTGAGGAGATCGAAATCCTCCCAGTCCAGCTTGCGCGGATAGTCGGGTCGCGCCAGCAGCACTGCCCCGGTGAGCCCGCCGAAATGCAGGAGCGGAACGATCGCCCAGGCACGCTGTTCGCCGCGAAGCCAGTCGGGCAATGCCATTCCCGGCGAACCTTCCGTTTCGCCAGCGACATCGACGATCAGATTGCGCCTCTCCATGATGTCACAAAGCGGCTCGGGCAGCGTGGCACCGCCTTCTGCCAGGTTGCTCCAGCGCCAGTTCGCCGTTTCCCCCAGCTCCCCTTGATCGTTGGGGAGGAACAGCACGGCGGCCGGGCTCTCGGTTATGTCGGCAAGCGCTTTCGCCACGCGTTCGTGCAGGGAACGGCCTCCGCTCTGGCCCGCATTGCCGATCGTCTCAGTAAAGCGAAGCCATTCCGCTCGGTAATCGTAGCGATGGCGGAAGAGATGCTTCAGCAACATCACGCGGGTCCATCCGCGGAACCGCCGCGACGGAAGCAACGCGACGGATGCGGCAAGCGCCGCCACGAGCGACCCGATCTGCACGATCCTGGCGATATCTCCGCCGAAGCGCGCGGCGAGCCAGGTCAATCCGGCCATCGCGGCGAGGTAGAGACCGATAAGCGACAGGGAGAGAAGCCGGAACGTCACCGCGCGCGATGTGCGCAGGCGCAGATTGTCGGCCTGTGCGGTGGCCCCCACCCCCACGCAGACGGCAAGCGGAAGGAGCACGATGCCTCGCAGCGCGTTGAGCGCCGGATCGGTCTGTCCCGAAAGAGCCGCCGACAGGAACAGGTTGAGCTCGAAGATCCAGTACATACCGATGCCGGCGATCGTCCACTGAAGCGCGACGCGGCTTCGCATAGCCGCACCCAGATAGAGGTTGTGCAGCAGCACCAGGGCCCCGATCGCGACGATCAGATGAAACGACCACGACACCTGCAATGCCGTAGGCGAACGCTCGGCGAGTAGGATGACGGCCGGTTGCAACAAGGTCACGAAACCGAGGACGGCGGCCAGTAGAGGCACGGCGATCTGCGTATGCGATCGCCCATCATTGGCGAACAGGCGATAGATCACGAACAACCAAGCTAGATCACGCGCGGCGGCGAACATTCGCGCTTCTATCGAATCGGGGCCGAGCGCGGCGCCCAGAGACGCCCAGCCCGCCGACAACGCCAGGGCGATCAGCATGGGACGCTTGTCGCGCCGCCAGGTTTCTTCGTTGCGCGCAATGAATACCGCGCCGACACAGGCAGCAGCGGCCCCGATCAGATAGCCGAGGAAGCTCAGCAACTGGGCTGCGGGAATGGCGATGGTCACGCCGCCCCCTCCGACCACAGGATCACCCTGAGCGTTTGCAGCAGGATCAGGAGATCGAGGAAAGGAGAGTAGTTCTTCGCGTAGTAGAGGTCGTATTCAAGCTTGTGACGCGCATCCTCTATGCTGGCTCCATGCGGATAGTTGATCTGCGCCCATCCGGTGATGCCGGGCTTCACGGCGTACGGGACGTCATGCTTGAACAGGCGTATCATGCGCTCGGGTCCGGCCATCCCCTTTGTGGGATGTCACCGACCTAGGGCGCATTGATGAAATGTCGGTAAATCTTACACTTCGGCAGCAGCGGCTTCAGGAGGGGACCGTGCTCAACCCGCGCCCCCTCCCGAATGCCCCATTTCAATTACCCGCGCCGGTGGCCTTGTCCGCAGCGGATTCGGCAGCATTGCCGACCTGCTCCGCAGCGGTTCCGACCTGGTTGGCGGCATCGGCGATGGCGTTGTCCTTGGCCGCTTCCGAATTGGACATGCCCGAGAAGAAATAAAGCCCGGCGACCACCGCCAAAATCAATATGATGAGGAGCACCCAGGTGCCTGACCCGCCCCGTCGCCGTTCGCCATCGTCGATGACGGTGGTGTGGGTCGTGTGGGTGCGGCCATCGGGGTCTTCGGTGGTGGTGATGCGTTCTTCGGTCATTGGAGTTCCTCCTGCGAATGCCGCGAAAACATCGCACGCGTCGATCCGGTTCCCTCGAGCGTGGTTAACGCACGTCCGACCCGGGATCGGACAGGAGATATGGGGTGAGCGGGCGCGTAGTCCGATCCAACGCCAGCGTGGCACCTACGGGCGGTAGCGATCGCTGCGTGCACGAGGTGCGGTGGCATCGCGCGCAGCCTGGACCGATCGGTGTAGCGGCGGCGGGGTCGAGCGCCATTCCCCGCGCCGGGGCAAGGGTCTCCCCGAACCGCGCCTCGATCCCCAGGACTATGGCGTACTCCCCGGTCTCCGCACCACTGCTCGCCCGGACGAAATGGCTAAAGGTAATCCAGTGCGGGCCGGCCGCCCCCCCCTCCTCCTGCATCACTGCCTGCGGCCACCACGTGTCCGGTCGTTCGAACCCATGGTGGACGTGCCAAAGCGGGCAGCCGAATGTGTTGTCGAGGAGCGTGGTCCCACTCGCCCCCGGAACCCGCGCCGAGAACTGGCCCGCCCGGTCCACTTTCGCCATGAAGAACGGCAGTCCCCGCTGCCCCATCCGCTGCAATGTGGTGAGACGCCGCGCGAGCTGCTCCACGCCGACGCCGAACCTTCGCTGGAGGATCGCGAGATCGTAGGACGTAGCCTCGCACGCGCGCAGGAAACGGCCATATGGCATGACGAGCGCGTCTGCGAAATAATCCGCCAGATGGCGACGGAACAGCACACGCACAGCCTCGTCGTCCAACCGGGCGCCCTTGGCGATATTTGTCAATTCGTCCCCATGCTCCAGTTCGACGAGCTGCAGGGCGAGCTCGAACTGGCGCGCCGCCGGATCGAGCATCTCCGACAGCTGAACCTGGCGCGCGTGCAGGTCGAGCCGACGCGCCAGACCGGGCATCACGTTCTGCGGCAGAATCCGCAAGGTGAGCTGGTGCCGCTCGCGCAAACGGTCCGTCAGCGCGGTAGCGATGTCGGCGCGTGAGAGCCGCATTTCGTCCGCCAGCTCCTCGGCGGCGAGGTCGAGATCGGCGAAGTGGTTGCGCCACCGTTCCACCTCCTGCCGCAGACCGTCCAACGGAAGCGATCGCCCCGTCGCCACGCCGCTGCCCTGCTCGCCCGCCTGATCGAACAGGCGCGCAAACGCCGCGGCAGCCTGCGGCGCGGCAGACAGGAACTCCACTGCCTCGTCCCGGTCGATGCCCAGATCGGAGAATCGCTCGTCGGCCAATCGCCTGGCGAGGCCCTGGACACCACCGATCGATTCCGCCTCGCGCAGATGGAGCGGATCGAACTCGAACTGATCGACCAGTTCCACCAGCACACGGGCGGAGACAGGGCGCTGATTGCGTTCGAGCAGCGCGAGGTAACTCGGCGAGATACCCAGGCGTTGGGCCATGGCGGCCTGGGTCAGCCCCTCCCGCTTACGCAATCGACGTAGCGCCGGACCGGGTGACAGGGGGGCTTCGGGCACTTGTAAATATCCTTACATCTTTACAGCGTTGATCACTTATCCCATCGCAGGATAACAAGAAAGTCTGTAAAGAATGATAGCACCGCCGGCCCCGTTCGCTATTTCAGTCCTGTGAACGGGAGAAACCGAAATGACTTTTCAAGATAACTTCACCGAACTGCAGCACACCATCGAAGACAACGGCGCATCCTGGGCCTCCATCGATCCGCGCAGCGCGGCACGGATGCGGACCCAGAACCGGTTCCTGACCGGGCTGGATATCGCGCGCTACACCGCGAAGATCATGCGCGAGGACATGGCCGCATACGATGCGGACCCCGCCAATTACACGCAGTCGCTGGGCTGCTGGCACGGCTTCGTCGCGCAGCAGAAGATGATTTCCATCAAGAAGCATTTCGGCTCGACGAAGCGGCGCTACCTCTACCTCTCCGGCTGGATGGTCGCCGCCCTGCGCAGCGAGTTCGGGCCGCTGCCCGATCAGTCGATGCACGAGAAGACGAGCGTGCCCGCCCTGATCGAGGAACTCTACACCTTCCTGAAGCAGGCCGACGCGCGCGAACTCGGAATGCTGTTCCGCGACCTCGACCGGGCGCGCGATTCCGGCGACGAGGTCGAGGCGCAGCGTATCCAGCACGCCATCGACCACTACGAAACACATGTCGTGCCGATCATCGCGGATATCGACGCCGGCTTCGGCAATGCTGAGGCGACTTACCTGCTTGCCAAGAAGATGATCGAGGCCGGGGCCTGTGCGCTGCAGATCGAGAACCAGGTTTCCGACGAGAAGCAGTGCGGCCACCAGGACGGCAAGGTCACCGTGCCGCACGAGGACTTCCTCCAGAAGATCCGTGCGATTCGCTACGCCTTCCTCGAAATGGGCGTTCCCGATGGGATCATCGTCGCCCGCACGGATAGCCTGGGGGCCGGTCTGACCAAGCAGATCGCCTATTCCAAGGAGCCCGGCGATCTTGGCGACCAGTACAACGCCTATCTCGACTGCGAGGAGGTCGATCCCGCCGACATCGCCAATGGGCAGGTCTTCATCAGCCGCGACGGCAAGCTGATGGCGCCCAAGCGGCTGCCGAGCAATCTCTACCAGTTCCGGCCCGGAACGGGTGAGGACCGCTGCGTGCTCGACTGCATCACCGCGCTGCAGAACGGAGCCGACCTGCTGTGGATCGAGACGGAGAAGCCGCATATCGGCCAGATCGGCGGCATGGTCGATCGTATCCGCGAAGTGATCCCGAACGCGAAGCTGGTTTACAACAACTCGCCCAGCTTCAACTGGACGCTGAACTTCCGCCAGCAAGTGTATGATGCATGGGCAGAAGAAGGTCGCGATCTGTCGCAATACGACCGCGACCGGCTGATGAGCATCGACTACGATGGAACCGAGCTGGCTCAGGATGCGGACGAGCGCATCCGGACGTTCCAGGCCGATGCGGCGCGGGAGGCGGGTATATTCCACCACCTCATCACCCTGCCGACCTACCACACCGCCGCGCTCAGCACCGACAATCTCGCCAAGCGCTATTTCGGCGAGGAAGGCATGCTGGGCTACGTCAAACAGGTCCAGCGCGAGGAGATCCGCCAGGGTATCGCCTGCGTGAAGCACCAGAACATGGCCGGCTCCGATATCGGGGACGACCACAAGGAATATTTCGCCGGCGAGGCTGCACTGAAGGCGGGCGGCACGGCAAACACGATGAACCAGTTCGCCGCCTGACCAAGGAGAAAGAGGATGACCACCATGACCGAAGAGAAGCCCCAGACCGAGCGGCCACGCGAACCGGGCCGCGCCCGCGCCCTGTTCTCGACCGCCGATTTCCGCCTGCTGCGTGCTGCGTTGACCAGCCATGCGCGCGCGACCGAAGATCGCGAGGAGCTGGCGCGGATCAACGCCCTGCATCACCGCCTCGGCACGTACGTGCCGGACGCCGAATAACCCACCGTCAGAGTTGGGAGAGGATGGCCGCCGGGAGCAATTCCGGCGGCCATTTCATGCGCTCGCGCGAAGCACTCGGTCAGAACAGACGCATGCCGTAGGTCAGAACCAGCAGGACGGACAATGTCGTCACCATCAGCAGCACCAGGGGCACCCCGGTGCGGATATAATCCGAGAACTCGTAGGACCCTTCCGACATGATCAGCATGTTGGTCTGATATGCGATCGGGGTCGCGTAGCAGAGGTTGCAGCCGAACAGCACGGCAAGGACCAGCGGCTCTGCCGGCAGGCCGAGTTGCTGCGCGATGCTGAAGGCGATCGGCGTCCCCACCGTGGCCGCGGTCGCATTCGATGCGAAATTGGTCAGTACGGTCACGCACAGCATGATCGCGGCGAGCACCAGCGCGGGGCTGAGATATTGCAGGCCGGAGGACATCAACTGCCCGATCCAGTCCGCCGCCCCGCTGTCGTCGATGATCCGCCCGATGGCGATGCTGGCCGCGACCAGCACGATCACCTTTGCCGACAGCGCTCGGCCGACGCGGTCGAACTTCACGCACCCGGTTACGAACATCACGATCGCGCCTGCCAGCGCCGAGATCGCGATGGGGAACAACCCGACCGAGGCGGTCCCGATCGCCCCGACCATGATCGCGGCGGCTAGCGTGGCCTTCGAACGGCGGGGCAATTCCCGTGCGCCTTCGAGCATCAGCAGGCTGTCGTCCCGGGCGAACGCGTCCAGCCCCTCCGGCAGACCCATCACCAGCAGGACGTCCCCTTCTGCGATCCGCAGGTCGCCGCCTTCGCTGTAAACCTCGCGTTCGCGCACCAGCCGTTCCGGACGATGGATACCCAGGATGACCACGCCATAAAGATCCGCGACGCCGGACGTGGGTAGTGTGCGATTGATCAACCTGGAATCGGCGGTGACCGACATTTCCCTGACCAGGATGGTCTCGTTTTTCTGGTCGGCCTGGCGCCGGATACGGTCGAGCACCCAGGTGGGCGCGATCGCACCCTTCAGGGTGCGCAGGGCCTCCTCCAGCGCCTCGTGCGTGCCCGACATGCGCAGGCGCTGCTGGGCTTGCAGCGGGCCACTTGGGGTGCCCTCGAACTCGATTTCCGACGGCATGCGCGACATGATCGTCGCAAGTTCCTGACCGCGCAGCCCGCTTTCCTCGTCGATCCGCAACCGTGTGTGAAACCGCCGCCGCTGCGCCACCTCCTCTACGCGGTTGTCACCGAGCAGGCGCGGCATCACCAGCCACAGATAGGGCAGCGCGATCGCGCCCGCGAGCAGCACGATGGGCGTATAGTGGAACACCCCCATGCGCGGCATTCCCAGGTCGTTCGCGATCGAGACGACGAGGATGTTCGTCGAGGTGCCGATGGTCGTCGCCATTCCGCCGATCAGGACCGCGGCGTTCAGCGGGATAAGTGTCTTCGACGCCGGCATTGCGCCCCGCGCCGCCAGCTGGACGAATATGGGCAGGAGCAGGACGAGCACGGGGGTGTCGTTCACCGCCATGGACAGGAACACGGCCATCAGCAGCGAAATGAGCAGGCCGAGTTGCAGGTTGTATTTGAACAACCGCTCCAGCGCTCTGGCGACCGGCTCGAGAGCGCCGGTGACGACGAGGCCGCGCCCCATGATCATCAAGGCGCAGATCGTGATGAGCGCATAATGCCCGAAACCGGAGAAGGCGAGTTCAGCCCGTCGGTCTGCTGCGTGCCCGGCAGCGGGAAGAAATACAGGCCCACGGCGATGACCGCGATCGTGAGCAACGACACGATCTCGATCGACATCTTCCCGCGCGCGAACGCCACGAACATCGCGATGGTGACAGCCATCGCGGCAATTGCGTGAGGGGATGGGACCGGGATCATTGTGCGGGTTCCGAATTCCAGAAACCCGCGTCGATCACAAGCGGTTCGTGACTGGTAGTGCCTGTGTGGTGCCCCTGGCCGGACTCGAACCGGCACTTCCGTGGAAATTCGATTTTGAGTCGAACGCGTCTACCAATTCCGCCACAGGGGCACTGCTGCGGGCGCGGCGGCGTTAGCCGGGGCCGCCCCAACTCGCAAGCGGGTTAGCGCAGCGAGCTCACCAGCAGCTTGTGCAATTTGGAATGCAAACTGTCGTTCGCCGCCAGCACTTGCGCGCTATGGATCGACTGCGAGCGGCCGCGATAGTCGGAAACGAACCCGCCCGCCTCGCGCACCAGTAGACATCCCGCCGCGGTATCCCAATCGCTGAGACCGCTTTCCCAGAACCCGTCGAAGCGGCCCGCCGCGACCCATGCGAGGTCGAGCGACGCCGCGCCATAGCGGCGGATCCCTGCGACTTCCGGCCCGATGGCACCGAAGATGCGGCCCCACTCGCCAAAATCCCCATGGCCCTGAAAGGGGATACCGGTGGCGATCAGCGCATCCGGCAAACGCGCGCGTGCGCTTACCCGCAGGCGACCGTCGTGCAGCCACGCGCCGCGGGATTTCTCGGCCCAGAAGGTCTCGTCGGTGATCGGCTGGTACACGACACCGGCGACGACTTCGCCCCAGCCCCCGCCACCGAGCTTGGGCTCCTGCGCCGCGATGGAGACGGCGAAATGCGGAATGCCGTGAAGGAAATTGCTGGTCCCGTCGAGCGGGTCCACGATCCAGCGCGGCTGATCGGGGTCGCCCTCGATCACGCCCGCTTCCTCCATCACGAAGCCCCAGTCGGGCCGCGCCTGGCGCAGTTCGTCATAAAGCGTGCGTTCCGCGATGCGGTCCGCCTTCGATACGAAGTCGGCGGGCCCCTTGCGGCTCACCTGGAGGTGCTCGACCTCGCCGAAATCGCGGCGCAAGCGACCGCCCGCCTTGCGCGCGGCGCGTTCCATGACGCGGATCAATCCTGAAATAGCAGCCATTTTACGTGCGCCTCAGTTGGCTTTCCCAACATAGGTCTGCTCATACACATCGACCACGATGCGCGTCCCGCTCTCGATATGCGGCGGCACCATGATGCGCACGCCGTTGTCGAGGATGGCGGGCTTGTAGCTGGAAGAGGCGGTCTGCCCCTTCACCACCGCGTCCGCTTCGACGATCTCGGCCTCGACCTGCTCGGGCAGCGCGACCGAAATCGGCTTTTCTTCCCACAGCTCCAGCGTCACGGTCATGCCGTCCTGGAGGAACGGGCGGGCATCGCCGAGCAGATCGGACGGGAGTTGAATCTGCTCGAAGGTTTCCTGGTCCATAAAGACCAGATTGTCGCCGTCTTCGTACAGGAACTGATATTCCTTCGTATCGAGCCGCACGCGCTCCACGGTGTCGGCGCTGCGGAAGCGGACATTGGTTTTGCGACCGTCCTGCAGGTTCTTCATCTCGACCTGCATATAGGCACCGCCCTTGCCCGGCTGGGTATGCTGGATCTTGGCCACTTTCCAGATCCCGTTTTCGTATTCGATGATGTTGCCGGGACGGATATCGACGCCACTGATCTTCATGGGAAACTGCCTGCCTGCTGGGGGTCTGTGGCGGCTGTGGGCGCCGCCCTCGAAAGCCCGCCCCTAGCCCACCGGTCAGGTACGGGCAAGCTTGCCTGTGCTATAGGGTGGAGACTATGAGGATTCCGAAGATGAGATCGCCAGTTCTTTCCGCCTTCGCGCTGGTTCCGCTCGCTTACGGGCTGATCGCCGCCGCACCACCGGTCGATGGGCCGGTCGATACCCTGCCGCAGGGGCGCTACCACTGTTCGCTGCCCGGCGATGCTGGCGGGAAAGCGCGTGTCCCCGTACCGGCGCTGGACTTCACGATCGGCAATTCCTCCAGCTACCGTACCGAAGACGGGTCGGGCGTATATCTGCTGCGCGGCAAGTCGCTGCAATTCACGCGCGGTCCGCTCAAAGGCAAGACATTCGAACGAACGGGTGAAAACACGGTGACCCTGAGAAATGGGGGCAGCGAAGCGGGCGACCTTCGTTGCGTGCGCTCGAACGCTCGCTAGCTGCAAGGGCAGGCGAACCCGCGCCCCGCTATTTGCCCGACCCCGCGTTCTTTTTCCCGCCGAGCAGAGGGTAGGGATTGAGCGCGTTCGCGGGCTCCCACCACGCCGCATCGGGGGTGGTGCGCAGAAGCGCGAAATGGAGATGGGGCGCATCGGCTGAGGCATTTCCCGAACTGCCCACCGCGCCCAGTCGCTGCCCGCGCCGAACCTGCTGCCCTTCTTTCAATCCCTGGGCGTATTCCTTCAGGTGCGCGTAATAGTAGATCGCCTGTTCATCCGGCGAGCGAACATAGATCGTGTTGCCCCCCGCCTTCGACCGGAACAGCTTCTCGATCCTGCCCGCTGCGGCCGAGACGACCGTGGTGCCTTCGGGGGCCATGATGTCGATCGCTTCGTGTAGTCGGCCCCCGCCCTCACGCTCGTCGGCAAAGGTATCCGTCAGGTCCTCGGGCCGCACGTTCAGAACGGGGATCATCAGATTGCGCTGGGAATCTCCGGGAATTGCGGCCGCCGATTTGTCGTCCAGTCCGCTCGATACAATGTTCGAAGTCGCCTGCCCGCGCTCCGAGGGCAGGCTGTCGGTTTGCACCGCGGGGCTCGGCTGGGCGTCGGACGGGCGGGTGACCTCGCGCTGACCTTCGCCACTCGCCATCTCGATCAGACTGCCGCCCGCCACGATCCACACAGCGCTCGTCAGCGTGGCAGTCACCACTATGGTGAGGATGCGGTCGGCCCATTTCATGTCGGTTACCCTAGCGCGTCACGCCACGAATTCCACTTTCGTCTTTTGATCGACCATCTCGGACAATCGCGCCGCATCCCAATTGGTCAGACGAACGCAGCCATGGCTCTGGGCGCGACCAATCGTTTCGGGTTCCGAAGTGCCGTGGATACCGTAGTGCTCCTTCGACAGGTCGATCCAGACGACGCCGACCGGCCCGTTCGGCCCCGGCGGAAGGCGATGCTCCGCCTCGTCGTCGGGCACGTCCCAGAACAGCGACGGGTCGAAGGAGAACTTCGGATTGTGCGAGATGCCGTTTATCTTCCAGTCGCCCAGCGGTAGCGGATCGTGGCTGGAACCTGATGTGACGGTGAAGGCGACGCGCAGATTGCCGTCGTCGTCATAGCCTAGCAGCGTATCCTTCGACTTGCTTACCACGATGCGCGCGAGATGCGGCTGTTCGCTGCCGACGCCTAGTGAGGTCAGCGTACGCTGCCAGTCGGCATCCTTAATCGCGCCCGGCGCGATGCGATCTGCACCGATATTGGGCACGCGAACCAATTGGCCAGCGCGGAAAACGCTGGATGTCTTTTCGGCTGCGTCCGTGGACGTGGAAGAGGTCGCGGTAGGGGTCGGAGATGGAGACGCGGTTGCGCTGGGGCTCACCGAAGGTCCCGCTGCCGCGCCCTTGCTCCCCGCCGGTTGGCCGCCGGGATTCAACGCCTTGAGCGTATCGACCGTGGTATGAAACCGCTCGGCCAGGCGCTCGTCGAGAGAAGTGTAGCCGAGCCGCTGCATCTCGGCTTGAGCGGATGGTTTGTCCGGAATGGGTTGATAGGTCGTATCGCCCCAATTGGCGGGAATGCGGACGACCCGGGTTGCGGGAATGGATTGCCATTGGGACAATGCCTGCCGCGTGGGCTGATCAAGCTTGCCGGTTTCATCCAGCTTGTTTGCCCGCTGGAAAGCATTCAGCGCATTCTCGGTCGACAGGCCCATCTTGCCATCGACCACGCCGGGGCCGAACCCCTGGCGGTCGAGTACAACCTGAGCCTGCATCATCGGGCGCTGTTCGGCGTCGGGAATGTCCGGCACGTCCTGTGACGACTGGTTCGTCCCGTCGTGCGAAGCCATGCTGTCGGCCAGATTGTTGCTGGGGGCCGCAGGCGTGGTCGCTGCGCTATCCTGCGCGCCATCATCCCCGTCGGTGCCGTTCATTCCACAAGCTGCCAAGGCGAACAAAGCCGCGATCCCAATCGTTTGACGCATCTAAAACTCCTTCGTGGCATCCAACGCGTATTGCCTGCTTTGGCTCCTAATCGGTGGCGGCTCGCTCCATGGCTTGCGCGAATGCGGCCATCGCGGCCTGTTCGTCTCCGCTCCAAACGGCAGCCGAGACAGCCAGGAAGTCCGCGCCCGCACTTACCAGCGGTCCGCAATTGGCCGGGGTAATCCCCCCGATCGCGACGCAGGGGATCTCGAAGACCCGGCTCCACCATTCGAGCAGGTCGGGTTCGGGCCGATGCTCGCTAGCCTTGGTCGTGCTGGGGAAGAACGATCCGAACGCGACGTAATCGGCCCCCGCCTCCCCCGCTTCCATCGCCAGATGACGCGACGCGTGGCATGTGACGCCGATCTGCGCCTCGCGGCCCAGCTCTTCGCGTGCCTCCTTCGGGTCGCCGTCCCCTTGCCCGAGGTGAACGCCGTCCGCGCCCAAACGCTTCGCCAGCGCCACGTCGTCGTTGACGATGAACGCGACGTCGCGCTGCGCGCAGATGTCTTGCAGCGGTTCGGCGAGACGAGCGGCTTCGTGCTGATCCACCCCCTTCACCCGGAACTGGAATGCGGTCGCTCGCCCACCCCCGGCATCAAGAGCACGGGAAAGGCGGTCCGGGAAGGCACCCGAGACGTCGAGCGGGGAAATGAGGTAAAGCTGACAGTCGATCATGACGACGAATTAGGCGATATGGGACAAAACGCCACCGTTCATCCGACCTATTCGACGACGGCGAAGGTGCCGGCACGAGCCCCCACCAGCGCCTATCGCCTGGTTAATTCGCTACAGCCCTAGCCGACCGAAGCCGCGTAGATTTCGTCGATCGCGGTTTCCAGCGCCGCGTCGAACCGCTGTTCGTCCATATCCTGTCGCAATTCTTCCAGCAGAGCACGGCTGAAACTGGCAATCATGCCGGAATTCTTGGCGAGTTCGGCGCACGCCTCGTCACGTGAATACCCACCCGACAGAGCGACCACCCGTAGCACCTTGGGATGCTCGGTCAGCGGCTTGTATGTATCGGGTTGCGCGGGAATGGTCAGCTTCAGCATGACTTCCCGGCCATCGGGCACACGGTCAAGCTGGTCGAGCAGCTTGGTCAGAACGAGTGCCTCGGCCTGCTCGCGGCTCTCGCTTTTCAGGCTCACCTCCGGCTCCAGGATCGGGACCAGACCCTGGTCCAGGATCTGCAAGCCGAAATCCATCTGCTGTCGGATATTGTCGCCGATCCCCTTCTCGTCCGCCTCGTGGATGACCGACCGCATCTTGGTGCCGAAGATGCCCAGTTCCTTCGCGCGGGCGCACTGCGCGTCGAGCTCTGGAATGTCCTTCATCAGCTGCACGCCATCCGCCGTGTCGTGCATGCCCTTGTCGACTTTCAGAAACGGCACGATGCCCTTCCCGCGAAGCCGCTCGGGAATGGGCATGCCGTCTTGGTTGCAACCTTCCATCGTGCGATCGAACAGGATTGCCCCGACCACTTTCTCGCCCGTGAAGGACGGACTTTCGACGATCCGGCAGCGCATCTCGTGTATCTTCGCGAACATTTCCTCGTCGCCAGACCATTCGCTGTCCTCTACGCCATAGCCGCGCAGGGCGTTAGGCGTGGAGCCTCCCGACTGGTCTAGGGCAGCGATAAACCCCTGCCCCGTCGCCATCTTCTGCCGCATCTCGTCGAAGGTCATCGTCATAAAAAATCCCTGCTGCGCATACGAATGCAGGCGCGGCCTTAGCCGTGCTACCTTTCCCTCGCAACCGCCCGCGTGGACCTGTCGCCAAGCGAGAGCGTAGAGAAGGCAAGGAAACGGAAAGGATCGCCATGCTCGATAAAGTTCAGGAGCGGCTCTGCAGCGAAAACACCATCGATTTCAGCGATCTCGCCGCGCTGACGATCAATTGTACGCTAAAGCCGAGCCCGCAGGGGTCGCATACCGCCAAGCTGCTCGGCGTTCCCGAGGCCATCCTTGCGCGGAACGGCGTGTCGCTGGAGCAAGTCCGGCTGGTCGATCATACCATCGCGCCGGGCGTCTATCCCGACATGACAGAGCATGGCTTCGAAACCGACGCATGGCCCGCGATCTGGGAGAAGATCGAGCGGGCCGATATTCTGATCGTCGGTACGCCCATCTGGCTGGGCCAGAAGTCGAGCGTGTGCCAGCGCCTGATCGAGCGCCTGTACGGCCATTCCGGGCAAACGAACGAGAAGGGTCAGTATGTCTTCTACGGCAAGACCGGGGGCTGCATCGTCACTGGCAACGAAGACGGCATCAAGAATGTGGGCATGCATGTGCTCTATTCGCTGCAGCACGTCGGCTACGCCATTCCTCCCCAGGCCGACGCCGGATGGATTGGGGAGGCAGGTCCGGGGCCGAGCTACGGCGACCCGAAGCAAGACGGCGAAGGCTATGTCGGTTTCGACAACGATTTCACCCGTCGCAACGCCACCTTCATGACATGGAACCTGATGCACATGGCGCGCATGCTGAAGGATGCAGGGGGTCTGCCATGCCATGGCAACTCGGTCGATTTGTGGAACGACGGCAGGCGGTTCGACGCGCCCAATCCGGAGTATCGCTAGCGACGTTCGCCGATCTTGCGGACGATGCCGTTGAAGCTGAGCGCGGCGGTACCATCTGCGGTCACCATTCCGCGTACGAAAATGGTCTTGCCCCCACCCCGCACCACTTCTCCGGTGGCCTCGACCCACGCACCCTCTGGCACGGGCTCTAGGAAATCGCCCGCCAATTGGAGCGTAACGCCGCGCTGCCCGGCGCGTGCATCGTGGCTGATGGTGAACAGCGCGGCGTCGGCGAAGGTCATCAGGCAGCCGCCATGCATCACGCCGTGCCCGTTCATGTGACGCGCTTCCGCGCGGAACGCGATGCGTCGACGACCGTCAGGTTCCGAGCGTTCGTAATAGGGGCCGGAATAGCGTTCGAAATCGTCGCTGTCCGACCGTTCCCACCCTGCGAACTCGCCTTCCGTGATCTGCTGCCGCGGCCCGCTCACCCCTTGAGCGCCTCAACGCCGGGCAGCGGCTTACCTTCCATCCATTCGAGGAACGCGCCGCCCGCGGCAGAGACATAGGTGAAGTCGCCTGCGACATCTGCCTGATTGAGCGCCGCAACCGTATCGCCCCCGCCCGCGACGGAAACCAGCGAACCGTCCTGTGTCAGCGCCGCGGCCGTCTTCGCCAAGGTCACCGTCGCTTCGTCGAAAGGAGACGTCTCGAACGCGCCAAGTGGACCGTTCCAGACCAGCGTGCGACAGGTCTTGAGCACATCCGCCAGCGCCTCGACCGCCTGCGGGCCGATATCGAGGATCATCTCGTCGGAGCCGACCTCGTGCACATTGCAGGTGCGGAGCGAAGGCGGATTGGCGGCGAACTCCTTCGCGACCACCACGTCGTAGGGAAGATGGACGGTACAGCCCGCGTGGTCGGCCTGGTCCATGATGCGGTTTGCGGTGTCGGTCAGGTCGTGCTCGCACAGCGACTTGCCCACATCGACGCCGCGCGCGGCGAGGAACGTGTTCGCCATCCCGCCGCCGATGATGAGATGCTGCACGCGCCCGACCAGGTTTTCCAGCACGGCCAACTTCGTCGAAACCTTCGCGCCGCCCACGACCGCGGCGACCGGCGGTTCGGGATTGCCGAGCGCGGCATCGAGCGCCTTGAGCTCGGCCTCCATCGCGCGGCCGGCATAGGCCGGCAGTAGATGCGCCAGTCCTTCGGTGCTCGCATGGGCGCGGTGTGCGGCGGAGAAGGCATCGTTGACGTAGAAATCGCCGTTCTCCGCGATCCCTTTCGCGAAGTCGGGATCGTTCGCCTCCTCGCCCGGCCAGAAGCGGACATTGTCGAGCAAGCCGATATCGCCGTTGTCGAGGATGCCGATCGACTGTTCGACTACGGGCCCCATGACCTCGGGGACAAACATGATCTCCTTGCCGAGAACCTTCTCCACGTCGCCCTGCACGAAGCTGGTCGACATGGTGGAGGAGCGCTGGCCCTTAGGCCGACCGAAATGGGCGAGGAGGAGCACCTTTGCACCCTTCTCCGTCAGTTCGAGGATGGTCGGCTTCGCCGCCTCCACCCGGGTCACGTCGGTCGCGGAACCGTCCTGCATGGGCAGGTTAAGGTCCACGCGAACCAGCGCGACCTTGCCGGCAACGTCACCGAGGTCGTCCAGGGTCTTAAAGCTGGTCAATGTCGTCTCCCTAGACGGGCAGGATCAGAGCAGGCCCGCCATCACGCCGGCGGTATCGATCATGCGATTGGAGAAGCCCCACTCGTTGTCGTACCAGCTGACGACCCGCGCCATCTTGCCCTCCAGCACCGCGGTCTCCAGCGAATCCACGGTCGAGCTGGCCGGGTAATGATTGAAGTCAGACGAAACGAGCGGCTGGTCGGTATAATCGAGAACACCCTTCATTGCCCCTTCCGACGCCGCCTTCAGCGCATCGTTCAATTCCTCCGCGCTCGTATCGCGGCCCGGAACGAAGGTAAGATCAACGAGGGAAACGTTGGGCGTGGGCACGCGGACAGAGGAGCCGTCGAGCTTGCCGTTCAGTTCGGGCAGGACCAGACCGACCGCGCGCGCCGCGCCGGTGGTGGTCGGGATGATATTCTGCGCACCGCCACGCGCGCGCCGCATGTCCTTGTGCATCTGATCGAGCATGCGCTGATCGTTGGTGTAGGAGTGGATCGTGGTCATGAAACCGCGCTCGATCCCGACCGTGTCGTTGCACACCTTCGCGATCGGGGCGAGGCAGTTGGTCGTGCAGCTCGCGTTGGAAACGATATCGTCCTCGGCGGTCAGCTTGTCCTGATTGACCCCGAAGACGATGGTCTTCGAGACTCCCTTCGCCGGGGCAGAGATCAGGACCTTCTTCGCTCCCGCCTCGATATGGGGACGCGCCGCTTCGTCGGACTGGAAGAAACCTGTGCATTCCAGGACGATTTCGACACCCATGTTGGCGTGGGGCAATTTTCCCGGTTCGCGCTCGCTCGTGACCGCAATCCGCGTGCCATTGACGACGATCGCATCGCCATCCACCGACACGCTGCCGGGGAAGCGGCCATGCGTGCTGTCGTACTGGAAGAGCAGAGCGTTGGCCTGCGCATCGGCGAGATCGTTGATCGCGACCAGATCCAGATCGTGGTCGTCACGCTCCAGCAGGGCCCGCGCCACCAGGCGACCGATCCGTCCGAAACCGTTGATTGCAACCTTGGTCGCCATACGAAGAGCTCCTGCTTACTTGCTGATCTTGTTCATGATTTGCGGGACGATTTTGTCCGCGGTGAAACCGAAACGGTCGAACAGGTCTTCCGCCGGAGCCGACGCGCCGAAACGGTCGAGCCCGATGGTCAGACCGTCCTGACCAACATAGCGCTCCCACCCCAGCGTGCTCCCCGCCTCGATCGAGACCTTCAGGGCGTCGGCGGGCAACAACTCGGCGCGGTAGCTGGCGTCCTGCGCCTCGAATAGCTCCATGCAAGGCATCGAGACGACATCCGCGCCGATGCCTTCGCTCTCGAGCTGCTCGGCGCATTCCATGGCCAGCGCAACCTCCGAGCCGGTCGCGACGATCACCACTTTCCGCTCGGCCTGAGCGGCATGCAGTCGATACGCGCCCTTTGCCGACAGCATGTCGCCTTCATGCCGCAGTTGCGGCAGGCCTTGGCGGGTGAGGCAAAGTGCCGAGGGCGTTGCCTTGTGCTGCAACGCGAGCTGCCAACACTCGGCCGTCTCGATGATATCCGCAGGGCGGAACACGTTGAGGTTCGGGATCAGGCGCAGGCTCATCACCTGCTCCACCGGCTGGTGCGTCGGTCCGTCCTCGCCCAGTCCGATGCTGTCGTGCGTCAGCACGAAGATAGAGCGCGCCTGTTGCAGCGCGGCGAGCCGGATCGCGTTGCGCGCATAGTCGCTGAAGATCAGGAAGGTGCCGCCATAGGGGATCACCCCGCCATGCAGCGCCATACCGTTGATCGCGGCGGCCATGCCGAATTCGCGAATGCCGTAATAGACGTAGCGTCCGGCGTAATTGTTCTTCGTGAACGGCTCGGTCGAGGCGGTCTTGGTGTTGTTCGACCCAGTCAGATCCGCTGATCCGCCGATGAGGTCGGGGATAGCGGCGGTCAGCACCGACAGCGCCATTTCCGACGCCTTGCGGGTCGCGACCTTCTGATCGGCGGAAAGCCAGCTCGCAAACTCGTCCGCGATACCCTTCCCTTCGGGAAGGTCGCCCGCCATGCGTCGCTCGAACTCGGCGCGATTGGGACTGGCGGTGAGCCGATCGTCCCAGTCAGCATGTTCGGTTGCACGCGCTTTCGCGCCTTCACGCCAATCCGAAAGGATATCGGCAGGCACGTCGAACGCAGGATGGTCCCAGCCCAGTGTTTCCCGTGCCGCCGCAACCTCGTCGTCACCCAGTGGGGAGCCGTGGGTCGCACTGGTGCCCTGCTTGTTCGGCGCGCCCTTGCCGATCACCGTGCGACAGCGCACCAGTACCGGCCTATCCGCCAGCGTCGCTTCGCCCAGGGCACGGCGGATATCGCCGAAGTCGTGGCCCTCGCACTCCAGCGTCGTCCACCCGGCGGCGTGGTAGCGCGCGGGAATATCTTCGCAGGTCGACAGATCGGTGGACCCATCGATGGTGATATTGTTGTCGTCCCACAGCACGACGAGCCGGTTCAACTGGAGATTGCCCGCCAGACCGATCGCCTCGTGGTTGATCCCTTCCATCAGGCAACCATCGCCGGCGACAACCCAAGTGCGATGATCGACCAGTTCGTCGCCGAATACGGCGTTCAGATGCCGCTCCGCCATCGCCATGCCGACCGCCATTGCCAAGCCCTGGCCCAGCGGCCCGGTGGTGCATTCGACGCCGTCGAGCAGGAAGTTCTCGGGATGCCCCGCACACGGGCCACCAAGCTGGCGGAAATTGCGGATGTCGTCGATCGTCGGATGGGCGTAGCCGGACAGGTGAAGCAGGCTGTAGATCAACATGGAACCGTGCCCGGCGGACAGCACGAAACGATCGCGATCGGCCCAGTGCGGGTCCTCGGGATCGTGCTTCAGGAACTCGGTCCACAGCACCGTCGCCACGTCCGCCATGCCCATTGGCATGCCCGGGTGACCGGAATTGGCGGCCTGCACCGCATCCATGGACAGCGCTCGCACTGCGTTGGCCATCTGTTGGAGGCGGGCTGGTTCGTAATTCATGGCGAGGGTATCGTCTCCTTCGCAAACACGCTGCGAATATCGCGCGATTCGTCGGCGGGGACGCCATCGCGGAGCGGCTTCGCGAGGTCAAGGGACCGTGCCGGGTCCGAGAACGTCCCTGCGGTTGGCAACACTTATCAACAGGTCGGACCAAGGCTTTGCCCGCATTGCGAAATCGGTTTAGAAATGACCGTATCATGACGGCGGATCCGATCGAACAGGCAGTCCAGCGGATCGAGCG
Organism: Erythrobacter sp. 3-20A1M; assembly: GCF_018636735.1. NCBI lineage: Bacteria > Pseudomonadati > Pseudomonadota > Alphaproteobacteria > Sphingomonadales > Erythrobacteraceae > Erythrobacter > Erythrobacter sp. 3-20A1M. Next base: position 2,903,815 of record NZ_CP045200.1, on the reverse strand, counting down.
GGCCTTGGCACGCATCGCGAAGGCCGCCGAGGTCCCTTCGGGCGCCGCGCCCTTCCCGGAGGAGTCCGCGCCAGGGGATGGACAACTCCTCGAGGCACATGAGGCATTGCGCGAACGGCATGAGGGACTGCGCACCCAAGTCGCGGCACAGATCGACCGGCTCGATACGCTCATCGACAGGATGAAAAGTTGAGCGAGATCACACTTTGCATCGGGGGACGCGATTTCTCGCTCACCTGCGCCGCTGGCGAGGAAGAGCATGTTCGCGGGCTGGCACGCCGGATCGAGGGGAAATTCGAGACCCTCTCCCCGCGCTATTCACACAATCTCCTGTTTGCGGCGCTTCGTCTCGCTGACGAATTGAAGGATAACCGCGACACCGAAACCGATAGGGATAACCTGCGCGAACGGATCGCGATGCTGACCGCCGAGGCGGAGGAGTCGAAAAGGGAAATTTCGCGCCTACGAGACACCCTTGCGCGACTGGAAAGCGATAATGAGAATGCGCCGCTTGGCGCGACAGGCGCAGAGCGGCCGCTGGCGTCGACCGGTAGTGACGAGACGCTTCTCCCCGCGCTCGAACGCTTTGCCGAACTATTGGAAGACTGCGCGGACAAACTCGATCCACGAACCGCTTGAGGCCGGCCGTCCCGATCCTTACATAGGATCACGGCGGGACTGCCCGGCACGAGCCGATCGAACATCCCTGAGGCTATAAGCAATCCAAAGGGAGCTGTCCCTGCCCTGGAACACCGGTCCGTCCGGGGAACCGGGGTAAACGGCACCCACCTGACGTTGAGGCGTCAGAGGATTTCCCCGGCAAACGACCCATGGTGGTCCCGCCACTTCCTTGACGACGGACGAACCCCCTGGGGGCGCAAATGGCAGAGGCCCGGTGAAAACACTGACCGAAGAGAAGGCGCGCTTGCGCATCGATCTGCGCGATCTGCAAAAGAAGGCGGCGCGCGCGGTTGCTCCGGCAGAGCGGGCGCTGATCTTCTTTCGCCCGCCCAACCCGTTGATCGAGCTGATACCGGACGGTGCCACGATCGGGTTCTATCATGCGCTCGCCCACGAGGTCCCGGCAAACCGGCTCGCCCGCTGGTTCAAGGAGCAAGGGCATACCATCGCCCTTCCCCGCTTCGCTTCGCGCGACGCGCCCATGCACTTCGCTGCGCATAGCGATCCCTTCGGCGACAGCGATCTGGAAGCTGGTCCGTTCGGCATTTCTCAGCCCGGTTCGGCAGCGGAAGAGGTCGTGCCCGCCGTCGTCTTCGTTCCCCTTCTCGGCTTTACCTCTCGCGGGGACAGGATCGGACAGGGGGCGGGCCATTACGATCGCTGGCTGGCAAGCCATGCCGACGTCCTGCGGATCGGCCTCGCGTGGGATGCGCAGGAGGTCGACGAGATGCCTACGGAGCCCCACGATATTCCGCTCAACGCCGTGCTCACACCGTCGCGCCTGATCGGGCCGTTCGCATGAGGCGCGAGCCCAGCTGGCGCATTCCCGTCGGGATCATAGGCCTGCTGATCGGGCTGACCGTCTATGCTTTGCTCGTTGCACGGCTGGTCCCGGACTGGATCGGGGAATGGCCGGTGCTCGTACAAACAATCGTCTACCTGATCCTCGGCACCATGTGGCTTCTGCCCCTGCGCCGGTTTCTCATCTGGATGGAAACGCCGCCGGGTCGCTAGCCCGCGCGGAACGGCGGCGGAGAACTTCGCGTTGATGCGGGAAGGAGAACCGCATGCCCGAACTACCCGAATCCGACGCCATGCGGCTCGTTATTGAGCGGGAGTGCCTGAACCGAACAATCGAGGCGGCGGAACTCGGCAGCAATACAAGCTATATCAAGCTCCCCGGAAGCAACGAACGCGCTCGTCTGGTCGGGCATCAGTTCACCCGGACCGACCGGCACGGGAAATTCATCTTCGCCGGTTCCAAGACCGGCCCCTGGATGGTCGTCCATCTGGGGATGACCGGCAAACTGATCGCCTTCGACGCGCCTGACGAAGCACCCGACCACACGAAGTTCCTGATCAGGTTCGAAGGCGATCGGCGGTTGGCGTTTCGCTGTCCGCGCAAGCTGGGCCGGGTCGAGATCGTCGACGATCCGGAAAGCTTCATCGCCGAAGGCGGCTACGGGCCCGACGCGCTGGAGATTTCCCACCAGGACTTCGTGGAGCGGATCGGCGGTACGAATGGCGCGATCAAGTCGGCGCTGATGAGCCAGAAGAAGCTCGCCGGGATCGGAAACCTCTGGTCGGACGAGATCGATTACCGTCTCGGCCTCGATCCGGAACGGACGGCCCATGAGCTGGGCGAGGATTGCCTCTCACGCGCCTACGACGCGATGCGCGATATCCTGCGGGCGGTGCTCGATACGGAGGCGACCTATTCGAAACTTCCGAAGGACTGGCTAGTGCGCAATCGCAAAAAAGGCGCCGATTGTCCGAAATGCGGCGGAACGATCGCAGCCAGGAAGGTTGGCGGGCGAACGGCCTATTACTGCCCGTCGCATCAGGAATAATGCCATTTCCGAAAGAAATGGCGCGAGTGACGGGACTTGAACCCGCGACCTCCGGCGTGACAGGCCGGCGCTCTAACCAACTGAGCTACACCCGCGCAAATCGCAGCGGCGCTGCGTGGGAGCGGCGCAGTTAGGGCAGCACCGATGGGCTGTCAATGGCCCCTATCGCACAATTTCTACGCAGAGCCCGGACCTTCCTCGTTAACCATAATTTCGCACCTGGCTGGCACGTCTGGCTCGCAGTTTGAAAGGTGATGGGGGAACCGACATGCGTCTTGCATTGCTTGCTGCCGCGCTTGCGATTGGTGTCCCGACCCATGCCAGCGAAGCGGTTCGCATCGATCGTTCTGTGTTTATCGAACGGGTTCAGCATAGCGAAGGTCGCACCGTGTGCACGCTCGCCCCTGCAGAGAGCTTGTCCCGCGGGGATCGTGTGGTGCTGATGCTGAACTGGTATGCGCCGACAGCTTCCAACATAGGTTTCGTGGTCTCGAGCCGCGTACCGGAGCGTCTGGCATTCGAGCGGGTCGGTTCTGCCGCGTATCAGGTATCGGTCGACGGGGGTCGCACCTGGGGGCCCCTGTCGACGCGACGTCTCGGCACGAGGCGCGCCAATGAAAGCGACGTAACGGACGTGCGCTGGATCATATCCCGCGAAGACGCGGCGCGCGGGCGCGGAATGCTGACCTACAGCGCGCAGGTACGCTGACCGGCCGCCATCAGTTCGAGACGATCAGGACCGGCGTTTCGATAAGCTTCTTGAGCGCCTGAACGAAGCTCGCCGCATCCCAGCCATCCACCACGCGATGGTCGCAGCTGATCGAGATGTTCATCAGCTTGCGTTTCTCGATCCGCTCGCCACCCTGCCCATCGGGCACGAACATCGGCCGTTCGACGATTTTGTTGGGCCCGATGATTGCGACCTCCGGACGGTTGATCACCGGCGTCGTCGCGATGCCGCCCAAAGGCCCGAGCGAAGTGACGGTCAGCGTGCCGCCTGACAGCTCCTCCGACTTCGCCGTGCCATCGCGCGCCGCGTCCGCAAGGCGCGAAATCTCGCGCGCGAGTTGCCAGACATTCTTCGCATGCGCATCCTCGATCACCGGCACCATGAGGCCGGCGTCGGTTTGCGCCGCCATTCCCATATGGACCGCGCCGTGGCGCGTCACCACGCCCGCCTCGTCGTCGTAACGGGCATTAATCATGGGGAAATCTGGCAACGTCTTGCAAATTGCGGTGATCAGCAGCGGCAGGATCGTCAGCTTGGGTTTGTCCCCGCGGCTGTCGTTGAGCTGCGCGCGCATTTCCTCGAGCGCGGTCACGTCCACTTCCTCGACATAGGAGAAATGCGGTATCGCCCGCTTCGATGCCGCCATGTTCTGCGCAATCCGCTTGCGCATGCCGATGACTTTTATGGTTTCGTCGCTACGGGTTGCCGCCGCGCCGCCATAGCCCGAATTGTAGCTGAGAAATTGGTCGAGGTCGCCATGGCGCAGGCGGCCATCTTCCGCGGGCCTAACCTGCGCCAGGTCGATGCCCAGGTCTTTCGCGCGCTTGCGCACTGCCGGACTGGCGAGAACCTTGGCCTTCTCGTTCGGGGCGGGCGCAGGGGTCGGCTTGGGCGATGGTACCGGCTCCGGATCGGCATCGATTGCGTCGTCCGCGTCGCTGGCGTCCGAAGTCTCGACCTCGATCCGCTCTTCGACCTCCTCGTCCTTCGGGGCCGGTGCCGGCGCGCTCTCATGCGCAGCATCGTTCTCCTGAACAACTTCTTCCGAAACTTCGCCCTCGGTAGCGATCACTACCAGCATCGATCCGACCGAGATGGTGTCACCGACCTCGCCCGCGACTTCCTTGACCGTGCCTGAGACCGGGCTTTCAATGTCGATCGTCGCCTTGTCGGTCATCACGTCGACGAGGTGCTGATCTTCCTCGACCGTATCGCCGACCTTGACGTGCCATTCGACGACCTCCGCCTCGGCCACGCCCTCGCCCACGTCGGGCATCTTGAAGGTGAAATCTGCCATGCCGGATCAATCCTGAAGAAGTTTGTCGATGGCCTCGCCAATGCGGATAGGGCCGGGGAAATACGCCCATTCGAGGCTGTGGGGATAGGGGGTGTCGAAGCCGGTCACGCGCTCGATCGGGGCCTCGAGATGATAGAAGCAGCGCTCCTGCACCAGCGCCGAAAGCTCAGCACCGAAGCCAGAGGTGCGCGTCGCCTCGTGCACGATCATGCAGCGCCCGGTCTTCTTTACAGAAGCCTCGATCGTCTCGATGTCCAGCGGTACCAGCGTTCGCAGATCGATGATCTCTGCATCGACGCCCTTTTCGCGGCACACGCCTTCGGCGACGTGGCACATGGTGCCGTAGGAAAGCACGGTCATCGCCTCGCCTTCGCGCACGATGCGCGCCTGGCCGAGCGGGATACGGTAATATCCCTCGGGCACCAGGCTCTGCGGATGTTTCTTCCACGGCTGCACCGGCCGGTCGTAGAACCCGTCGAAGGGGCCGTTGTAAATCCGCTTCGGCTCGAAGAAGATGACGGGATCGTTGTCCTCGATCGCGGCGATGAGCAGACCCTTGGCGTCGTAAGGCGTCGAGGGGATCACAGTCTTGAGGCCCGACACATGCGTGAACAGGCTCTCCGGGCTCTGGCTATGCGTCTGCCCGCCGAAAATACCGCCACCGAACGGGCTGCGTACGGTCATCGGCGCAATGAACTCCGCCGCCGAGCGATAGCGCAACCGCGCCGCCTCGCTGATGAGCTGGTCGAGGCCGGGATAGATATAGTCCGCAAACTGGATTTCCGGCACCGGGCGCAGGCCGTAGGCACCCATGCCAACCGCCACGCCGATGATCCCGCATTCGGAAATCGGCGTGTCGAACACGCGGGTCTTGCCGAATTTCTCCTGTAGCCCCGCTGTGCAGCGGAACACGCCGCCGAAATAGCCAACATCTTCCCCCATTACGATCACGTCGGGGTCGCGATCTAGCATGATACTCAAAGCGTCGTTGATCGCCTCGATCATGTTGAGGCGGCGTTCGGTCTCGCCCTCGCCCGGCGCGGACGCCTGCGTTTTCTCGATGCTCTCGCTCATGCCTCAGGAAGCCCTTCGGGAAACTTGGTCTTGCGCTCGTGGATCGCCTGCTCCGCCTGCTCCTTCAGATGCCAGGGTAGGTCCTCGTACACATCTTCGAACATCGTGCGGAAGGGATGGTGAAGGCCGTGGCCGAGAATGCCGTTCTTCTCCGCCTCCTTCGTCGCCTTCTTCACCCGGTCCATGCAATCGGCATCGAGCGCCTCCTGCCGTTCCTCATCCCATTCGCCCAACGCGATGAGATGCTTCTTGAGCCGCATGATCGGATCGCCCAGCGGCCATTCCTCTCGTTCCTGCGCGCTTCGATAGCCGCTCGGATCGTCGGACGTCGAATGCCCTTCCGCGCGGTAGGTGAAGTGTTCGATCAGCGTCGGCCCGGCATTGGAACGTGCCCGGTTCGCCGCCCAGCGCTCTGCCGCGAAGACCGCGAGCGGATCGTTTCCGTCGACGCGCAGGCCCGCAAGGCCGTAGCCGAGCGCGCGGGCGGCAAAGGTCGTCCGTTCGGCACCGGCAAAGCCCGAGAAGCTCGAGATCGCCCACTGGTTGTTAATCACGTTCAGGATGACCGGCGCGTTGTAGACGGTCGCGAACGTGCAGGCGGAGTGAAAGTCCCCTTCCGCCGTGCTGCCCTCGCCCACCCAGGTTGCGGCAATACGGCTGTCGCCCTTGATCGCGCTCGCCATCGCCCAGCCCACCGCCTGCGGGGTCTGCGTGGCGAGGTTGCCCGAAATCGAGAAGAAGCTCTTCTCCCGGCTCGAATACATGATAGGGAGCTGGCGCCCCTTCAGCTTGTCCGCCTTGTTCGAGTAGATCTGGTTGATCATCTCGATAATCGGATAGCCGCGCGCGATCAGGACACCCTGCTGGCGATAGCTGGGGAAGACCATGTCGTCGCTCGCCAGCGCCATTGCGGCAGCGACGCTCGTCGCCTCCTCGCCCGTGCACTTCATGTAGAAGCTGGTCTTGCCCTGCCGTTGCCCACGAAACATCCGCTCATCGAAGGCGCGGGTGAGTGCGAAGTGCCCGAGCATGGTGCGCAGCGTCTCGGGGTCGAGCTTCGGATCCCAAGGGCCGTGCGCCTCGTCGTCATCACCAAGGACGCGGATCAGGTCATGGCAGAGGGGCGCGGTGTCCTGTGCCGCGCAGGCCTCGTCCGGCCGCGGTTGCTCGCCCGGTTCGGTGACACCGATATCGCTGAAGTCCACCGTGTCGCCAGGACGGAATTTCGGTTCCGGCACGTGCAACGACAGTTTCGGCTTGTTGTGACCTTGCGGCCGGTCGGCCATGGTTCTCTCCCAGCGGTGACCCGGCGGAGCGGCCGGGCCATTTGGCAATCCTATTCTTTCACTTGCGCGAAGCAATATTGCGCGCATGGCGGGCGGTCAAGTCGGCCCTCATACCGCGACCGGTGCCTTCAACGGCCCGAGCGGCTCATACTCGTGAACTGCGAAATCCTCGATCACGTAATCGAAAATCGACTCCGGCCGTCTGGTAATTTCAAGTCGCGGGTAGCCCCGGGGTTCCCGTGTGAGCTGCTCCTCAATCAATTCGGAGTGGTTGAGGTACAGATGCGTGTCGCCTCCCATCCAGACGAGTTCGCCCGGCATCAGGTCGGTCTGCTGCGCGATCATGCGCTGCAGCAGCGCCGCCGACCACAGGTTGAACGGCAAGCCCAGGGCAACGTCGCAACTGCGCTGATAAAGTGCGCAATTAAGCCGAGCGTCATGCCCCTGGCCCGATACGTGGAACTGATAGGTCTTGTGACAGGGCGGCAGTGCCATCCGGTCGAGCTCCGCGACGTTCCATCCCTCGATGATATGACGTCGACTGCCGGGATTGTTCCTCAGGCTATCGACGACCTGCGCGACCTGATTGATGCCCTCGCCCGGTTCGTAAAGTCCATCGGGGCGGTAGCGCCAGGTCGGCCAATCGACCCACTGCTTGCCATAAACAGGGCCTAGGTCACCCCAGCGCGCAGCAAATTCCTCGTCCTCCGCAATTCGCGTCACGAACTCGTCGAGAGTGATCGTATCGCCTGTTTCCCGTACATAGCGCGCATGCGGCCACTCGTTCCAAATCTTCACCCCTTGAAGCACGAGCGGCCGGATATTGGTCTCTCCGGTCAGGAACCACAGCATCTCGCGCGTCGCCGTCTTCCAATAGACCCGCTTGGTGGTCAGCAGCGGCATTGCTCCATCGGCCAGATCGAAGCGGAGCATCGTGCCGAAGACCGAGCGGGTCCCGACCCCGGTGCGATCCATTCGCTCGTCCCCTTCCTGCCAGATACGGCGCATAAGCTCGAGATATTGCCATTCGGGATGAGGGGAATCGCCCGGCGGCGTGAAGTTGGTCATACCTCACCGGGTAGCCCCCAAATTGTCCGCTTGCCACCCCGCCGATGCCCTCCTATAGGGCGCGCCTTGCCTCGACCCGCGCAGGCTTTCAGCCGATGCGGGACCGACACGGTCGGGGAGTAGCTCAGCCTGGTAGAGCACTGTCTTCGGGAGGCAGGGGCCGGAGGTTCGAATCCTCTCTCCCCGACCAATGATTTCAAGCACTTACGTGTGATACCCGAGAATTTTCTTGGGTGAATTTTGGGTGCAGATCGGACGTTTGCGATCTACTCCGCATGTTGGACGACATGCATGAAAGCCTCAAAATCAGTAGGTTAAGTCCGAGCACTGCCTTGCTCCTGCGTATGAGACAGTGGCTAGCCATCGCATTTTGGACTTCGTGACATCTTCCTAGATCTTCGGGGACAAATCAGGTTGGGCCTTTTGTTCCCCGCTCGTTCTCGCTATAGCGAGAACGCTGACTTGTCTCTCAATCTCGCCTGGCCATGCGATGGTGCAGGTCCGAGAAGCGGGGATCATGGATGGGCGGTAAGCCTGTCCGTGTCGGTCGAGGGTTCGGCAACATCGTTGCCCGGGCCTGCGACTGAAGAACGCCCGCACGCCCCGGTTGATATGTGCGAGACTGGTGTCCCGTGTGAAACGGCCTGCCGATCAGTCTCCGAACATAAATGTCGGACGGGGCGCCGAGCCGTGCAAGGGGTTGACGCGCTGAAAAAGCTGCTACGCTTTTCGGGGGTCATTCTAAATCGCGCGGTCGCGGAGTTTCAGCGACGCGACATGGAGTCTCGATGATGTGCTTTCTGATCGCTTCGCTCATGTCTCTCAATCTCGCCTGGCCATGCGATGGTGCAGGTCCGAGAAGCGGGGATCATGGATGGGCGGTAAGCCTGTCCGTGTCGGTCGAGGGTTCGGCAACATCGTTGCCCGGGCCTGCGACTGAAGAACAAATCTGGCCGGGGTGATCTTTGTCGGCAGGTCCCAAGCTAGGTTTGATGCGGGCATGAAGGATTTGTGCCTAGAAGTTCGTCGCATGGAGAACCTGATCGGCGCTTGGCACGCGATTCGGCGAAATGCAGAGACCTCCCAGCAGCCTTTAACGAAACGCAGGGCTCGCGAGTTCGGAGAATATCTCCCGGCTAACCTTCGCAAGATCCAGCGACAGCTCTTAGAAGGCTATAAGTTTTCAAAAGCACACGGTGCGCTTCCGCCGAAAGGTCCTCATAAGACGGGCAAACGGCCAATAGTCGTTGCCCCACTTCCTGATCGGATCGTTCAAAGAGCGATTTTGGATGTCTTGCAGGCTACGACATCGTCGACAGGAATACAGCGCGTCTTAGCAACCCCCACTTCTATCGGCGGCATTCCAGGTCGAGGCGTCGATGCTGCAATAAGAATCTTTCAAGAGCGCGTAGAGGCTGGGGACTGCTACGTAGCCGGAAGTGACATCAAAGGCTTTTTCACCAAAATTTCTCGCGAGGATGTTATCGCTTTCCTAAGGAGAGACGGACTTGACGAGCCATTCGTGCAGCTCGTGGCCAAAGCTCTTGCGGTCGAACTGAAGAATGCCGACCAGTTGGCGCCCGACGATCTCAAACTCTTTCCTACCGGCCGTGACGGCGTGGCCCAAGGATGTCCGTTGTCGGCACTGGCAGGCAACATTGTTCTTGAACAATTCGATAGGGAGATGAACGGTAGGGGTATTACCTGTATTAGATATATCGACGACTTCCTATTGATCGGTAGGTCCCAGTCTTCCGTATTAAAAGCCTTGGCCTCTGCGAGTAAAATTTTGCGAGGTCTTGGCATGGACATTTACAATCCCGCACATGATCCGGGCAAGGCGTTTGCGGGCGTGGTCGGCGAACCTCATTCTTTCTTGGGCTACGATCTTATTCCTGGTGAATACCCGCCATCAGCAAAATCGTGTAAAAGACTGCTTGATCAAATTCGTCTTCTAATCAGCGCGGGAAAGCGATCGATTGCCAAATCAATGAGAGGTGAGGAGCTACGCTCGAACGAGCGATGTTATGCGCAGACGTTGGTAGCGATCGACAATACCCTGATGGGTTGGCGCGCATCATTTTCGTGTTCCAACGCGCCTCAAAAATTTTCGGAATTGGACAGTCAGGTCGATCGCGAGCTGCACGACTTCAGACGGTATTTCCTCGAAAAAATGGCTGCGGGTGACGGACGGATGAGGCGTCGCGCAACTCGCGTTTCATTGTTAGCTTAGACATGGTGATTGACACGCATGCAATGCAATCAGAGGTGCTCTCCGCCGCGTAATTTCTTGGGTGAAACTTGGGTGAATTGACCCTCAATTGCCCAATTTTACGCGCACTTTCGGCACTTTTGCCGACCCAACGAGCGCAGAAATGCGTGTGTTTGTGACCACGCATAAATTTCGGGAGGCAGGGGCCGGAGGTTCGAATCCTCTCTCCCCGACCAATTAACGCTAAGTCATTGAAAACACGCGGTCCGCTCGGCGGTTGGGCAGGTTTGTCCCCAAACCTGTCCCCATCGCTGTTCCCATGGGGAGCGCATTCGATGACGACTACCAATCTTCGCCTTCGCGGTGGATCCTATCACTGGCGCCGCAAATTCACCCTTGCCGGAACACCCGTTTCTGTTTCGTTCTCACTTTGCACTGGCAACTATAGAACTGCGTGTGATATTATGGCTCGTCTGGAGGTTCAGGCGAGGAACTTAGTCATGTCGTATGATAGTGTTGGATTAGCGATCCGTCCTGATCAAATGAAGGGTGTGTTCAAGGACGCGCTGCGAGTCCAATTGAACCGTATCTTGACAGATCAGATCGGAGGAGGCGGCGATCCGGCCGAGGACACGCGCGTTAATCGAGTCTTCGCGGAATTCTGGGACATCCGCGCCCGTCGCGGAATTGATGCCGATTTTAGTCCAGATCACTTCGACGATCTCCTAGCGCAAGGCTGGTCTGCGAACGATGCATCGTGCGTCGCAATGTTGTGCCATGAGCGCCGGGGACAGATCGAAGTATCGAAGCGTCAAATCGACGATTACGCCTCCAGCTTCGGAATTACCCCGACTCGCTCAAACCTCGAAAAGCTGCAGCGCCTGATCTATGAGGCGCGAGCGGCTGCTTGCCGGGAGGCTTCACGACAATTGCCGGATAGCGGGTTCGATTTCCGAGATTGGATTGACGAGGCAATTCGAGACGATTCCCCCCTCGCCTATGAGATACGCAAACCTGCAATCAGTGAACCAGATGAGCAAGAGACTTACGATGAGGCGCATGCTGCTGAGTCGACAGCGACTGCGCCCGAACCGGTTGAAACATCCGCTTTTTATGAAAAGGCCGGTAGAGAGCCGCAAAAAGAATACGCCCAAAAAGCTTCGCCCAAAACAGCTGATTTCGCTGCCGAAACCAAGGCTCCTGCTCAGCGCTCAAAGGCCGAGGTTGCCAATACCAAGCTGCTGAAAACAGCCGCGGAAGATTGCATCGCGGCGGCTTTATACGAAGATGGCTGGAGCCCGGACACCATCAAGCAGGTTCGGACAGCTATCGCGATGTTCGACTTCGCTGCCGGCGGGAACATCAAGATTGAAGACATCGATCAAGAAAGTGTAGTGGAATTCAAGGCGTTATGCCGGGCTCTACCTAATCGTTGGGGTCGCACCGCTGCCGAACGCGCGCATGGCTTCCCAGCCAGTTTAGAGCGGGCGAAAGAAATGCCCGCGTCCGAAGTCGGTATCAGCCAGAAAACGATGAACAAGCATCTGACCTGGATTGGGAAGGTCATCGAATTTAGCGCAAGCGCGGAGGGCGGTCGCCATAAGACAGCGGAGCCTCTCAATTTCAAATTGGCCCGCAAAACGCTGACGAAGAATGGCGGGCGGAAAGCGAAGCGCAAGCGCGATCTGCGGGCGAATTGGACCAAGGAAGAGGTTCGCCACATCCTGTCCGCTCCGATTTGGTCCGGTTCATCAAGCCTGGACGATCGCCTGAGCGCCGGCGACCAGATCTTTCACGACGCCTGGTATTACCTACCAATAATGCTGCCGCTCTATGGTGGCCGGAGTTCAGAACTCGCCGGACTGCCGCTGGCGGACGTGCATGAAGATGATCCGATCCCATATATGCAGATCGATTACACTGAGGATCGCGAACTGAAAAATGTTCAGTCCATCCGCAAGCTTCCCATCCATCCTGAACTTATTCGCCTTGGCTTCATCGATTATGTCCGTGCGATGCGTGACCTCGGTCACACATATCTGTTTCCGGAAATGAAGGCTCCGAAAGCCACAAGCTTTGCCGACACCTTTAGGAAGTCAGTATTCGAAAAGCTGCGCGCGTGGGCGTTTCCAGAGGGCACCGAATGGCGCCACCGAAACAAGGGGGCCTGGATCGACAAAAATGTTCACAGCTACCGGGGTCTGTGCACCACGATCCTGAAAGGGAAAGTCGCCGACAGTGTCCGATATGACATCATCGGACATGAAGGACAGACTGAGACTGAGCAGACCTATGATGAAGAGGCCGAATTGGAGGATAAACTCGCCGCCCTCCAGCATCTTTCGTTTCTGACCGCGCATATCGAACCAAGACAGTTGCGGTTGCGTCCTCTGGATCGCCAGCGCCACGGTGCACGCAGAGGAAGGCCGAAGATCGTAGCCTGAGGGTCAAGGGCTCGGCCGATTGTTGATCGTCCTCTTCAGGTGACGAATCGGTAAAGCTGCCGTCGAGCAGCTGACTCTTAATCAGCGGGTCCTAGGTTCGAGCCCTAGTGCGTCCACCACCTTTCCCCTTGATATAGCGTCGGTTTTGACCGTCGCCTCTCATTTGCGGGGGTGCAATCCTTTAGCTGATTTCATCCGATGTTTACCGAGGAGAGGGTTGCGCCAGTGCACCCCCTAAGGCTGCGTCATGAAGCGATTCTCGCTATGCAAAGAGAACGAAAATGGTTGCCCGCTGCCGGCGGAACCTGGGTAGCGATATACGAGGCTGGTTTGCTTGCCGATATTGGCAGGGAATCCATGCGATGCCGGAGGACGGATCTCGGTCACTCCGTGACCATCTCTCTGGCTGGTCGCGCTGTCCTGCTATCCGATACCGGCATAGCGAGCCGTCACGCCGACGGTCTCGAGATCCGATATTTGAATCGACGGGGTCAGCCCTTCGCATCCTGCCGACCGATATACATCGATGATGTCTACGATCTTCTCAGCACGGCCGCGCTTCGGTGGCCGCAACGGGCTGATGAGTTGGTGGACTACATTTCAAGCGTGCTCGGTCCCATTGCTGCCATGGGCTTCGCAGCCGCCACTAGCGGACGGGAGAATGGATGAGCGCCATGGCGCTATGGAAGATGACGAGAAGAAAACCGATTTCGATGCCTGCCTGATGGGCTGGTCCCTATGCGATCTGCGCAACGAGAAGGGCGACATATGGCCCGTGATCCTAGCCGAGGTCTGGGACGACAAGCGCGGCCGCTGGGATAACGGCACTCGGATCCGAACGGGCGTAATCAGATCGATGCCGGTGCCGCCGCTGCAGTTCGGCGATATCGTCGAGACAAAGACCTCGTCCTACATTCTCGGAAGACCGAGCGACACCACGATCCAGTAGCGTCCGCCCTCGCCTGCTGCTACTCGCCGATCACGATAGACGAGGGAACCGCCGATGCTGCTTCACGCTCTGACTATGGCCGCTGCCGCGCTCGGACAGGCAGACGCCCCGGCCGATGACGCCGATGGCGAATTGAACCGCTACTACGCTGCTGCCATGGAACGCCTCGCGGAACAGGGTGAGGACTCCGCGAAGGCACGCACCGAGCTGCGGGACGCGCAGCGCGCCTGGATCAAATACCGGGACGCCGAGTGCGGTGCGGTCTTCACGAACTGGTATCCGGGCTCGATCGCTCGCACGATGGCCGCCGACTGCTCCGATCGCCTGACGCGGGCGCGGACGCACGCGATATGGGCCCATTGGCTCACCTTCGTGGACTCCACGCCACCTATCCTGCCGGAGCCGCAGCAGGACCGCAGTGCTTCGTAAACCCATATCGTCGGGATGGAATTCGCGTCGAACTTTACAACCCGGCGGCATCCTGCCGCTCGCGAACGATATCGACCAGCTGGTTTACGGACATGAGCCAATCCTGCTGCTTAGTCGAATAGGTCTGATGTAGCCGCCGTGGAAGCACGAGCTGCAGACGACGCTGCTGCATCTCATCGGTTTGAGCTCCGCTGATGGACGGCTCCAGAGTTAGTAGGTGCTTGTCGTCGATGCGGTCGGCTTCGGCCAGAACCTGTCGCCAGCGATCCTTGCAGCTCGACTTCACTCCCAGCATCGTAAGGAGCTCCACCGGAAAAGTCGGGTCGGCATAGGCGGAGGTCCCGGGAAACAGGAAGTCCGGTTTCGCCTTTCCCTCGGTGACAGGCGTCCGATCGGCCCGGAGCTGCAGCCGTCCGAAGAGCCATTCGAGATGGTTCTCCAGCGCCGACCCAGCCCGCGACTTGCGCCTGTTCTGGACCGACAAGCTGAACTTGATGAAGTCGTCCACTTCGTCGAACCCGGCTTGCAGGCGGTCACCGATCAGATGCCGCTCCAAGGTTCGGAAAAGGATCTCCTCCCTTTCCATCAGCACGATGACCGCTTCGTCAGGATCGGCCGCTAAATCGATATCGCCGAGGGTCTCCCGCGCATAGGATGAGAAATCGCGCGTGCTCGGAAACTTTCCGTCGAACCTATCGAGCATCGCCTCTAGGAAGCTAGGCGCCTCTTCCTCGATCTCGACACCGAGCTGTTCGAGAATGTAGCGCGAGGCGAATTCCAGCCGCGTCTGGTCGGCCTCAATCTCACCTTTTACCGAGAAGCCCGGATGCAGGAGATCGTTCGCGCCGAATAACCATAGGAGCTGTTGCTCGATGGTCGACCCACCCTCGGCGATGATGGCCATCAGGGTGTCATCAGGCCGGACGCCGATGATCAGCAGGTCGCCTTCGGCTGCATTGTCCGTGACGACGTTGTCCGGGAAATAGAGCCTGTATTCGGCTGAGCGATGCGGCTGCTTTCGGCGCGTGTCATACCAACTGAGCCATCGGACCTCTTGCAGAGGCTCAGGATCGTCGTCGTTCAGGTAGATGAAGGTTGTGGGGATCTCGTTGCGATCGTCATCGCCGAGGATGGCCCTCAGTTTGCCCACGCCGCCGAACTCGTGCTGGTGCGACCGGTGTGCCTCGGCATCTACGGCGGATAGCGGCTTCCATGCGACATGCTGGAAGTATTCCGACAGCGATCCGCTCTTCATCCGCGAATTTCGATCATGTTGCCATCTCCCCGGATCCAGTCTTCGAGTCGATCCGCAACCCGGGTTAGACCTTCAACTCCCCGGCCACGCAAGGCGCATTCCCATACGATCGCTACGCGCCAACTGGACCGCAGCAAGGCTTCCGTGTTCTTCCGATCCCGCGCGACATTCGCATCCAGCTTCGAACGCCAGAAGTCAGGCCTGGTCGCCGGAATGCGGCACAGGCCGCAATCGTGTGCATGCCAGAAGCAGCCATGAACGAAGACCACGGCATTCCATCGTGCCAAGACGATGTCGGGACGGCCGGGAAGCGATCGCACGTCGGTCCGGTAACGGAAACCCCGGGCGTGGAGAGCCTTCCGGACCGCGACCTCGATCTTGGTATCCTTGCCTCGGATACCCGCCATCATCCGGCTGCGCGTCGCCTTGTCGACGACGTCGGCCACAGGTCAGGACTGCGCCAGTTCGAACTGGATCGGTTCGTCCTTCGTAAGATGCATGATACCAGGCTTCATCGCCCGGGCCACCTCCGCCATCATCGGAACGACGACCGAGTTTCCGAACTGCTTGTATGCCCGCGTGTCGGATACCGGGATCCGGAAGGTATCCGGATAGCCCATCAGGCGTGCGCACTCTCGAGGAGTTAGCCGTCGCGGATTTCGACCCTTGCCCCGGCTGATCAGGATTTCCGAGCCATCCTTGTAGTATCGTGCCGACAGCGTTCTGCTCGTGTCCTGCGGGCCTACGACACTGCAGCCGAACCCATTCCCAGCGAGCCGGTGCTTTTCCGCATATCCCTGAAGATACTGCCAGAGGCGGTCAGTCAGCGTGTATTTTTTGAGAACGCGGCCGCTGGGCTCGAGGTAGCGACCGCCATCGACATCCGGCTCACTTCCGGTTTCGCGGTGGAGGATCGAGGCGAGCTTCGGTCCATCGGCAACCTCCGGCATACGCGCGATCACTTCGTCCCAGTCGAAGCCGACATCCTTCTGAAAGCCGACAAGCAGGATCCGCTGACGATGCTGCGGAACGAACCGTTTGCCGTCTACGACGTGGGGCCGCACAACATAACCGAGCTTGTTCTCCAGCACATCCATGATGACACGGAAGGTGTTACCCTTGTCGTGGCTGACGAGGTTCTTCACGTTCTCGAGGAGGAAAGCCTTCGGACGTTTGGCCGCTATGATCCTCTGCACATCGAAGAAAAGGGTGCCCTGCGTCGTGCACTCGAAACCATGCGGCTTGCCGAGTGCGTTCTTCTTCGACACGCCCGCTAGGCTGAACGGCTGACAGGGGAAACCAGCCAGAAGCACGTCGTGGTCCGGGATCTCATCGGCATCGATCTGGGTAATGTCGCCAGCGATGTCGTGATCGTCCGCGAAATTCTCGGCGTAGGTCTTCTGAGCGTAGCTGTCCCATTCACTGGTGAATACGCAACGGCCACCGGCCTGCTCAAATCCGATGCGGATCCCTCCAATGCCCGCGAACAGGTCGATGAACGTGAAATCACTATCCTCCGGCCGCGCAACAGGCGAACGCCCTTCAATGACCGACTTCAGAAGTGGGACGAATTCCGGCGGAGCGCGTCCAGCCTTTTCCCATCGTCCGATCTGTTTTGCAGAGCGATGGATCAGCGCAGAGAGCTCCTTCTGGGTGAATATCTCTCGCGCTCTTGTCAGCGCTTCGGA
This sequence comes from Erythrobacter sp. 3-20A1M, assembly GCF_018636735.1. Lineage (NCBI taxonomy): Bacteria > Pseudomonadati > Pseudomonadota > Alphaproteobacteria > Sphingomonadales > Erythrobacteraceae > Erythrobacter > Erythrobacter sp. 3-20A1M. The sequence goes on along the minus strand of NZ_CP045200.1, from coordinate 2,886,852 downwards.
TCCGTCGATTGTGGCTTGCATGTCGAACTCGCGATGGGGAAAAGTTGAGGACGTTTTGACCTCTATCCTTCCCAGCGTCAATCGGTATTATCGAACATATCTAGAACAAAACGGGTTTCTTGCCGAGCGTTTTGTTCTACCCATGAGGCATGACGACTCGGCCCGTGCCCCTTGCCCACGACGAAACGCTGCGTGCAATGGCTGCGGCGATCTACGCCTCGATCTGGTTCGACGATGTGTCCCTCAGCTTCGAACGCGCTGAGCGTCGCAGGACCAGCGAATACCGCCGGGCGGTAGGAGCCGCGCAACAGGCGATGGCAGCCGCTTCGCGAGTGCGCGAGCGCGAGAAAAGGCAGCTGCCGCTGCTGTGAAAAAATCTCCGTGGGAGCAATCTCAAGGAGTATGAAAATGATCAAGACGAGTGTGATCGAGCAGGTCAGATGGATCAAGCCGAAGGGGCAGCGCGAAAGTCCCATTCACGAGGATCGGATCGGTCGCTGGTGGTGGACCGGCGAGCCTGACAAAGCTTGGGGCCTCGAACAAATGCGCGGCGGCAGTCCGGCGCATGTCGAGAAGGTCGCGAAAACGTGGCTCTTCCGTGATCCGCGCGGCGATTACCACGAGACCATCCGCGAGCTCTTCAGCCACTTCCGCCTCGGTCGGTGCCGTTGCGATCGAAGAAGCGATCCAGTCGAGAAGATGCGGCATGTTCTTGAGGCGCTCGACAAGGAGCTTCACGTCCGGCGGCCGGAGGAGGTTGTCGAGAAGACGTTCGACGGTTCACGCGCATACCTCGAGGATTACCTGCAGTATCTGGAGCTGGAGCAGATCATCACGTGCGAAGGCCGATCTATTGCTGATCTGCGGCTCAGCCCGGAAGGCAAGTCGATCCTTCTCATGCTGCGGGCAAGCGCGCCAGGCTCGAACTTCGACTGCTCGCCTAGCGCGACGCTGCGTCGTGCCATTGAGGCACAGCCGCATCGCTTTCCGCATCGGATCGAGGACATCGAATGGTGATCTCGACCGGACGCTGCACCCGCGCTAGGGATAGACCGAGATGAACCGCACACTCGAAGAAGCCGCTTTGCTGACAGCCGACATCGCTCGGCTGCGTCACAAAGACCTGCTGGAGATCATGCCGCTGGTGCTAGAGTGGCGCCGCATCATCCGTGATCGTTCGTGGGTGGATGAAAACACCGGACCTAAGGCCGAGCTAGTCCGACAGGCGGAAGAGCACCTCGCACAAGAAAGCGACGAGGAGCGCGAGGTGCGACGCCTACTGGAAGCAACGGTTCGGCACGATTGGCTTGAGTGCCTGGAATGCTCGAAACGGACCGAGAGCCTCGCGCTGCATGTCCAGCGGAAGCACCACATCTCCTGGGACGACTACCTCACAAAGCACGGTCTCAAAGACCTTCCCGCACGTTTTGAGGGCATGGACGTATATCCAAAGGTTTCGCCATCCTACGTTGAAAAGCAGCGGCGGAACGCGCTTGCCCGGGGTGGGCGTTGTGAGGTTAGTCAACCTCCGGCATCGTCCGTCAACTTGCCGCCGGCCGATCCTTCCTTCGATCCGAGTATTTCCGTCGAACGAGAAGACAAGGAGGTCTGATCAGCGTCCTCGTGACGGTCGCGAAGCCTTCAGCTCCGTCCGTGCCGCCGCGATCGCCCAGTGCGCGCCGTCTGCGGCCTCCAAGGGCCGACCGATCGCATGAGCCGCCTGCATTACAATGGAGCGCTCATGCTCCGGGATACGCTCCAGATCGATAGACCGGAGCGCTTTAATCGCCGCCTCGGCGAGCGCGGCGACCTTCGGCGCACTTTCCGCGAGCTTATCGCGTTCTTCGACTACACGGTCCCGTTGCGCATCCAGCCCGGCTTTCCAGCGGCGCACCTTCACCAGCTTCTCGTCGAACTCGGCGCGCTCCAAATCGAAAGCGCGACGCTGCTCAGCCAAACGCGCTTCGTCGGCACGAACCCGCGTCAGTAACGCTTCGACTTCGGCCAGCTTGTCATTGATCGCCGCCTTGCATTGGCCGATCCTTGCGCGTTCGCTCGTAAGCACTTCGCGCGATCTGACAAGCCCTTCTCGCTCCGAATTCGCCGCGGCGATTGCGTCGCGCATCTCGGCCTGGTGCACCGCGTTCGGCTTGTTTGGCGCGCCGCTCCAGACCCGGCCACGCTCGAGGCCGAGCGGTTCCATGACCTTCGCAAAAACAGTTTGCTCGTATGCCATCTGACCGCGAGATCCGATCGCTCCTCTCCAGAATGTCGAGTAGTCTGGCTTCGGTCCATCCTTCGTGCGCTTCGGCGGAAGGTCGCCGCGCGCGCTCAAAGTCCAGCGCTCGCCTTTGTCCGCGAACCGACGGTCGATCCGCTTGCGCACCGGAAGCACGATGACGTGCAGATGCGGCGTTTGCTCATCGGAGTGGAGCGTGATCGACATGATAGCGCATCGCGGATACCGGCCGAGTAGATAGCGCATTGAGCGGCGAATGAAGCGCCGCAGCTGCATGACGTAGCGCACCGGATCATCGCTTGGCCACCATTCCGGGGACGTGGTCAGCATCAGTTCGAGCGCCAGCACGGCACCCTTGCGCGGACGAATGCCGAGATCTTTGAGCCGATCGCGGACACCTATCCATGCGTCTTGCGGTCCGAAGATTACGGATGGCGGAGGCGCTGACCGGTCGGAATTACCAACGTCTTCTTCGCGGTTGTTGTGTCCGCGCGCGTGGACGATGTCGGACTGTTTCAGCTTCCGCTGGCCTAGAATGCAATGGGTCTTCATGCGCGAATTGTCCCACCTCGCGAACCTCTCCGCAAGGGTCCCATCGCGAATGTCTAAGACATAATAGACAAGTGCTAGTTCGGTTGGGGCATTGGTCGTTTAACCTACAGGAAGATTACGAACACCCGAAGGATGAGAGCCGTTGGATTCGGGTTACCGTCCTAGCAATCGATGCTTAGTTTTTATCGCAGCACCAAGGACTTGCTGTCAGCTTTCCCCTGCCAAGGCTGCCAACTTACTCTTCGCGAATTGCGTCGATGTCCACCACATAAGGCTCGAAATCCTCATCGACCGACCATGGATTCTCGCCGCTGTTGACCACTAATGGCTGTCCGTCTCGCGTCCTAATCGCGACGACCGAGCGCGTCCCCGCACTGCGCTGGAAGTAAACTTGCGCGAACACGTCGGCCGCTTTGCCTCGAAAATTGGCTTTCTCTCCTTTCAGTCGCGTCTTGACCTCCACGGTGTGGCGGTCAGTCCCTGTAAACTCGACGTCATACTCGTCCTTCGTATCAGACACGATCACGCCACCCACATGCCGGGCGTAGACGATCTCTGCCAGAGCGCCGATTGCATTTCGCACACTCGGCGAAGGATCGCAGCAGCCACTTGCCCAAGCCTTCAGATTAGCGCTGTTTTTTCGCAAAATATCGAACGTTCGCTCACCCACAGCGCCCTCCAGAGAGGCTAATGCAAGCGGCACAGGTTTTAACAGGTTCTTTTATAACGAGGCGCCGCCTTATCCGAAAGTTATGGCTCAGGGATCGAGATATTCAGGTGCTTCCTCAGGGCGGCTCGGCTCTTTGGTTGAACCGCCACGCCAAGAACGGCCCGCAAGTTCTGCATCTTCGCGCCCTCTAAAAAATCGCTAAGAACCCCTGCAAGTGCAGTGATGGATAGGTCGACGGCGCTGCGCTCGCGAGCCGACCACTTCCCGAGATCGGCCGCACTAGGATTTGCGATGTTTATGTTACCCTCTGCAGACGTCATCCGGAACAGGCTGTCTGAACCGTGCACAGCCTTCGACAGCGTGCCATACTCTTTATCAAGTGCGGCTTTAAGACCCAGATCGTTGACAAGGTTGATAAGCTTGGGGTGCTCTGCGATGTATTCGCGCATCGCCTTCGGTGGTAGCCGGAAATCTCCTACCCTCCACTTTTCGAACTCGACGGGATGGTCCAGAAAGAAGATCGCGGCCATAGTATTTTCCATAAAGCTACGGAGAGCCTGAAGCGCCGGCCGCCAGCTTCCGAAGCTGGCGTTAACGTGGACAGTAGGGCATCATTATGGGCTTCGAAGAAAAAATGTGCCGCACCCCTTGCAAAGTGAGGCTCAACAACGTCTATCTTTATCGCATTGATCGCCGCTATTCTGGCATAGCTCTCAGATAGCCTCTCGTTCCCCTTAAACGTTGCGATGTTGGAAACGATAGAATCCGAAACCATTTGCGAAAAAGCGAGATAGTTTGCCTCGATCTTCTCGACAACCTTAACCATTTGAAAGGAGGAACTTCAGCGCGTTTGACAGTTCGGAAGGCTGGTCGGTGGCGGCGCGAGCTTTCATTGCGACCCGTTTCCGCTCCGCATCATTCTCAGCGAGGTAGGTCAAAATCTTGCCCATTACATCGCGCGCCGCATCGCGGGGACGAAGGTCGACGGGAAGCTCGAAGTCGCGGGCAACCTTTTCCCAATCCGATTTGCTAAATTTTGAGAGCGACGCCAGTGCCGAAAGGCTAATTCCGACATCAGCGGAGGGGCCTGAAGCAAAGTTCGACAGCGTCGAACCAAGTTCTTCCAGTTCTTGATTCGGCAAGGTGCGAAGGAGCTTACCTAATTGCGTAAGTGCTTTTGCAAGATCATGTGTTTTCATTTCAGAAGCCCAATTTTCTTTAGAAGCTCTTTCGAAAAGTCGGAGAATTCTTTCTTGGCCGTCGCCTCGCCCATTTCGTAGATCGACTTGTTCTTCGCAGTTGCTTCTGTGACGACCGAACGCTCTTTGATTTCCGACTTTAACATGTTGCCCGAAAACTGTTTTCGAAGGTCGGCAGTTGTTTGGTCTCTAAAAATCGATGGTCTTCCGACTCGAGACAGCACGATGCCCGCAATTTTGATATCGAGCTCCATGTCCTCACCGAACTTTTCTACTCTACGGATCAGCAACGCGATGCCTAAGCTCGACAGGAAATCGGGTGAGACCGGCACGACGTAATGAGTGCTGATCGCCAACGCGTTCTGCGTCGGCAACGTTAGGTTTGGGGGACAATCACAGACGATGATGTCGTAGCTCTTCATGACATCCTTGAGAGCCTTTTTAAGAAGCTTCTCCCTTGCGGTGCGAGCTCCGATATCAAGATCGATGGTGAAAAGGCTTAGATCAGAGGGGACGAGGTCAACGCCCTTGAAGACGTCCTTCAATATAACGTCGGCCGCCGTGGCGGGATTTCCTTCAGCATGATCCGTATTCCTGACGCCTAAGAGATCAGCAACAGTGCCCTTGTTCTTCTTATGCTCCCCCCACTTTTCCGGCGAAATAGACGAGAACGTTGCATTCGTTTGCGGATCAAGGTCAACGAGCAGCGTCTTCAAACCCTCCTTGCCGCAATAAGCCGCGAAATTGACGGCTATAGCTGTCTTTCCGACGCCCCCTTTCAAATTTACGCAAGAGACAACAACCGTCATACCTCCCCCTTTCTTTCGCCTGCTAAAAAAACGTGCCTTATCAGCACCTCGAGTTGTCAATTCGGCTTGGGGCCAAGAATAAACGAGGGATCTAGCAGCGTAGGACCTAAAAACTTTGTGATCTGGCAAAACTTGTTTTCGTCGGCCGGAGCGCGCCAGGTCGCATGGCTACCGTAGCGAAGCAGACCGACTGCATTCAAGCAGTTAAATCGACAGCATGGCGGCGGGAGCGACGCACCCCATCCGAAGTCCGCGGTTACGAGTTGGAGCGGACGCATTGCCGTGCGTAGCAAGTAGGGATTGAGGTGGGCTATGTGCGCGGTCTACCCCTGCGTCTGTTATTCGATAAGATTGCCGTCGCCCTCGCCGAGTGTATCTTCGGCCCACTTTCTCCTGCCCGGCCGTCGGTCAAGCGCTTCAAAACATGCCTGATGCGCGACCTGATACATTCGCTCGAAATGATCCCAGGTCCATGGTGCGAGCGCCACGAACATCCCGCCGTCTTTACGCTTCCGCCGCTTCGCTCTTTCGGCGATCGCGTCCATGCGGTCTTCAGCCTTCTTCCCGGGCAATGGCGCGGCATATCGCGCCGACCAATAGAGCATTTCCGTCAGTAGCATCAGCCGCGTCCGATCATCTTCATCCGGTCTTGGCAACTGAGCCAAGCTCCACAGTTCGCCGACATCATGCCTCGAAGGTGGCGGTTCCTTGTTTCCATCGGCCTCTCGCTGAGCGGCCACTGCGGCTTTCAGGATGCTTTCTATCGCGAAGCTGCTCTCTCGATCGAACGCCTCGCTCATCGCATACGATGCCGAGCCATCATAATTGAGCGTGGAAACGTCGGGTGGATCATCGATCAATTGCCAAAGAACGTAGGCACATGCTCGCGCGTTCTCGGCTCGGTTCCAGAAGTGAAGCGGTGCCCGCCGCCTAAGATCGTGAATGGTTTCCACCATTCAGTGATATCGCGTCGACGCGAGGAGGTGAAGGTCGCTCGGTCATTTGCCGTGCGCGAGAAAAGGAAAATGGAGGCGGGCAAGGTAAGGTGCGCGGCCGGACGCTGCTGCATCTGCCTTGTTCGCCGACCGATGACCAGGCGGAGGTGCTCGTCCCTGATTCGATCCCACCGGACAGCATTAAGGCGATCGGGCTTTCCAGCGAGGAGCAAGCTCAGGTAGAGCAAGTCCGGCTCGAAATCCTGGGTATCAATGTTAGCGACCTGAAGTTTGTGGTATCCCCCAACTTGTTCGACAAATACGCTCTGAGCAACGCCATCCGGGCAGGGCAAAGACCATCCGAAACGCTGTGGACTGCATGACCGACCGTTTAGCTCTTGATGATAGCAGCATGGCGTGCCGCCCTAGCCGCGACCGCGCGGAAGGCGCATTTCTGGGCGCCGCAATTGGGGATGCGATGGGTTGGCCGCACGAATTGCGTGCAACCCGAGCCAGCGGCAACCGAAAGTCGTCTGACTTCGGCTTCCAGGCTTGGACGAAACGCTCCGGCGGGCGCTTTCAACCTCATGAGGAAGCTATCGGCGCGGGAAACTATAGCGACGATACCCAGCTGATCCTAGCTTGCGCGCGGTCGCTTCTACGCGACCCGACCGCTTGGTGGCTCCTGTTTGCTACCCAGGAGCTTCCACTATGGACGCTTTATCAGCGTGGCGGCGGGGGTGCGACAAAGCGCGCGGCAACCATTTGGCTCTCGGGCCGTGCGCCTTGGGATGCTAAGCTCGATGAGGTGAATCGGTATCTGGCGGCTGGCGGCAATGGCGTCGCCATGCGAATTCTGCCGCATTGTCTCCGCCGAGCGGGCGACGCCAGCTTTTCCTCGCTTGCTGCAGACATCATGACAGATGGTGTCACGACCCATGGTCACCCGCGCGCGCTCGTCGGAGCGCTGGCTTACGGCTATGGGCTTTGGGAGGCGCTTCGGCAGCGCGGAACGCTAGGCTATGGCCAACTTATCGAGGTCGTCAGCTCGAGCCGGGAAGCGTGGGGCGCATTGCCGTCGGTTATGGAGCGCTGGCCTAGCTGGGCCAAGGTCACCGATCACTCCGGTGCCTATCATGCGCAGTGGAGGGATGTGGTCCAGGAGCAGCTCGAGCTGCTCGAGCAATGCTCCGACGGGCTCGCGGGCGGCGTTGCCGTTATCGATGAGGACGTGCTCAAGGATTTAGGTTGTTTTGACAAGCGCGTGAATGGATCAGGCACAGTCAACGCGGCTGCGGCGCTTTTCCTTGCCTCACGACACGCTGCGGATCCTATGGAAGGTGTGAAACAAGCTGCACTTGCCGAGGGGGCGGATACCGATACGCTCGCCTCAATGACAGGCGGAATGCTCGGTGCCGCGATAGGACTGGAATGGCTCTCGCCCTTCCTTCATGAGCTTCAAGATCGGGAAACTATTCGGCGCACAGCGAATGAGATTTACGACCTTCCCGAAGTTGCCGTCCCGCACGCCGAGCATCGTCCAGTTACAAAGGCGGCGCTCGCCGCCTTCCTTTCAGAACTTGCGAAGCTCCGTGAGCCATCTCCTATCAGACTTCCCAATGGGCTGACCGCCCAGGCCGAGAGTTGGGGCGGCATCGTTCCAAAGTCATCGTCGCTCACGGCGAACGCGTGGCAGCTTACGCTTGATGATGGGCAAACGATCTTCGTCAAGAAGCTTGGTAAGAGGACGAAGCAGCCGCCTAAAAGGCCTCACACCGCTCCCGAACTCGGCTTCATTTCGCCTGCGGAGATGCCCCCTCCATTGCATCTCGGGCTTCGGCTGGTGGTCTCGAACCTTGTCCGGTCCGTGGCTTTCTACCAAGATGTCTTGGGACTGAGGGTTAGTAAACGATCGACCAAGTCGGTAAATCTAGGTGGCATTCTGTCAATAGTTGAAGGGAGCTATCTCGACGCGGTGAGCAATCACGTTACGGTTTTTGCCGAAGTTGCCGATGTTCGACAAAGCTTATCTGCCTATGAGCGGTTCATGTCGGGTGGGGCGGCTCGTATCGACGAGCGCGACGATCGAACTCGGCTTCAGTGTTTAGACCCAGACGGATATCGTGTTGAGGTCTATCAGATGAATAGCCGTGGCGCCGGCGGTTAGCTTCGACCAACGGCAAAGCGCCCGCTCTCGGCCTCGCTTTCGGCAATATGGACATCCAGGGGGCCATACGTCGGTGCGAGACGTTACTGTTACATGACCTTGCACTATACGCGCACTGGGCGCGGAAAACCCCTCCTCCTGGTTCATGGACTGGGGGCGACCTGCGGCTCGTGGGACACGATCTCTCCTGCGCTTTCCCAAGACAGGGAGGTAATTGCCGTAGATCTGCCCGGGCATGGGCGGACACCCGAAGAGGCCGACAGCGGCACGTTCGACGGACTTGCGCGCAGTCTGGACAACTGGCTCGGCGCGGAGAATCTCACAGGTATTGATATGGTTGGCAGCTCGCTGGGAGCTCGCCTGGCGCTCGAGATGGCGCGGCGCGGCCAAGCGGGCGCGGTTGTCGCACTGGATCCGGGCGGCTTCTGGCAAGGGTGGGAGCGCACCTTCTTCAAAGCCACCTTAATGCCATCGGTTGCTCTGGTTCGCGCACTGCGACCGGCGCTTTCTGCCATCGCCGGAAGTGTCGCAGGCCGGACCGCGCTCTTGGCCCAGCTCTCTGCTAGGCCGCGGGCGCTCGACCCGGCATTCGTTGCGCGTGAACTGAAGTCATTGGCTGATACGCGCACCGTCAATTCGCTTGTGAAGGATCTCGCCAACGGCGCGATGCAGGAGGGTCCTGCGAAAACGGCTGCGCCTGTTGTCATAGGCTGGGGACGCAAGGATCGGCTGTGTCTTCCGCAGCAGGCGGATCGCGCGATGAAAGCCTTCCCAAGAGCGACGCTGCACTGGTTCGATCGTAGCGGGCACTTCCCGATGTGGGATCGGCCAGAGGAAACCGTCCGCGTGATTCTGGATGCAACAAGCATCTCGGGATTGAAATGATTTTGCAACTGGGCGGTTAGCAAATCGAGAGCCCTTGCAAGGACTAGCCACATTGTAAGGTCCTTTTCTGGGCCGCTAGCCGTCGGTCCGCTTTTGACTGCCTTAAATGTGAAAGCTGCCGACCGCGTTGTAGTGCAAATCTGCGTCATCCTTCGATCACGGATTCTGACCAGATTGCACCCATGCAAACCCAAAAGGGGTAGCCTAGTGGCTAGGATTTTCGGCTATCCTAGTCTTTCCTTCGCCAACCTTCAATTAGACTATGGTCTTTCGTCAACTCATTAATTACATGAGCAGAGTAAGTGGATATGCTTACGGTGTTAGCCTTTTTAAAGCTCACAATCCCTGATGTTTTAAGACAACCATCCTTGGTCCACCGCAATCGTTCCTGATTGGCAATATTCAGCGCCTTGCAAACCTCTTTCGGCGTCATGGCCCTCGCTGCAATCGCCTCTAAAGTGTCGGCAATATCGGCTGTGATTGACTTCAGTGCCTGTTCGTCGATCTGACTGCGGATTAGAAAATGAACGGCATCGATCTCCCACTTAGCACCATGCAATCCGGTCAAGTATCTCCGCAGCGAAGCGCGCGCTTCCTTCCGGCGTAGCTTTAGAATTGGAGAGAGGTCCAGCAACGCTTTCCAGTCGAGCGTGGCATGATAATCCCTCTCGTCTCGCGTCATGCATGAGAGAAGGTCTTCGTAGCTGACAAGTCGCCTCATCATCCGCTTACCACAAAGCTCCGTTCACTTTTGCCAGCCCGGGCAACACGAGTTAGGGCCATTCGCATGCCTGCAACGACCATTGAGGACCCGCAATCGCCATGTCGGAAGATATGTCGACTGTCGGCAAACGGAAATGTCTGCACGGGCTGTGGCCGGACGCTCGATGAGATTGCGAAGTGGTCCGCAATGTCACCTGACCAAAGGCGAGCCGTGATACAGGCCGCTGCGAGGCGAAGGGTCGAGGGCTTCACTCTATGAGCACGGTTCATCTGATTCTCGGTGGTGCTCGATCGGGCAAGAGCCGCCATGCTCTTTCGATATGCGGCGGCATGGAGGGACCTCACAAGTTCATCGCCACCGCGCAGGCGTATGACGATGAAATGACCGAGCGTATCCGTCAGCATCGCGAGGAACGTGCTGATTTCTGGCACACAATCGAGGCACCGATCGAACTCGCTCGTGCGATTACTTTGGTCAACGAGGGCACGATGCTCGTCGATTGCTGCACTTTGTGGCTCTCGAACGTGATGCTGGCCGAACTCGACATCGGCAGGCAAGCCGATGCCCTGGTCGAGAGTATTGCTCGGGCTGAGGCGAATGTCGTGCTGGTCAGTAACGAAGTGGGCTCGGGCATCGTCCCCGAAAATCGGCTCGGCCGCGATTTCCGCGACGAACAGGGACGGCTGAACCAGCGGCTGGCCGAGATTTCCGAGACGGTCGAACTCGTGGTCGCAGGGCTGCCCCTTCGTCTCAAGGGTTAAGCCCTCGCGCCAGCCGTGAAAACGCGATCTTATCGGCGGGCAAGCCGATGCGGAGGTGATGGGCATCCCCGACGAACCGGCGCACGGCGATACCTTGCTCAGCAAGTCGCTGCCAAAGCGAATTTGCATCAGATCCACGGACGAACCGGAAAAGATCGGTTCCGCCACGGTCTTCCAACGCCGAGGTCGCGATAAGGGAATGCATCTCCTGCATTTGAACGGTAAGGTGTCCGCGCGTAGCGGCCTGCCAGTCATGATCAGCATAGGCTGCCGCGCCTATCGCTAGCGCAGGGCCCGACACGTCCCATCCGCCGAGGCGATCTTCGATGCTGCTCAAGATCTCCTGCGTAGCCAGGACGGCACCCAACCGCATGCCCGCAAGCCCGAAAAATTTGCCGAAGGATCGCAAGATGATCAGTCCCGGGCGATCGGCAAACGGAGCCGCGCTGAGCGTGGGATCGAGATCGGCATAGGCCTCGTCCACGATCAGCCAGCCGCCCCGTCGGGCGAGTTCGGCGCGCGCTGCCTCAATGGCATCGACGGGCCAACGGTGCCCATCGGGATTGTTGGGGTTCACGATTACTACGACGTCAGCCTCGCCGGCCAATGCCAAAGGATCGGAATGCGTGACCACCTTCGCCCCCACCAGTCGCCAGCTTTCCGCGTGATCGGCATAGCTGCAAGCGCGCACCGCTACGCTCTGAGCACGTAGGATCGATGGCAGCTGGCGGATGGCGACTTCCGTCCCGGCGACCGCGCGGCAAAAGGACGGATCGCATCCGAACGACTCCGCCATGGTGCTTTCGCAGAATGCGCGGGCCGCCTCGCCCGGTAAGCGCTCCCATGCATCGGGTGCGATCGGGGGCAACGGATAAGGATACGGATTGATGCCGGTCGACAGGTCGATCCATGGCAGAGGGGCGCCGGGAAACGCGCGAGCCATCGCGTCGATCCGACCGCCATGGCCTGATACGAGGTTCGAATCGATCATGACAGGTTGGCCCAACCCAGCAGCGCCAGGATGATCGCCATGGCGATGACTACCCAGCGATAAAGAGCCAAGGCGCGGCGGATATCGGCTCCGGCTGGGTTTCTTGCTCCCGAATTGAGCCAAGGCTCGTTGCTCGTCGTTTCGCCATAGGTCCGCGGGCCCGACAGTCTGATGCCGAGCGCCCCCGCCATCGCGGACTCCGGCCACCCTGCATTGGGGGAGCGATGCCTGCGGGCGTCCCGAAACAACACCTGTATAGCCCGGCCCGAACCGGCACAGAGCGCGAAAAGAATACCCGTCAGGCGTGCAGGGATCAGGTTGGCGAGATCGTCGAGCCGGGCGGCAATTTTACCGAAAGCTTCGTAGCGCGCATTGCGATGGCCGATCATTGAATCGAGCGTGTTGATTGCCTTGTAGGCAAACAGTCCCGGCAAGCCGAACAGCGCGCCCCAGAACAAGGGTGCTGTAACGCCATCCGACGTGTTCTCGGCCAGACTCTCGATCGAAGCACGTGCGATGGCAGGCTCGTCCAACTCAGCGGTTGCACGTCCGACGATGTGACTGAGCGAGTCCCGCGCAGCCGCGATCCCCGAAGCGTCGAACGCCCTGGCGACATCCGCAACGTGATCGTGCAGGGAGCGCGCAGCGATCAGGCTGGAGGCGATGAGGGCCATCAGGGCAAGCCCTAGCCACCCGGTTGGCAGAAACAGCTGGATGGCCAGACCGATTAAGCCCGCAAGCGAGACCAGAAACAGAGTAACAAGACCGCCCGTCGCGATCCGCGCCGATCTGCTCCATGATTGGCGATTGCCCAGACGCTCCGTCCGTTCGACCAGCCAGCCGAACCAGCGGACGGGATGCCCGATCCGCGTGTCCACCGCGTCGGGCCAGCCGACCATGGCTTCGATCGCGAGTCCTACCAGCATGATCCACGCAGCAATCACCGCGCAAGCGCCAACAGAGCGTCTACGTCGAGGGACGCCTCGAGCCCATCGGCCAGTTCATCCAGCGCATTTTCGACACTCTCTTCGTAATTGAGCGTGCTCCTCCGGCCGCTGCGCAATCGCTCAAGCCAACGCGAACGAAATGGATCGCTCGCGAACACACCATGAAGATAGGTTCCGATCAGACGTCCGCCCGCTGCGGCCGCGCCATCGCAGGTGCCGTCGTCCAGGCGACAGAACGGCTTCTCTAGCATAGGGCCCTGAGAACGACCGGTATGGAGCTCATATCCTGTCACCGGGTCCCCATCGGCAAGCGTGGTTCCTGAGATGGGCCTAATGACTTTCTCGCGGGTCATCACCGTCGTCATGTCGAAGAGACCCAGACCATCCGCAGATCCTGCCAATCCATCCGCAGCGTCAGCATCTTCGAGCCAATTGCCCAGAATCTGGAACCCACCGCATAGGCCGACAACGTGCGCACCTGTGCGCCTAGCGGCGATGATGTCGTGATCCCACCCTTGGGCGCGAACCATCGCAAGGTCGGCAAGAGTCGACTTGGTGCCCGTGACGATGATCGCATCCGCCTCGCGCGGAAGAGGCTGGCCGGGAGGAATGAAGCGGACCTCGACATCCGGCTCGGCACGAAGCGGGTCGAGATCGTCGAAATTGCTGATCCGCGAAAGCATTGGCACGGCAATCAGGATAGCCCCGTCTTTCCGTCTCGCCTGATCCAGCACCACAGCGTCTTCAGCGGGCAGCCGCACAGCGCAGGGCAGCCACGGCACGATGCCGAAACTGCGCCAGCCGGTGCGGTCTTCGATTAAGCGCACGCCGTCCGCAAACAGTGTTTGGTCGCCACGAAAGCGATTGATGAGGAAGCCTTCGATCATATCGGCATCTTTGTTGTCTACGACGGTTCGGGTGCCGACCAGCGAGGCAATGACCCCGCCGCGATCGATGTCGCCTATAAGCACCACGGGAACGTCGGCCGCGCGCGCGAAGCCCATATTGGCGATGTCGCCCTTGCGCAGGTTGACCTCCGCGGGGCTGCCCGCACCTTCGACGATGACGAGATCGTGCGCCGATTTCAGCCGGTCGAACGCGTCGATCACAGCGGGAAGAAGGCTGCCACGATTGGCCATATACGCCGCCGCTTCCTCGCTGCGCAGTGCTTTGCCATTCAGGACGACCTGCGCGCGCCGATCACTTTCGGGCTTGAGGAGCACGGGATTCATGTCGGTCGTGGGCTCCAGCCCCGCGGCGCGTGCCTGGAGCGCTTGCGCGCGACCGATTTCGCCTCCGTTGGGACAGGCCGCCGCATTGTTCGACATGTTCTGCGGCTTGAAAGGTGCCACATCCACACCCCGGCGCCGTGCGATCCGGCAAAGCCCCGCGACAAGCAGCGACTTGCCCACGTTCGAACCGGTGCCCTGAAGCATGATCGCGCGACCGGCCATCCTGCGTTAGGCGGGGCCGAAAGTGTCGAGCCGGATATGCGCGCCATTGCGAACAATCTCCGCCTCGATCCCGAACACATTGCGCAAGCGCTCGCTCGTGAATGTCTCGGCCGGACTACCGTCAGCGACGATCCGCCCGTCGTGCATCCAGAGCACTCGGGTCGCATAGCGCAATGTGAGATCGAGATCGTGGACTACCGTCAGCACTCCGCGCCCGACCCGCGCCATCGAGGCAAACAAACGCATCGTCTGATGCTGGTAGCGCGGATCGAGCGCGGCAACCGGCTCGTCGGCAATAAGGAGTGGTGTCTCGGCAGCCAGCGCACGCGCCAGATGCACACGGGCCAGTTCGCCACCCGAAAGGGTATCCGCTGCCCGCTCTTCGAAACCATCAAGATGGCAGGCGCTGATCGCCTGCGAAACCGCCGCCTCGTCGCTGTCCGACAGTCGCCCCAGCGCCGCGCCATAGGCAAACCGCCCGAGCGAAACGACGTCGCGAACCGGTTGCGGCCAGACCAGCGGACGGGCCTGCGGCAGGTAGGCCACCTTGCGTGCACGCTCGACCGGCGTGAGCGAAGCGACCGGTTTGCCATCCATCGACGTCGCGCCCATATCGGCTGACAACAGCCCAAGCGCGACGCGCAGCAGCGTCGTCTTACCGGACCCATTGGGACCGATCAGCGCGATGAGTTCTCCTGTTCTCAGTGAGAATCCAGCGTCGACGACCAGCGGCATGCCGTCCACCGCATAGCTCAGATTGCTTGTCTGCAGAACGCTCATGCCAATTTCCGTCGCGCGGCGATCCAGATGAACACCGGAGCGCCGAGGAGCGATGCGACCACGCCCAGCTTGAGTTCGCTATCGGTCGGGAGCACCCGCACGCCGATATCGGCCAGCACGAGGATGAGCGCGCCAAGCAGTGACGATGGCACCAGCAGGCGCGCCGGATCGTAGCGCAGGAAGGGCCGCACCAGATGCGGCGCGACGATCCCGACGAAACCGATCGCACCGGCCAACGCCACCGCGGCGCCTGTCGCCAGCCCGGCACCGATGATCACCGCCAGCCGCTGTCGTTTGAGGTCCAACCCCATTCCTTCGGCCGCCTCGTCTCCCAGAGCGAGTGCGGACAGGCCCCGGCGCGACGCGAGCAGCACCACCGCCCCGATCGCCATGAAGGGCAGCGCGAATACAAGATCGTCGAAGCTGCGATTGTCCACCGTGCCGAGCATCCAGTTGACCATGTCGGCAAGGCTGAAGGGGTTGGGCGCAAGGTTCATCAGCAGCGCCATGATTGCCGCCGAGAAACTCGAGAGGCCGACACCAATCAGGATCAGCGTGACCACGGAGCGGGTGCGGATCGCAGCCAGCGCGACCAGCAATGTCGCGATCAGGGCACCCGCGACTGCAGCCGAAGGCAAGACGAGTGGGCCTGCGGTCGCGAGACCGAAATAAAGCACGAAAGTCGCGAAGAGCGCGGCAGTGGCGGACACGCCGAGAATGCCCGGCTCGGCCAGTGGGTTGCGCAGAAGGCCCTGCAGGGCTGCCCCGCTCATTCCCAGTGCCGCGCCGACGAACGCGGCAGCGAGCGCGCGCGGCAGGCGGATTTGCCAGACGACCAGCTCGTCACCCTGACTCGATTGAAATGCGAGAGCAGCGAGCACCCGGTCGAGAGGCAAGGGCACCGATCCGAGCGCGACCGAAAGGACCAATGCACCCGTCAGGCTTGCCAGCAGGATGGACACCGGCCGATTCATCGCTTGTTGTCCCCCGCTTTCGCCAAAGCTTCGACCGCGTCTAGCAAGAACCAACCGCCGCACGAGGTCCACGATCCCTCCAGCGGGACGACCGGCAGTTCGCGCAACTGCGCCCGCGCCACCGGATGGCGCGCCGCACTCCAGTTGTCGACATGGTTGGTCGCGCTTTCGAAAAAGGCAGCCGCGATCAGGTCGGGGCGCTCGTATGCGAGGCGTTCGAGCGGAAGGGGGTTCCAACCGGCACGGTCCTGAAAATTCCTGAGGCCGGCCGCGACAAACAGTTCATGCACGAGTGTTCCTTCTCCAGCCGTCACACCAGCGGGTGTCATGTAGAGGACTTCGCGAGGGGGACTGGGCCGATCGGCCAGCGCCTTCAGTCGCCGATCCATCTCGGTGACGAGTGCTGCGGCCTCATTCGGCTTACCCAGTTCGGTCCCCACGCGCAGCACTTCGTCCCGCACTTCGGCAATCGATTGGGGGAAGCCAATCTGCACGACCGGCACGCCCGGTTCCTGCATGAAGTCGGCGATATCGTGCCCACCGCCATATGTTCGCACCACCAGATCGGGCTGCAGCGCCAGAACATCCGCAGTGCGCGGACGGACCGTGGGAATCCCTGCCGCCTCCGCCCGCATGTAGGAGAAGCGCTTCCCCGCATCGGGCGAAAGCGCGAGGATATCCTCTCGATCCGCGAACTTCAGGACATACTGGTCGGCGCAATAGTCGAGGCTGACGATCCGTCGCGGCGCCTCCGCTCCTCGCTCCGCCACCTGTGAACAGGCACAGAGCAAAAGGCACGCCAGCGCCGCGGGGATCGTCCGAACCATCGATTACATCCGGTAGCGCACGCCGCCGAACACCGCACGACCAGGTTGGCCGTAGCGGAAGATCGTTTCATACTGCTCGTCGAATAGGTTCTCTATCCGACCGAAAATTTCGATCTGCTCAGTAAGGCCAAAGCTCGCCCGAATATCGGTCACCACATAGCCATCGAGGCGGGTGGTGTTGGTGGCATTGTCGAAGCTGTCGCCCGCGACGAACACGGTGGCACCGATGCCGATGCCGTTCTCCATGCGGTAGTCCGCGACCAGACTGATCGTGTCTTCGGCGCGGCGCGGCAGGCGATTGCCGGTGATGTCGTTGCGGGCATCGATCGTGGTGTAGTTCAGCGCGACATCGAAGCCGTCGACCGGACGAAGCGCAAGGCCAAACTCCCAGCCGTCAGCGCTGGCCAGCGCGATATTGTCGTATGTTCCGGAAGGGCGGGGATTAGCGGGATCCTGGCACGCTGGGATGGGATTGCCGGTGCAGCCGACGAAAGCGATGAGGTTCTCGGCATCGCGTTCGAAGTAAGTGACGCCGATCTGGGCGCGGCGATCGAGGAAGCTGTGCGTGATGCCGATATCCCAGCTTTCGGACTCCTCGGGTTCTAGCGCGGTATTCCCGAAATCGCTGAACAGTTGGAACAACGCGGGCGCCTTGAAACCTTCGCCGAAACTACCGCGCAACACGGTATCGCCGCCGTTGGGCGAATAAGCACCACTGGCAGCGAAGGTCGTGTTGTTGCCGTAGGTTTCGTGATCGTCGTAGCGAACGCCGCCTGTCAGCGAGAGCCCCTCGATCGGAGTCAGGTTCAGCTGTCCGTAGACCGAATTGATCCACACGTCGTCGCCGGTCGCAGGAGCGCCGAAACTGGAACTGCGATATTCCGATTCCTCACGCTCGGCACCGAACACCAGCGTCGCAATCTCGGCTGCGTCGAACACGCCCTGATATTCATAGCGCACGTTCTCGCCGAAGGCATCAAAGGTCTCGGAATCCGTATCGAAGCTGAAATTCCTGCGGTCGATCCGGGTGTAGGCGATACCCAGTCGATTGCGAAAACGCCCGTCCAGAAAGTCTGCGTTGATGCCCGCATAGCCGACCAAATCTTCTCGATAGGAAACCTCGTTGGTGTCCCCCAGGCCGGTAGCGGTGAAGCCGTCGATCTCGACCTCGCTGTCGGCATAGAAACCTCGCAGATCGATCGAGAAATTCTCACCCAGCGCAATATCGAGCTTGGCGTTGGCACCCAGGCTTTCAAAGCCGTCCGGCTCGGTGCCGCCGCGCGCTTCGCTGAATGCCGAAATGCCATCGGTGCGATAGTAATTGCCGCCGACACTAAGGCCTACGGGACCAAACCTTCCCGACACATTGCCGACGAGTTCCGCAGTATCGCGCTCACCATATTCCGCGCGAGCGAACACCCCGAACTCCTCGGTCGGTTCGCGGGTGATGAGGTTCACGACGCCGCCGATAGCCTGGCTGCCGTAAAGGACGCTTTGCGAACCACGCACCACTTCGATCCGTGCGATATTGCCTGTCAGGGCAGGACCGAAGTTGAAGCCGCCACCCGTCGAAGAGGGGTCGTTGAGCTTGACCCCGTCGATCAGCACGACGGTCTGGTCGCTCTCGGCACCACGGATCGAGACGCCTGTGCTGGTTCCGATGCCGCCATTGCGGTTGAAGGTGACGCCCGGGACTGTGCGCAGGATGTCGAGCACTTCACTCGGCTGGCGGTTTACGATCTCCTCTTCCTCGACCACTGTAACCGATTCGCCAACTTGGCTGATCGCACGTTCGGTGCGGTTGGCCGTGACCACGATCGTTTCGGAGTTCACTTCCTCGTCTTCAAGAAGATCGACCGACTGGGCAAAGGCTCCAGTCGAACACAGTGCCACGGCCGATGCCGCGACGGACAAATAGAATGCGGATTTCATTGACATATCCAAAGCCATCCCACGCGGAGGCCCCGGTGCCCGCATGGTCAACTCGACAGATGGCCCGCCGCGGCTCGCACCGAGCCGCGACTCCGGAAACCGGCCTGACTGTCGTTACTTCGGAAAAGAACTTTCCTGTCCCAAGGGGCTGGACCCGGCCCCGGACGAACGACGCGACGGCAGGTCTCCTGGCTTGCCGATCAACGTCTTCGAACCGTCTTCCCGGCGCCACCCAGTGAAGGGTTTAGCCAGTGACATGTTGGTTCGGGACTTCTGGCTCACAGTTGCGGGCACAGCGCCGGTATCGCACCGGCTTCCCTCTTAGCTTCAGGCGATTTCGCACCTGCAGCACCGTCTGTTCGCGCCAATGCTCGCCTGGTCCGTTGCTGTCAATCCTTGCTTGCTAGAAGTCGATGCCCTGCTGCGCGCGGATCCCGGCATGATAGGCGTGCTTGATTTCGGCCATTTCGGTGACAGTGTCGGCATAGTCGATCAGTTCGGGCTTCGCGTCCCGCCCGGTCAGGATGATCCGGGTATCGCCCCGGCCTTCGAGCACTTCGATCGCTTTTGCGGGCGTCAGGTATTCGTAGCGCAGCGCAATGTTAATTTCGTCGAGCACGACTAGAGCGTAGTCACCGCTTGTGATGAGTTCACCGGCCTTGGAGAGAGCTTTCTCCGCGGCTTCGATATCGCGATCCTTGTCTTGTGTGTCCCATGTGAAACCATCGCCCATGACGTGCCAATCGACGAGATCGGGAAAGCGCGCGAAAAACTGCTTTTCGCCCGTCTTCCACTTTCCCTTGATGAATTGCACCACCGCGACTTTCTGTCCCCAACCCAGCGCGCGGGCGATCACTCCGAAGGCCGAGCTCGACTTGCCCTTGCCATTACCGGTTTGGACCAGCACGAGGCCGCGCTCAGGATCCGTGAGCTCCCGGCGCCGCTTCGCTTGCGCGGCCTGCAGCTCCTTCATCTTTTGCTTGTGCGTATTGCTGTTGGTCTCGCTCATACGACCTCTTTTGGTTCAATGGTGAGGGACTGGCCGAAGCCGAGTTCCATTTCAAATGGGTTCGGTCGGCCAAGAGCTGCGGCAACGCAACGGACAACACCAAGATGTGTGACGGCAAGGATGTCACCACCAAAATCTGCCGCGTCGCGCAGATAAGCTCGCACTCTTTCGATCATCTGTGCAACACTCTCCCCCCCATGGGGTCGCGCACCTTCGACATCTTGTGCCCACGCATCGATTTCGCTGCGCGAAATGGCGTTCCACGGCAGCATTTCCCAGTTCCCAAAATCGATTTCCATTAGCCTCGGGTCGGCATGGACCGGAAGGTCGAAATACACGGCCAACCGCTCAGCCAGCGCGGTGCATCGGATCAACGGGCTGCTGTCGATCCGCGCGAAGCTTCCAGGCAATGCGTTCATCAGAGCGCTGAAGCGTCCGTCGTCTAAGGGTCTGGTGGTCACGTCCGACTGGCCGTAGCACGTGCCCTTAGCGATCTCAGGCTCACCGTGACGCAGCAAAGTCAGAGCCATGCCAGCATGCCGAGATAGAAGCCGACTTCGCTGATCTGCTGCACCGCGCCGAGGCAGTCGCCGGTATAGCCGCCCAGCTTGTGCTCGAAGAGCAGCCGCGTCGTAACATGGCCTATCGCAAGGCCGGCCAAGCCGCATAGTGCAGAGCCGGGCCCAAGAATGGTCGCACCGATTGCGGCCGCAGCGATCCCGGTGAGCGTCGCCACCACCAGCGGCGCTGCTCCGATCCCCTTCGCAACCGGCTTGGCGATCCCCTCGGCCCGTGCGTAACGACTTGTCGCGATCACGATCACCGCCGACAGGCGCGAGGCTCCGTGCGCCATGGGCAGAGCGGCGAGTGCGACCATGAAAGGGAGTTGCGCCAGCGACGCGATCTTGAGCAGCAGAACTATGAACAGCGCTGCGGCTCCGAAGGTGCCGAGCCGGCTGTCGCGCATGATCTCCATCATTCGCTCCGGCGTTGTCGCTCCTTGCCCGTCGAACAGGTCCGCCAGGCCATCCTCGTGAAAGGCACCCGTGGCCAGCAAGGTAGCGGCAGTGCTTAAGATCGCTGCGATGTAGGCCCCGCCGATCGCCCAGCCGAGCGCGAAAGCAGCAGCGCCAATTGCGCCGATCAACACACCGACCAGCGGATAGAAGCCCGGCGCGGCCTCGAAATCGCGCTCGTCCAGCTGCGCCGCAGGTAAGGGAATTCGCGTAAAGAAAACCCACGCGGCCAAAGCGGCGGCGAATGGTCGCTTCATGAGATCGGGGAGGCGCCGGACACCCCGGCCTGCGAGAAACTTGCCATGCCGAAAAGCGAGAGCGCGGCGCGGATGATCGGCACGGCCAACAACGCGCCGGTCCCTTCGCCCAGCCGCATATCGAAATCGAGCAGTGGCTCGGCTTGGAGCCAGTCGAGCAGCGCCCGATGGCCGTGTTCTGCCGAGCGATGCGCATAGACAAAGGCCCGTTCACAGTCTGGCTCGATCGCCCGCGCAAGCGCGGCGGCAGCGGTCGCGATAAAGCCATCGACCACCACAAGTTTATTCGATGTCCCGGCGCCAGCCATCGCACCCGCCATCGTGCCGATCTCGAAGCCGCCGACCTCGGCCAGCGCTTCAACCGGCGCAAGCGCTCCAGTTCGCGCAGCTGCGCGTTCGAGAACCTCTTGCTTGTGCGAGAGACCGGTATCGTCGAGGCCCGTCCCTCGCCCGACAAGTTCGGCCACGGAAATGCCGCTTAGGTTATGAGCAAGTAGGGCCGCAGAGGAAGTGTTCGCGATGCCCATCTCGCCGAAACAAACGATCTTGCTTTCAATACCGCACGCGAAATGTCGCCCTTGCGCAATCGCCTTCCTTGCCGTCTCGGGCGACATCGCAGGCCCTATAGAACTGTCGGCCGTTCCCCCTCCTAATGACAGATCGATAAGCGCATCGCGTCGGCGCGGCGGATGTGCGATTCCGCAGTCAACGACGGTCATCGGTATGTCGAATTGCGCCGCGATGACATTTGCAGCGGCTCCGCCGGCTAGAAAGTTGGCGACCATTTGGCCGGTAACCTCCTGCGGGAACGCGGACACGCGCTGTGCGGCAATCCCATGATCGGCTGCGAAAATGGTCAACGATGCTGAAGCATTCGACGGAGTCATGTCGCCAAGAATCGCAGCGGCCTGAACTGCAAGGCTTTCGAGCCTCCCCAATGACCCTATCGGTTTGGTCTTGTCGTCGATCAGGCGCTGGAAGTCGGCTCGGGTCATACGATGCGCGTCTAGCGAATACGGAATGGCTTTGGAACGGCATAACAAAGCCATACGCAATGAGCGCTTGTGGAGGTCCATTGGCGTGGGCAGGGCCGTTTTGTGAGCCCAAGCAGTATCGCCACAGCGGCGTGTTGAGCAAACGGCAGCTTTCATGTCGCGAGGCGAACCATGATAATGACCGAAATTGGGGCGCAAAGGTGCCATCTGAACAGTAACCTGATTTGCTTCGCACATGTAGATAAGGGCACGAAGTGCGGCGACGCTTAAACCACGTTGCGATCAATTTTTCAGCACCACCTCCCTCCCCTTCGCCGAACAACAAGGGTCACTCAAAAGTCCGAAGGCAGCCATCTGAGAGCGCGCACAACAGCGTGGACAAAAGCTCGCGCACGCAAAATTACAGGCACCCCCTTAATCCACGTTGAGAACGCCACGCGCACAGCGCGCTTTTCCGAAGTGTCCACACAATTGGCGTCAGCATGCGACACCCCGAAAGCGTGGACAAGTTCGTTCTCCCTCCGAAAGAGGCGGAAAAAGACCGTGGACAAGCAATCCGAAAGGTCCACGGAAGTTTGGTAGGCGCAATACCGCAAAAGTGGGGAACCCACTTTTGCATGCTCCTGGACAAATCGGATCGGTCGAATCCTCGGCTACCTCGGGCGGATCGCCGTTCGGAAGTCGCGCTGTGCTTATTCTCTTCTCCCGTTTTATCCATGGTTCGGCGGTCGTCCCGCCTCAGGTCCTCTGTGTGGACAAGTCCTCACTCCGGAAGGCCAGCGCATGCGCGCGCGAGGAAGTGAGATAAGTGAGGATGAAGTGGGCTGAATGAGCCCGGAAAGGATAAGGAAAATTCCTCTGGGCTTGCCGCTGCCAACCGGCTGCGGCTCTCAAAAAAGGAAGCCCAGATGTTCTTTCAGAATACCACGCCAAGCAGAGCGGCCGTCATCGTCATGGACCGTCTTCTTGCTGCCCTCGACGCCCGCGATACAGCCCGCGAAGTCACCCTCGAACCCATCGGATTGAAGGTGGTGTTCGCGCTGGATCGAGCGACCGCGTTGATCGATCCGGATGCTGCTCAATGCGTGCCGATGGCGAGCCTCGTAGCGATCGCGGAAGATTACTCCCTCGACCTTCTGGTGCTGCGTGAAGTTGCACTCGGTAATTCTTCGATCGGCATCTGTTGTGACGCGATTTTGGCTTCGCATCCGTGCGACACTCTAACCCTCATGGCTCTCGAACCGTGGGCGCAAGGCGGGGTCTTGTCGCTCGTTAGAGAGCGCGGTCGGCACGCGATCCGCGTCGCCGAGAGCGGCTGCGAAATCGTGCTCGGCCAGCCTTTCTCGACGCCGGGCCAAATGCTGTCCGGGCTTCTCCGAGCACAGTCGCCGATAGCAATCGATATGCGCCGCGAGGAGCGTGTCTGATGGCCCGGAAGAAGCCCGTCACCGTCAATCCCAACATCGCTTGGTCGGCGTCCAATCCGCACAGCTGGTTGATCTTGCGCGCCGATGCGCCGGGCGCCGAAGCTGTGCCTGGATGGCGCGTTATGCATGGCAATCTCAGAGCTCGCCATCGTGATCATGACAACTCGCTGACCGCGTTCGCGCAAGCCAAATTGAGACCCGACGGAACGCCCGGATGGATTCCGACCGCGCATCGCGTTGAAGTGCTGTTACCAGCTCATGCAGACGACGCGCTGTGCGATCCTGAAACGCTGATCGTAAGGGCCGAAGCGGAGCTGCCGAACGATCCCAAAGGACTCGCAACGTATGTCACGCTGACGTGCGCTCCCGATCGCCTCCACGCACAATTCGAGGTCGCGCGGCAGGTCGCGCGCGACCTCGTCGATCGCTTCGAGGTGGCGGTCCTAATCGTCCAGCATGTGCCGGCAAAGGCGGCCAACGCGAACGCTCCGCACTGCCACCTAGTGATTCCGGGACCGCGCCGACTGACGGCCTGGAGCGGCTTCGGTTCCTATGTCACGCAGCTCTCGAGCGATGCCGGCCGCGACGTGGTCGTGGACACTCTTCTGAACGCGCTAGCTGTCTAGTTCCTTGCGGTCGGCGCATCATGGCGCTGGTCACCCACCCCCGAAGGAAAATCATGTTCAACGCCACCCGCAAGGGCGCCGCCGACGCGCGCGCCCGGATCCTTGCCGAAACACTTTGCGAGGCGGCTCAGCTGCCGCTCCAAACCAATCTCTCCGTCCTCTTTCCCGCATTCCACCAATCGATGCACTTGCCGGAGCCAGACCTCATACTCCTTCCGACAAGTGCCGACCTGCCGTTCGCGCGGCGATGGTCGCAACCGCTAATTCGCGAAGCGCGATGCGACCTATTGCTGGTTTCCTGGCCAGCCGGAACTATGCCCGCGTTTATGCGCGCCACGTGGAGCGTTAAACGAACGGGATGGACCGCGCCGCTCCGCCTCTGGATGTCGATTGTGGATGAGCCATGGTTCGTGACGAGCTGCGGCCCAAATGCCCGCGCCTTCCGGTTGGCAGATGCCCGCCGCTGGCAATCCAGCCCGCCGTTCTACACACAAGCCGAGATGCGGAGTGGCTTCAGTCGAGCAGGTCACTGGGTCGAAACTCTGGACCGTGATCTCGTCGGGGAGCGGGCCATATTATGATCGGCGATTGCGAAGCACAACGGCTTCTCGATCTCGTTGGTCGTTTCGTTCCGCCCTATCGGATCGATCCGCGGATCCTCGCGGATGGTCTGTAACTGTGAGACACCGAGGCCGAAGTGGTGGTTGCCTGCAGCATGCCGCCCAAAGCGCTCGACGACAAACATCACGAGGGTCTCGTATGGCTAGCCAACGCGTTGATTAGGATTGAACGGAAGTCTGTCACGAGCGACGCGATCCGCAAAGTTCTGGCACGGCCGATCGACGCCTTTGAAGGACCTAGCCCGGCGGACCTAGTCGTCGGTTCGCTCAAAGACCTGAGGCGTTTGCGAAGCGAGTTCAATGCGATCCGACCACCGCGAACGAAATGGTGACGGCTAGGGCACAAGCGAAAAAAGCGCGACGTCTGAACTAGTGGGAAATACGGCTTCGGGAAACGTGTTAGGCGATCTAACGAAAGCTCCGACCTATGGCAGCTTTGCGCCCCATATCGGTCATTAACCTAACCGCCCACGGCTCCCGAAAGCGGACATAGCCGTCAGGCTTCAGCCACGTCCGCTTCAGGGGCATTCTGGGCGGCCCCGAGATGTCGGAGATTGGGAGGGTAAGCGGACGATGTTAAACTTCCCAATCTCTTAACAACGAGACTGCTCGCTGGAAGTTCTCTCTTAGTTTAGGAAGTTCATCATCGTTTAGGCTGATGGTGAGCAATAAATCGCCACTAGGAAGGGATGCCTTGCATAGGCCGGGATGTCCTTCAATCTCCATTTTGTGGCAACTCACAAAGGGCGCATCCACAGCGGCGGGAGTATCCGGACTGTAGGTCCACCACGTATCGTCGCCCGTCCTACGCCAGCCGTGGCCCTGCCATTCAACCGTCTGCGGGCCACAAACCGTTCGAGAAACGTATCCGCTTCCATTCGCTCGCTCGCAGACATCCACCCGGCTTTGGACAAGCACGCTCCTTTGTTGGCGTAGTTCCGCTTCAGGGTTGAGGGTGAAAATGAATCCTTCGTCTTGCGACTTGGGCAGAAAGAACGGGTAATCACTCTTGGGGACCAGGTAGGCAGAGGATACGTCATACCGATGACCTGCGACTTGCTCCTCAGCATTGGCGCAACCACCTAAAAGAAAAGCCGTCGTGCCGACTGCGACCATGAAAGCTGAGAGTGTTCGAGCAGCGCTCATGCTCGAACAATGACGCTTGGCATCGACGTCCGCAATGGGGTCGCTAGTGGCTGGTCCGGTTTTGGGTTTGAAAAGGGTCGAACCTGCCAGTCCGCTTATGAAGTGGCCACCGAACGGCGCGAGCGTCTGCAATTGGGGTGGTTAGCCGCCAAAGGGCGACTGCCTAGACAATTCGCTCCGCATTTAAGATCGCCACCCATCCGGCGATCGTAAAGGTCAGAAAGGCGAAATTAAAAGCAATCAATTTGCGCCGATCCGGTTGCTCGACAAAAGCTTTCAAGCGACATGGCCGAAAGAATACGAAATAGCCTACGGACATGAAAAGCAACCAATTCAAAATGATGAAGGGCCAAAGAGGTATGAACGGAACGGCAAACGGAGCAGCGATCAAAATCGCTGATGCTGCCATAGAAGCTAGCGTTGCTTTTAGGTAGTTGGGTCTTGTCATTTGCTGCATCGATCAAAGCATAGGAATGCGATCCAACCGCCGCAATGGGGTCGTTAGCCGAACGGCGGCTTTCCTCACTTTCAGGCCCAAGCGCGGACTGGCGGCTTACGGCCCAAGTTCCGTCATCACCATCGTTCTATCATGACATGATCATCATCCGTTCGTCATCGAATGGTCGGGCGAGCGCGGTGGCGGCATCGTAATCGCCAGTGAGCCATGCCTCGTGTGTATCGGTCTCGAGCAGCACCGGCATCGCCTTGGGGTGGATCGCGCCGACGGTTTCGTTCGCCTGCGTCGTCAGGAACGCCATGTGCGGCCCGTCGCTCGTCTGGCGCCATAGCCCAGCAAACGCCGATACGGGCGTGTCGGTCCGTTCGAACCAGACCTTGCGCTTTGTGCCCTTCTCGCCGGTCCATTCGCAGAACTGCGTCCAGGGCACGAGGCAGCGCTGGTCGGGGTTCGACAACATCGGACGCCAGAATGGGCTCGACAGGTTGCGGACATTGGTGACGGGACGCGATCCGCTCGCAGGCGGTGGCACGCCCCATTCGATCTCGTCCAATGTCAGCGTGCCGTCGACCATGCGCAGGACCGGAGCCGATTGGTCGGGGTAGATCTCGTCGCGCGGTTTGAGGTTGGCGCGGTCGCCTTGGAACGCGCCGAACACCTGGCGCATCTCGTCGACGCTCGAACGCATGCGGTAGAGGTTGCACATTGCGGCGATATGCCACCGCTAGGTGCCGCTGGCCATCACCCGATGAGGACCTCTGCGAGCGCTAATGGCCCCGGTAAGGCTCGCAAGCTATCCCGTCGCCGTCGCCGTCCATGCCGCTACGGTAGCCCGGCTGGCCGCGATAGAGCGGCGCCGCGCCAGCGGCACGGGCCGCTGCGCAATTGCGGTAATAGACATCGCGACGAACAGGCTGGCGTGTGGCGGTGCTCGCCTGAGACGGCTGAGCCTGCGAGGCGGGCTTGGCATATTGCTGCGGATGCGCTGCGCGGTAGGCGCCTGGCATCTCGAAGGCCGACCCCCACAGCCCCACACCGCGCGCTTTCGCCGCCGCCTCGGCATCGACATAGTCGGTGGTAAAGTGCGGAAGGGCAACAGCCATCCCGGCGTCGATCATCGCTTGCGCGACATCCGTTCGCCCGGCCCGGCAAACCGCAACCATCCGGCCGTAATCATCCCGGTCGCGCTGGGTGCACTCGACCGGCTTTCCGGCAACGAGCGCCGCCATCATCCGGCTGGCATCCTCGCCGCAGCGCCAGACCGCGCCGCCACGCTGGCAGGTCTGGTCCGCCTCAGGCGCGTCGATGCCGAACAGACGGATGCGCTCGCCGGTCATGTGCAGCGTATCGCCATCGACCGCGGTGGCAGGGCCCGACATGATGATCTGGGCAAACGCCGGGACCGATACGATCGCGAGCGAGAGAGCGAGGATCCAGCGCATGGGAGGGATGTAGGGCAATAGCGCTAACAATCGGTGAGCAGGTCCGCTGGCTGTTCCCTGACATCCCTTGTCCAGCAGTTGCTACCTTGCCAGCGATTATCTGTTCTCATAATGTTCCGTCATGGCGAGCGAATCAACCACCCCAACCGAACTGCACGAACGCGAGCGGAGCGCCGCTATCCGCGAAGCTCAAATCGCCTTCGACCGCTGCCGCTCGTCCGACCTCGACAGGAACGGTTTCGCGCGCCTCGTGGAGCTGCGCGACGCGACCAAAGGCCTGCTGGCGGTTCTCGAACGCGAGCTGCCTAGCGAAGGATCGACACAGCGCGAACAGCGCGCGTTCGCGTTCGACTGAACACGAACGACCGTGACCGCGCTTCGCCTGACGCAGCTCGACTGGACCGCGGTCCCGCGCGAAATACCGCTGCTGCTTGTCAGCACGCCTGCCGGGTTTCCTTCGCCTGCCCAGGACGACATGGAGGAGCCGATCGACCTGGGCGCGTGGCTGATCGACAAGCCTGCGGCGTCCTACATCATGCGGGTCGATGGGCATTCGATGGAAGGTGCCGGTATCGCCGACGGCGATCTGATCGTGGTCAGCCGCGCCGAACGACCGTCGCCCGGCCGGATCGTGGTCGCGCTCGTCCACGGCGAGCGGACCTTGAAGCGTCTCAGGAAGATGGATGGCCGGCTCTGGCTCGTCCCCGAAGCCGACGGCTATCCGCACACACTGGTTGACGAGTATGTCGAGATCTGGGGTGTGGTGGTGGGCCTTGCCCGCAAATATCCGTGACCGGCGCGATCGCGCTGCAGGACGCGAACAACTTCTACGTCAGCTGCGAGCGCGCATTCGATCCGAGCTTGCGCGGCGTTCCCGCGATCGTGCTGTCGAACAATGACGGCTGCGCCATCGCCCGGTCGGCCGAAGCGAAGGCGCTCGGTATCCGCATGGGCGATCCGATCCACCTGATCCGCGACAAGGTCAAGGCGCATGGGATCGCGGTGCGTTCGAGCAATTACGCGCTCTATGGTGACATGCAGCGGCGCATCCTCGCCGCGATCGAGCCGTTCGCGCGCGATGTCGAGATCTACTCGATCGACGAGAACTTCCTCGACCTTGCCGGGTTCGAGGACCGCGATCTGGTCGCGCACTGCCAGGCGCTGCGCGAGCGGGTCGAGCAGTGGACGACGATCCCGACCTGTGTCGGCATTGGTCCGACCAAGACACTGGCGAAGCTGGGCAACGCTGCGGCGAAGAAGAACCCGATTTTCGGCGGGATCGCCGACATGCGCGATGCCGATATTGCCCGCTGGGTGATGGACCGGTTCCCGGTTGGCGATGTCTGGGGCGTGGGCCGAGCGACCGCGGGCAAGCTCGCCGCGCTCGGCATCCACACCGCAGGCCAGCTGCGCGACCTGCAGCTGCGGCAGGCCCGCGGCCTCGGCACGGTGGTGCTGGAACGGTTGGTGGCCGAGCTCAACGGAGTGCCTGCGCAAGCGGTCGAGGTGATAGAGCCGCAGCGCAAAGGCATGGCTGTGACACGCTCGTTCGGCACGCCGGTTACCAAGCTCGAGGTGCTGATGGGCGCGATCGCCCAATACGCCATGCGGGCAGGCGAGAAGCTGCGCCAGCACGGGTTGGTCGCCGGGCGTCTGACCGTGTTCTTCCACACCAACCGGCATCGCCCCGACCGGCCGCAATACAGCGCCAGCCGCACGCTGGCGCTGCATCCGATGAGTGCTGACGGGTTCGTGCTAATCGCGGCAGCCCGCCGCGGAGTTGAGGCGGCCTGGCGCCATGGGTTCGCGTTCACCAAGGCGGGGATCATGCTTGAACATCTCGAGCGGGCCGAGCTGCGGCAGCGAACGTTATTCGAGTGCGCCGATGGAATCGAGCGGCGCGAGCGGCTCATGGGCGCGCTCGACGCACTCAACCATCGCTACGGGAAGTTCTCGGTCGTGCCCGGCGTGCAGGGGTTCAGGCGTAGCTGGACAACGCGGGCCGATATGAAATCGCCAGCGTGGACCACACAGATCGAGGAGGTGCCGTGTGTCATGGCGAGGCGGTAGGGGCATGGCATGGCATGACATGGCAGAAACGGGGCCGTCAGCCGACAGGCCGCTTTCGCTCTCGCGGCACCCGCAAGCGGACCGACCGCTTACGGCCCATTCTCTGCCGCGGTAGCAGTGCTCGCGCATCCCGCTTCGCCGCGTCGCCGACTTTATCAAAGCCCGACGGAAAAGATCGCGGCGAGCGCGACGGCTCCGAGCGTGACGAGCGAGAGCACCACGGCGGCAGTGACCGGACCGCCCGCCTTGGCGACGGTGCGCACGTCGACGCCGAGGCCGAGTGCGGCCATCGAGATTACTGTCAGCAGAGTGGCCGCCGTCGCCATCGGGGCCAGAAAGGCTTCCGGGATCAGTTCGAAGGAGCGCGCGGCGGCCAGCGCGATGAAGCCGACGATGAACCACGGCACCAGCCTGTGCAGCGGCGGACGGGCAGGCTTGGCGCGGACGCCATCGCCATCGCACGCGCCCTCGTCCGCTTCGCGCAGGCGCGGCGCCAGCATGGCGAGGACCACGCAGACCGGGCCGAGCATCAGCACCCGCACCAGCTTCACCAGCGTGCCGATCTTAATCGCGGTCGCCCCGAATGGCGCAGCGGCGGCGATCACCTGCGGCACCGCATAGACGGTGAGGCCCGACAGCGCGCCATATTGCAGATCGGTCAGCCCAATGGCGAAGCCCAGCAGCGGCAGGCTGAGCACCACCACCACGCCGAGAACGGCGGTAAACGCGATGGCGGCGGCGACATCGTCGCTATCGGCATCGATCACTGGTGCGACGGCGGCGATCGCGCTGTTGCCGCAGATCGAGTTGCCGCAGGCGACCAGTATCGCCATTCGCTTGGGCAGGCCGAGTGCGCGGCCGATGAGGAAGCTCGCCGGGATTACCAGCGTCACCACCACCACGACCGCGCCCAGCATACCGGGGCTGACCGCCAGGATGGTTGCAGCGCTGACAGATGCGCCCAGCAGCACCACCGCTACCTCCAGCAGCAGATGCGCGCTGAAGTCTATCCCCGGCAACCAGCGGGCATGCGGCGTCCAGGCGGTGCGGATCGCGGTGCCGATCAGGATCGCCAGCACCAGTGCCTCGATCCACGCCTTGCCGAACAGATCGGCTTCGAGGCTCGCGCCAGCGTAGGCGAGCGCGGTCACCATGCAGCACAGGAGGAAGCCCGGTAGAACGCGGCGCGGGTGGTGCAGGGCCTTCGACGGAGCGTGGGCGAAGCTGTTGCGGGGTTTGGTGGCCACGGCGGCGGGGCCACTCGGCATAGGCTGGTTCTTTCGGGGGCTGGTCATCTAAGAAAGATGCGGTCACTAACCGTTCGATTCCAACGCAATGTCCTTATCATTCCGTTCGCTTACGCTTATAGATCAGCGAATGACCCTCGATCAGCTTCGCATCTTCGTCGCCGTGGCCGAGCGCGAACACGTCACTCGCGCGGCGAAGGCGCTGAACCTCACGCAATCCGCGGTCAGCGCTACCGTCTCGACACTGGAGGAGCGACACGGCGTGCGTCTGTTCCACCGCGTCGGGCGCGGGATCGAACTGACGGAAACGGGCCGCGCCTTCCTCGCCGAAGCGCGCGACGTGCTCGCTCGTGCGGACGAGGCGCGGCGTATGCTGGACGATGCGGCGGGGCTGGAGCGCGGCCGTCTGTCGATCGTCGCCAGCCAGACGATCGCGGGTTACTGGCTTCCGCCGATCCTCGCGCGGTTCAAAGCGCGCTATCCCGGCATCACGATCGAACTCGCCATCGGCAACAGCGTTCAAGCTGCCGATCGGGTGAAGAACGGTTCGGCAGAACTGGGCTTCATCGAAAGCCCGCTCGACGACCCGGCTCTCGCGCGTTGGCAGGTCGGCGAAGATCGGCTCGCGCTGATCGGCACTGATCCGCCGGACGATCCCGATGCCGATACCTTGCGCGCGCTACCCTGGCTGATGCGCGAGGAAGGATCCGGCACACGCGCCGCGCTGGTTGCGGCCTTGCAGGATCAAGGAGTGAAGCTCGATGAATTGAATGTGGTCCTGACGCTGCCATCCAATGAGGCATTGCTGTCCGCTGCCGCAACCGGCGCTGGCGTAACCGCGCTGTCCACCTTAGTCGCTGGGCCGCTGATCGCCGCCGACACAATCCACGACGCCGCCTTCGAGATCGCATTGCGCCCCTTCTTTGGGCTGCGGCACAAAGAGCGTTATCGCTCCAGGGCCGCCGATGCGTTGCTGGATTTGATGAACTGATAGGCTCGACGTGATTGGCGGCGACACAGCATAAGGCTGTCGTCCCCGATAGGCATGCGAATGTCTGCTTCTCTCAATATACAACTAGAATCAGACGGTCTGCTGCCGGCCCAAAAGCGATTGCTGACGAAAGGCATTCTGTTCGAAGCGCGCTATCTCATCCTAATCAGCCGCTGCGCTTTGCACCTTGCGTTGTTCCCATCGGTGTGCGACCTAGATCAAATAAGTTTTGTTTAGCTGCACATTTTCAATGAGTTAGTTCGACTCGATAAATGGTCGGGAATCCTCTCTCCCCGACCATTTTCTTTGCCAAACGCCGGTTGCTGCCCGGTGATGACGTGTCGGAAGGCCAAGGTGTGACGTACCGCCGCGGTATTGCATAGCGCGCGCTCAGGTTCGATATAGGCGCCTCGACAGCGACTTCGGAGTTTCGACATCACCGCCATTTCCGATCGAAAGACCGGTTCCCTTGCATTGGTGAAACCGGAGCACGATGCGGGCGAGACTGCCGCGCGTCCGTTGGCGCGCGTCGGCGTGATCGGCAATCCCCGCAGCCATCGTAACAAGGGAGGGTTACGCCCGACCGGCCTACCCGAAGCGGTCATCTACAAGCACGAGCCGAGTTCGCGTCCGGAACTGTATCGCTATATGCGCGAGTTCAAGGCCGACGCCATCGACATGCTCGTGATCGACGGCGGCGACGGAACGGTACGCGACGTGCTGAGCGTTGCCCGCGACGTATTTGGACAAAACCTGCCACAGATCGGGGTGATCCCGTCGGGCAAGACCAATGCCCTCGCCTTCGATCTGGGCATACCGCGCGGCTGGCAGGTTGGCGATGCCGTCCGCGCTCATCAGGAAAATCGGACAAAGACTCGCTCGGGCATCGAAGTTCATTGGACCGACGGTCACCGCCCCAGCCAGATGGGTTTCATCTTTGGCCTAGGTGTATTCGGACGCGCGACCATGCTGGCACAGCGTGTTCACAAGCGTGGGATATTCAACAGCCTCGCGGTATTTTTTACTCTCGTCATCGGTCTGTTCAAGACCATGGTCGGGCGCGATTTGAACAGTTGGCGCCGTGGTGACATGGTTTGGCTTTCGGGAGATGGGGAGGGCAGTCGGGGCCGGCGCTTCTACATGATTTTCGGCTCTACGCTGCGACGGATGCCGTTGGGGCTGAAGCCGTTCGGACGCAAGCGGGACGGTATGAAGTTCCTGCTGATCGATGCGCCGCCCAAAGCATTGCATCGCCATGTGTTCCCGGTCCTGCGAGGTGCGGAGCGCACCGGATTGGAGGAAAACGGCTATCGCCGCCGCGATGTCGACCGGCTCACCATGCGGATCGGAAAGAGCTTCGTGCTGGATGGCGAGCAATTCCCGGGCGGCACGATTACACTCAGCAAGAGCGAACCGATAACGTTCGTGGTGCCGGAGCCGTGCTGACCGACGCCGTCGACGAGATGCTCTACACTCCTGTCGCCCCCGTTTTTCAGCAGGCGGCAATGCGAGTGGCGGATGAATGCGGAGCCGACGCCGTGCTCTTCTACGGCTCATCCCTGCGTACCGGAGATCGCGAGGGCGTAGCCGATTTTTATGCGCTGATCGACGATCAGACTGGTCGTCGAGCGTCTTGGCGCTGGCCCATCGTCAGCTACCACGAATTCCCAATCGCGGGAGAGTGCATCCGCGCAAAGGTCGCCCGCCTTACTCTCGCGGAATTCGCGCGCGCTGCGACGGGGGCGAGTACGGACACCACGATCTGGACCCGGTTCTGCCAACCCGCCCGCCTTCCCTTCACCCGCGATGATGCGGTCGCGAATCGGGTTCGCGTCGCAATCGCCGACAGCATCCTCACCGCCAGCCGCTTCGCGGCCGCACTGGGGCCTCGCACAGGGACCAGTTCCACCTACTGGCTGAGCCTTTTCCAAGAGACCTATGGTGCCGAATTCCGCGTCGAGACAAAGTCGCGGGCCCATATCGTAGTCGCAAACGAACCGCATCATTTCGCTCGCATGCTACCCCTCGCGTGGCAGCGCCTCGGCCTGATCGACGTGGTTCCGCCCGAAGAGGATGCGGAGTTGGAACCCGAAATGAGCGACACCATGCGGCGGCACTGGTTGCGTCGATGGCGAACGCGTAAAAAACTGGGCAAGCCGCTCAATATTATACGGCTGTTTCGGGCCGCCTTCACCTTCGAAGGTGCGACTCGCTATGCCCTGTGGAAGATCGAGCGGCATTCCGGCGTGCGGATTGCCGCCACGCCATGGCGAGAGCGCCATCCGGTGTTGGCGGCTCCTGGGGTTCTCTTTCAGTTGTGGCGTCGCAAACGCTCGTGACGGGATTTGCGGCTCTCGTCCTCGCTGGGGATCGCGGCGAAAGCGATCCGGTTGCGCAAGTGGCCGGCGTGACGGCGAAAGCGCTGGCCGATGTCGCCGGCCGTCCGATGCTTGCCCGCGTGGTCGATGCCTTGCGGGAGGCGGGGGCGATCCGGATAGCGGTCGTCGCTTCCAACGAAGCCGTGATGACCTTAGCCCGAAATCTGGAATGCGAAACCATACCAGCGGCCCCGGGACCTAGCGAGAGTGCCGCTCGCGGGTTCGCACTGCTGGGCGCTCCGATGCTTCTAACCACCGCCGATCACGCCCTTCTGCGGCCGGAATGGATTTCCGATTTTCGCGCTGCGATCGACCCCACAGCCGACGTTTCCGTCCTTCTCGCCCGGCGTCAGGCGGTGGAAGCAGCGGTGCCCCAGACCCGTCGGACCTATCTCCGGTTTGCTGACGGCGATTGGTCGGGGTGCAACCTGTTTCATTTCGCCAGCGAACGATCGGTTGCCGCCTTCTCGCTCTGGCAGGAAGTGGAACGTGACCGCAAGCGCCCCTGGCGTATCGTACGGCGGTTGGGGCCTGGCCTTCTGTTTCGCTACTTCTTGGGGCGCCTCGCCCTGTTCGACGCAATGGCGCATCTGGGCGAGCGCGCCGGGCTAAGAGCCGAAGCGGTGGCGTGCCCGCACGGGCTTGCGGCGGTGGATGTGGACAAACCCGAGGACCTGGCCCTCGTCCGCCAGCTCCTGGAACCCTAGACCGCTGCCTCGGCCAGCTGGTGCCGACCGGCATATCGGTACAATGCGAGACCAAGCAGCATTCCGGCGATCATCGAGCCGGCGAACACGCTGACGCTCGCCCCCAAAGCGCCCATCGTTGGCATGAGCGTGAACATCGCCGCGAACTGGATGACCACTGCCGAGCCTCGCGCGAGTGTGGCCGTTACCGCGCGTTGTACCGAGAGAAGGATCGGTTCGAAGCTCGTCGCGGCGAGTTCGATCGCGCCGGCTCCCGCCAGCCACAGGAGATAGATGTATCCCGTGCCGAAGGCCTTGCCTCCTACCAATTCCAACAACTCCCGCCCTAGAAGGGCGACGAAGATCATCACCACCGCAGCCGCGCAGAGGCATGCAGCGACAATTCGCAAGATCCCTCGCTTGAAGGCTTCGCGCGAGGCGGCCCTTATCGAGCGGACGATTTCCGGGAACGCGGCGCGGGTAAGCAGGATGGAAATCTTCGACAGCGCATTGGCAAGCTGCAGCGCCAGTCGAAAAGCCCCCGCCGCGGCCGGGCCGGCGTAGCCCCCGACAAAGAGCACCGGTGCCTGGCGCGACGCGAGCCCGAGCGATGCCTGGAGGTTCGTACTGAACAGAAAGCCAATGATGCCGGGATTGCGTCTCCGCACCTGCTCCACGCTAAGCGGTGCCTTGAGCAGGGTGCGCAGGTCCTCGGTCCGCGCGACCAGGATCCAATAGGCAAGAAAGGTGAGAGCCTCCGCCGCTGCCCAGGCGCACAGAAAGCCCAAGAGCGAAGGTGCGAATGCCAGCGCCGCCAGCGCACCTATCAGCCGGACCAGTGGTTGAACGCTATCGGCGAGCGCAGCAAGGTTGAAACGGTCGCGCAAGCGCAGGATGCCGATCGGGGTCTGACGCAGCGTGGCAAGCTGAACTATGGCATAGCCGAGCGCGTAAGGCGCGACATCGGGGGCAAGTCCAAAGGGTCGGGGCCAAAGTGCGAACAACAGCAGGATCGCGGCGATACCCGTGATCCCGCTGACGAACTCCACCACGGTCGCCGCCTTCAGCAACTGGGCAGTGGCCTCATGCTTGCCGTTTGCCTCGTGGTGAACGCCGTAATTCACGATGATCTTCCACGTCTCGAAGCTCACCAGGATGGAGACCGTCTGTGCTGCCCCCGTGATCAGCGCGAACCGGCCGAAATCCGCCAGGCCCAAGGTTCGGGTCGCTATTCCCAAATAGACGAGCGACAGGACCGCCATGACCGCGTTGCTGGCCAACAACCAGCCGAGATTGCCGAAGACCGCCCGCAACCGGTCCCGGGCCGAAGTCTGGATAGTCGTCTCGCTGGTCACTGGGCGGCGGCTCTCAGAATTTCGGTCGCCGCGCGTTGCGAGGCGGTTTTCGATGGGTCGTGCGACACCGTATCGGAGAAGATCGCCTCCTGCTCCTTGCGATAAGGCGCGAGCCGCTCGTCATAGAAGGGAAGAAGGCGCGAAAGTTCTTCCGCCGACTTCGCGACATCGCCGCACCTCCACGCAGGATAGGCGTGTTCCCTCGAGCGAGGATCGTGCGAAAAGGTGTCGAGAAAAAACACCGGTCGGGGCGTATCAGAAACTCGTAAACCTGGCTGGAGACATCGCCGATATAGGCATCCGCACCGAGCGTGTAGCTCATATCGACGAGCCGGCGCCCCCCGGTGTCGATCAGGATATTTTCCGCTTCGCGCCATCGCTTCTCGATATCCGGTCGCAGCCGTGCGGTGCGATATTCGAGCGATATGTGCAGCTTCTTCCTGAACAGCATGATGTGCGGCGCGAAGATGAGATTGAAGGCCTGCCCGTCCCCATCCGCGAACCAGTCCAGCAGCGCGGGCCCCTCGCTGTACCAGCTCGACAGGAAGGGGTCGAAATGGGGATTGTAGACGAAGACCGGTCGCTCGTTCACGAAGAAGCGCTCGCGGCGTGAGAGGTCGATCGTATCGAATTTGGGGTAACCTACGACGCGTACTCGCTCCTCCGCGGCCACGCCACGCGACACCATCTCGCGCGCGGTCTTCTCTCCGCTGACGAGGATAAGATCGAACCCGCCCTTGTCCGGATGATACGCCACGGCGCGATCGCCGGCCCCATGCGGGACGTAGACGAAGCGGGTGCCGCTCCTTGGAGCGCGCGCTCGCAGGCAGGTTCGCTCCGCGCTGACGACCACGGCAGCGGCATTCAGGCGCGCCGCGTGATAATCGAGCCTTCGAAGCCTGCGGACCGGGGCGATCAGGTTGGGAACCGCCAGTGCCGCCTCTCGCCAAGCGGGGAGCGCGAAATCGAACCACTCGACCTTGTCGCTCACCCCTTCCCCGAGCGCCGCACGCACCTGCGCCCGGATAGCGGGCGTGCTGCAGGCACACGTAATCGGGGCGGTGCGATCCAGTTCACGCGCCGCTTTCGCAATTCCCGCGATATGCGCCACCTGATGCGGCGCATCATGGTTGAAGAGGAACAGAATCTCGCCGTTCATGCAACAGCGGTTGGTCAAACCGAGTGAAAAGCGCAAGTCTGCAGATCGGTCGCTCCCACCCCGCATTCATGCTGGATGCATGCCGATTTGCTATAACCCGAACGCAAAACAAACTTTCTGAAGCAACAGGTGATCTACGACCATGCGTTACAAGTTTTACGGAGCCGGCGCGCTCGCAGCGGTTGCCGCCCTTCTCACCACGGCCAGTCCGGCGCTGTCGGAAACACGCACCCCCAACCGCCAGTGCACGGCGGGAGCGCCCTCCATCACCGTGACGGTGAGCGGTTTCAAGAACAATACAGGGACCGTGCGCGCCCAGCTTTACGGCCCTGATGCAAATGATTTCCTGGACAAGGGCGAATGGGCAATGCGGATCGAGGAGCGACGCTCCAGCCCCGGAACCATGCGCTTCTGCTTCCCCATCGACAAGCCCGGTCGTTATGCCGTGGCCGTCCGCCACGATGCCAACAATAACGGCAAATCGGACTGGAACGACGGCGGCGGCTTCACCGGCAATCCCAAACTCTCCCTGCTGGATCTGAAGCCCAAGTTTTCGGAGGCGGCGGTCACTGTCGGGAGCTCGCCGGTACGCGCGAATATCGTCATGCAGTACCGTCAGGGATTGTCGATCAAGCCGATTTGATTGGCAAAACCAGCGCCAACCCGCTGGACCACGCGCCTCAACGCATAAGGTTCAGGAGATAATCTCCGTATCCTGATTTGCGCAGGGGCTCGGCGATCCGGGCCAACTGCTCCGAATCGATAAACCCGTTGCGCCATGCTATCTCTTCGGGACAACAAATCTTGAGCCCCTGGCGCTCCTCGGTGATCCGGACATAGGTTCCGGCATCGAGCAGAGAGGCGTGCGTTCCCGTGTCGAGCCACGCAAAACCCCGCCCCATAATTTCGACCGACAGTGCTGAATCGTCCAGATACAGGCGATTAAGGTCGGTGATTTCCAACTCGCCACGTGCCGACGGCTCGAGATCGCGGGCTCGATCCACCACCGTCTCGTCGTAAAAATAGAGGCCCGTTACGGCGTAGTTCGATTTTGGATCGCTTGGCTTCTCTTCAAGCGAAACGACCTGCCCGTCGCTATCGAATTCAGCCACCCCGTATGCTTCCGGGTTACTGACATAGTAGCCAAATACGCTCGCTCCTGCATCACGGCGATTGGCGCTATTCAGCAGTTCCGCCAGTCCGTGGCCGTAGAAGATGTTGTCGCCGAGGACGAGGGCGCTGGGTCCCCCGCGAACGAAATCCGCCCCGATATGGAACGCCTGTGCCAAGCCATCCGGATTGGGTTGTACGGCGTAGCGCAGTTCCATGCCCCAGTCCGAACCATCGCCCAAAAGCGCTTCGAACGCGGCAGCATCACCCGGCGTGGTTATGATCAGCACCTCGCGGATTCCCGCCAGCATCAGCACGCTGAGCGGATAGTAGATCATCGGCTTGTCATATACCGGCATCAGTTGCTTTGAGACACCGCGCGTGAGTGGCCACAGCCGCGTGCCGCTGCCACCTGCAAGAATGATGCCCTTGCGGTTCGATCTGGCAGGAACAGCCTTCCAGGATAATTCATCGGTCATGGCTTGCCCGCCTAGCCGGTTCAAACATACGGGAGCAAGGGGATAGGTTGAAAGTCATCATGTCTAGAGAGGAGCCTAATCTCGATAATACCGCTGCTAGGTATTAATAAGCGAACTGGGTCGCCGGTGGAAAACCGCCGATCCAAGTTTGATAAGGAAGATAGCAATCTCGAAAATGAGAGGAAAAGGTGGTCCACACGCCTAGCATTAAGAGTAGGGCGATATATGGGGCCACTATTACCGCGCGACGGAGATGCGGAATATGCAGATAGGGTAGCCGAGCGAAAATAATCGTTTGAATTGGCACAAGGTAATAACCAAGCCGATCCCCGATAACGGAAGAGGCTAGCAAAGTAACTGGTAGCGCGACCATCATCAGCGATCCT
This sequence comes from Erythrobacter sp. 3-20A1M, assembly GCF_018636735.1. NCBI lineage: Bacteria > Pseudomonadati > Pseudomonadota > Alphaproteobacteria > Sphingomonadales > Erythrobacteraceae > Erythrobacter > Erythrobacter sp. 3-20A1M. The sequence continues at coordinate 2,847,150 of NZ_CP045200.1, read as the reverse complement.
ATCAGGACCAACCTATAAAGGTCTGGATCCATTAGTTTCCATTGCTTCCTTAGAAACAAGAGAAATCCCCCTCCGGTTAGAACGAGAAGCAGAATCCGGAAGATCGCGCCCGCGGCCTCCGAATCTCCTACGACATATCTGACTGTCGCGGTTTCTGCGGCTTGTGTCGACAAGAGAACAATTACTCCCGGAACCGCCAAGATACCGGCGATTGCCAGCCGCGCTTTCGTCACATCGCCGTAAATAAGGGGAGCAAGCAGCAAAAATATAAGAGCGCTGGAATGAAATCCGGCAGCGAGTAGGACCAGAAAAACATACCGAATTAACCGACGATCGACGAATGCTAAGAAAGCTCCGCAAATCAGCCCGATCGCAAGCCCCTGGCGAATTGCTGTTATGGGCATATTCATAATTAAGACAGGGAAAAGAAGAGTTAGGTATGCTAAGGGATTTCTCTGACGTCTGGCCACCATGTGCACGCCAACAAAGAAAACGATGCTGCAAAGCACATTGATCCAAGGATAGGGTATTCCGAGTGAATACTGGAACGCTAGGATGTTTACCCAAACAGGCTCGCTGTCGGAAATTAATCTTTCGAACGGATAACTGCCGAAGACACGGTATTGGTTATAGTATCCCGACCAGTCACAACCTACCTCAAACCTAAATGCGACAAAGACGAACAAGCCAAAGATCGCGAACCAATATGCCCGCTTGAAGCGCGTCACACTTAATATAATGAGGGCGATATAGGTAAGTAAGTAAACCACCCTAAATCAACCCATAACCTGCTTCAGAAGACACGCAACTTTCGGCCCCCATACCGAAAGACTATATTGTTTCTCTACCTTCTTCCGCCCTTCCACTCCCATCTTATGTCGCAAGTCGGGGTCACGTAAAAGTACTGTAAGTGCTTCTCGCCACTCTGCCGGTGACGAAGCCAGGAAACCATTTACTCCATCTTCTACAATTTCCGCGTTAACTCCCACAGGCGAAGCAACGACTGGCAATCCGCTTGCCATGTACTGGATGAGTTTATACCCACACTTTCCTCGGGACCACGGGGTATCAGTGAGCGGCATGATACCGATGTCCATCGAGCGCAAACGCGTTGCCTCTTCGCTTTCCACCCAGGGAATGGTATCCACCAGCGCGTCGCCTGACGCTTCACCTCCGACCGCATGAATGCGCGCGTTCTCCAGCTTGGCGATCTCAGCCAAGGTGGGGATCAAGGGGACCATATATTCACGCCAAGTGCTCGGAGAACCGATCCACCCTATCACGGGATCGGATTTATAGTCGCTCGCGGACTTGCAAGCATATCTCTTCATATCGACAACAGTTGGAACGATCTCGACCCGTTGAGCACCCGCAGCATGGGCCCGTTCCGCGAGATACTCGTTGCCTGCCGTGACCAGGGACGAACTTTCCATCAAGCGGTCCACCTTAGATCCCAGGAGCGAACGAACCGCAGCCTTTCGATGCAGATCATACCGGTGGAATATCGCGTCGTCGCAATCGACAACTCGCGGCACCTGCCGAGGAAGGAGACCGGCCTCGATCGCCCACGGCAACCAGGGGAGTGATTCAGATTGGATCCATAGAAGATCATTAGCCGAACGAGATAACAATTCGGAACCACGACCGAAGTAAGATCGGAACGCCGAAACAAACGTATTACGACCGCTGTAGAGCTTATCGAGGTAGTTCTCAGAAAATAAAGGAGAGAACTCGCTTTCTATGCCGGCCGTCTGGAGCTCCGCACGATACTGGAGGAAGCGCAGACGGCTTGACGCTCCATTTCTGCTGTACCGGGCCAGCATCTTGACCATCATATCACGAATTCTCGCTTTTGAGAGCCTGTTGGTACACTTGCAGGTACGCAGCGGTTCCGACATCTAGCGAGTAAATCTCTTCAGCCGCTCGGCGGCAGCGATCCGAAACCGCAGGATCGCGAACCATGCGCAAAACCCGGCTGACAGCGTCATCTATACCAGCTTCGCTTCCATCCTCGAGTAATACGCCGACATTGTATTTCCTGACGATTTCCGCGACATCGCCGATCTGTCCATTGGTAAGTACTGGCAAACCGCAAGCGAGAGCCTCGCCCATTCTCACCGGAGATCGACCGATCTCTGAAGCGGCACCTGATGAATAGAAGAAAATAGAGAGATCGTGACGCCTTAAAACCTCGTGCATGTCGCCCGCCGTCACTGCAAATATTCTCAAACGATCGGAGAACGTTCGCGCGCCATCGAATGCGCTCATAACCTCCTCAGGTGGCGACGTAGTCACGATTTCGAATTTCGCGTCTGGGTATCGCTTGGCTAAATTCGCGAATGTACGAGCGAGCAAGTCCAGCCGAAACCACCCCGTGGTTATCGATCCATGACACCCAAACAAAAGCGGCCTTTCCGACGTCCGTACGGCGGGCTGGAAGCGCTGAAGGTCTGCACTTCCCGGAATGACGTGAACGCGTCGCTCCTCAAGCATCCCAGGATGCTCTTTATTTAGCCAGTCAATGGCCGCATGGGTTACCGAAACGACAGCTGCGGCGTCGCGTAGCAACCGTCCTTCCATTCGCACAATCTGACGATACGCCCACGTGTCTCGCTTGGCGCGACCCGAGGTTATAAGTTCCTCGGGCCAGAGGGATCGCATATCGAATACGTACGGAAGGCCCATCAAGCGATTGACTGCCCAAGCCGCCGTTGCGGGAATGTATGATCGCGCGTGAATCAAGTCCGGCCGGTCGCGCAATATCTCTCGAAAGACCGCAGCGCACAGAGTTGCGAGATTGAGCGCTCCTGCTAACCAGCGCGGACGATTTCGATACTGCAACCTTACCCAGCGTATGCCATGCTCCCGGCAGAATTGCCGTACCCCAACGCTTCGTGCTTCGCCCTCCTCGTCTCCGCCACGTTCGAAGGAAATCAAGGTGATAGTGTGGTCTCGCGAGAGACCGCGCAAATAGGAGAGCACCTGCGTGAGACCGAGCGGTTCAAGCATCCCAGTCCGGCTCAGATACAGTATCTTCGACATCGGCGGCTCTTGGAGAGAGGACGGAACCGAGTCAACCATCCCCCGTCGCCAGCCGATCGCTCCCAGTCATTCCCGGCATTCGCTCAAAAGATCGGTGCGTCCAAGCGACCTACGGGGCACAATCAACTGGGTCAAAAGGTATGAGGCGACCGAATAACCTTTAAGCTTTGCCAAAGAGTATCCGGGAAAAATGGCGCTCCTCTTCTAACGAGCCGAACCTCCCATGAGCAGCCTCGGGACAATGAGTAACTTCCCCAAGATAGAGTTGACCTTCGCTGACAAAGAAATCGACCCTTACGAACTCGAAAAGCTGCGATATCTCTCCGGCCCAACTGAGCATCTCTGGAAGGCAACTCGGCCGCGGCACCGGATTGCCTCGAGGAAAGTTGTAAGTGATGTCGAGCAATTCCCATGTTGCACTATAGATATTACGCCTATGGGCAGAGTGCCTGCTCAAATCTACTTGTATTGATTTTGCCACGCCCTTGAAGCAAAACACCTTATAATCGATAATATCCGGACCGTCGGGAAGCATTTCTTCACATATCAGTCTACGCCGCAAATTCTTATAATTACGCTGGCGGGTTTCCCTATATATATCACGGGTAAGAGCCCGGGACGCCTTGGCGAGATTCTCTCCAACTATCTTATCGCCTGTGTCGAGGTAAATAACATCGCCATTGCTGTGGGCTGGCTTTATCACGCATGGCTGGTCAGCAGTGAAAGAAGCGATCTGGTCACGACTTTCGAGAAAACCCAAGGTTTTGGGGAAACGAGCGCCAGCAATTATGGTCTTTGCAAAGCCCTTCACCATGCCTTTGTCAGAAGATACCTGACGCATGACGTCTTCAATCTCATCGGACACCTTGAGTTTGAATAAATAGTCATTAAAAAGAACATCCGGCTTCGAAGGTAAGCGAGAATGAGCAACATAAAACTTTATCAAGGAATAAACATAATCCCCGTATTTTCCCGTAGGAAAATTGCTCAAAAAGCGCCTTAGAATATTTTTCATATATTTGTATTCTCTTCAAATACGTAAATTATGCTTGGAGACTCAGTATACGGCTTCGAGAGCCCTATCCAAATCGTTGACATTAACATAAATATCAGAATTTAAAGTTCTTTTATATCTAGGTGTGCTTTGTCTGCATTGAATAAATGAGTAATTCAGGTTCATTGCGGCAGAAAGCCTAACATAGCACGCATCATGTCTGAGCGAGTTGCGGCCCCTATGATAATCTAAGACCCCGTTTCTGTATGGCAGCAACTCGATAACACTGGAACCTGGCTGCATGAAGAGCGCATTTGATAACCCGGCCCCGTGTATGCTGACGAGAACTCGTGACTGGTTAAACAGGATAACCTGATCGCGAAAGCTCAACTCTTCCGCATATACAACTTCAAACCCCTTTTTTATTAAACTCGAAGTTACTTCTTCTTCATTAATTACGTATCGCGAACGAGAGCGGGCCCTTGATACATATATCTTCCGGGATGGCGTGTTTTGCGGAACCTCGAAACTCTTGAGAATATGCTGCCGAAGGTTCCGCAACACGCTGGGGGCCGTTGTCGCTATATAATCAGGGCAAGTAGTCAAAATTGGATCGATAAGCCTAACGTTTTTGCCCCCGGGGAAAAACTCCGGATCTTTTTGCCCGACTGCGGCGAGAGATTCCAGAAAGGGCGCATATCGCGGTGTCGGCAACAGCGCAGTCGCGTCGGGAAAAGCTTGCTTCAACAGCAGCGCTCTTGGAAGTCCCTCTGTAAGCCAATGATAATAACCAGTCGACCAAGCTGAATGAATGATGCCGTACTGCCCGTTCCCGCGAGCAGGCGATTCAGAACCGCGCGTAGCTAACGAAGCGATAGAAATCGCATTGATCTGCAGGAAGGAATAAAGGCGCTTATACAAAGTGTGTTTCGTGAGACGAAGGCTGGGATAAACGGCGGCTGATCGCGTGATTGTGAAGCGGCCGCTTGTTTCAATGACCCGCGGATAATACGGCGTGTAGTCAAGCGGCTCGAACACCTCGCTGAACTCGCGCGGCGCAACACTCGACAATCTTAGGGGATCCGGGTCACCCCGGAAACGCACGCTGGACCATTTAATGCTCATCGAACGCCTCTATCAATGATCCTGCCTCACTCGTTCGCCGTCGAGAAGCGGATCGTGGTTCGCGCTGTATCATACCAAGCGCGGCAGTCTGTTCGCGCAACTTCAACCAGAAGGCATCGACTCGTGCATCTGAGAGAACGCATCGAGCAAATCCGTCGTGCTTACCACAGATCGAGCGACTGTGGCAGAACGCTCGATCGTAGCCACGAGCTCGCGCAGTTGATCTTCATCAATGACTTGGCAGGAAAACGCATCCTCACAATCAGTCGTGCTATAATAATCTGAAAATTTAAAGTCGCCGCCAAGTAATTTGTCCGAGAACGTAGCCCGCACATTTGGTATGCCGTATGCATCCGAAAGGATTAACCCGTGAAGCGAGGACGAGATAACACGACGACAAGCCTTGAGATCCGTCACGAAATCCTCGGGCTTCTGCCTCACATCGATCACCTTGACGCCGGCAATCTTACGCGACAAATTCAGCACCAGTTCCAGGTCTTCGAAATGAGGAACAATTCCGCATTGATGTTCGACTTCGACGGGAGGGTTATAAAAGTCCGGCATTAATATTGCTGGATCGCCCAAAGGCACGCTGGGGCTGACCCCACAAGCTTCGCTCAGCATGCTTCGTGTCAACTTCCCACGCAATGCAAAGACCTTGGACGGGTCCAGCGCTCGGTCGGGAACCTTGCCATCGATCGACCCCGAGCCCCAAACGTAGCTCTGCCGATTAGCTGATCCGATCACGCTCCCTATAGCTCGTACGTGCGGAAACAGCGTAGAACGTGCCCGGTAGATTGGCCGACCCGCAAGCTTCGGTATCATGTAGGGGTTGAGAAGGTCACCTACGTTACTCGTGCTCGCGAAATACACTACCGGGATCGCCGAAGAATGAACAACTCGGTTAAGGAGATCAGTCCCAACCCGACGGAACCGCGCAATCATTCTGAAGCTCCCGACCGAGCCATACCTCTGGTCAAACGCCAGTATGCCCGAGCCTTCGCATTCCATGGAGCCTGCATGAAGGTCACTTTGCGGGCGATTGCGAAAGCATTCTCACCTTGCCATAGCCACTGAAAGCTCTTTCGCAAGCAGAACTCGGTGCGAGCCCAGTCGGTTGCCAATTTAAAAGCTTCGCTGTCGATCATACCTTTATGCAACGCGTATTTGGCGTCCGCGAGGTACTGGTCCCGTAGTGGCTCAAGCGGCATGACAGCTAGCCGTTTCCTGGCTGAAAGATTGTTGTCGTGAATGCGTCGCTGGATAGACGCTTTGGACACCGCCCTGCCTTCTCCAGCAAACAGGCATCGGAGCATCAGCGTGGTATCTTCAGTCGGACAATCTGGAGATAGATGCGGAAACAGCCGCAGCGTTTCGGTTCGGTAGGTTCTAGACGCACCGACTGGCCGTCGCTCCGACTTTGCCAGGTAGGAGGCCAAATCGAACTGCACGTCTGAGTAAGAATGAATGCGCCCTGTCGCGTTACCGAGATCATCTATTTCGGCATAACCAGTTTCCAACACCGCAAGACGATCATCATCCGTAAACGCTTCAACAGCGGCTGATACCCGATCCTCGTGCGAGATGTCATCCCCAGCGGCGACGATTAAAAGTTCTCCGCTAGCTAAGTCGATGACTCGGTTAACATGTTCGGCGACGCCGACGTTTTTCTTGTTCTGGCGCAAGACAAGCCGATGCGGCCCATCATAAGCTTCAGCCATATCCTTCATTATCGCGAACGTATTATCGTTCGAGCAATCGTCTGAAAGGATAATTTCGAGCGGCTGATATGTCTGCGACAGCGCTCCAATTATAGCCTCACCAATGAACTCCTGCTGATTGAAGGCGAATAGCGCGAAACTGACAAGCGGTTTCTCCGACATCTTTGCGGTGTCATCCATCAATCAGATACCGGCCAGCGAACGAAGGAATAGAAGCGGAACATCGGCGCCGTGTAGCGACTCAAGCCTACCTTCTCCAGCAGTATATGCCCTCCAACAAAGCCAGTCCCGAGAGATGAGACGATGGCGGCAATCCCACCGGCAAGGGGGAAAGTGAGTGATAGAGCCAGCACCCCGCCCCCAATGACGATCGATATAGCGAGCAATTTCATTGATCGGCTCTCGAAATGAAAGTCTGCAATCCGTCGTGCCATCGAAAGAGCCGTAAGGAAATAGATTGCGTAGCAAATCAAAAATGCAATACCCGCAACATCAACCCCGTAGCGAGGCAAGAAAACGTAACACAAGAATACAAATGGAATTAAAAAGGAAGCCTCCATCAGGAGGTACATACGGGATCTCGCGGCTGCGACCACTGATATACTCAATGACCAACTCGACAACTTCAATATATTTCCTAAGGTCTGCCACTGGAGGAGAGTGACTGCATCGTCGAACTGATCAGAATAGAGGATGCGGATTGCCAAAGGTGCGAGCCCGATAAGTGCTACGAGGATGGGGGTCCCTATCAGGAGCCCAATCTGAAGTTGTTCGTTCATCAGGCTACGCGCCTGATCCCTGTCTTCTATGATTTCAGCCAGACGTGGGTAATAATCCATGCTCATGGCATTGAGCATGAAGCCCACATAGGTGACGGTAATTCCCCAGGCAGCTGCGAATTGTCCGGCAGCGTCTAACCCGAGGTCGCTAGCTATCTTGCCCCTTACGAGAAGCAGTGTTCCTGAAGAAGCCAAACCTCCAATCATGAAGCCTGCCCCGAGTTGGACCATCGGCTTCCACACCGTGAGGATATCCGCGGGCCTTCTTGCAACCCGCGTGGTCGGCGGAGGAAGGCGACGAGTGAAGTAGGAGGCCACAAGTACGGCCGTAAGTGGTTGCGCGATTACCAGCGCTACCAAGCCGTCCATTCCGAACATCCAAATCGCGCAAATCCCTACGAGGGTGCCAGCCAAAGCACCCAAGACGGTGACGCGACCTAAATCGCCGATGCGTCGCAGCCCTCGTAGTAACGCGGTCTGCGATGCGGAAAGAAGACTAAGGAAGATCGCTATTCCGACGAGACCAACTTCCGTACCATAGCCCGGTCCGTCGAAAAGAAAGTTCGAGATAGCGTCCCGGAATATCCAGACGAGCGCCATCGCGAGAACGCCTTGGAGTGCATTCGCCCACAAGATCACCCGCCTGACGAGGTCTACCTCCTCCGCAGTGCCTTTGCTCTTCGCAATCTGTCGGACCCCGGAACTAGATAGTCCCAACCCCGCGAGCGTCACGCCCGTGGTTTGAAGGTTCGTATAGATGCTCAAGACACCCACACCGGGGGGGCCGAGCAACAGGGCGAGCACCTTCATGCGAATGATCGACAGAACGATTCCGATGGCTTGTGTGCCACCGGTAACCGTCATCGCACGTAAGATTCCTTTCGCGGAAATCAGTCGTTCCCCTGAAAGGACCGTGAGGCTTCGACGACCTTCGTGACAGCCTCTTCGCTCAGATGCGGACCGATTGGGAGGCTCAGGACCTCCCGTGCGAGCAGCTCGCAATGAGGGAGCGTTCCGGCAGCAATACCCAAGGTGGCGTACGCCTGCTGAAGATGAGGCGGAATAGGATAGTGCACCAACGTTCCCACCCCCTTGTCATCCAATAACTTAGCGAACGCTTCGCGACCTTGGCTCCGAACGACATAAAGGTGCCACGCGGGTTCCGCCCAAGCTGGAACGTACGGAACAATGAGGTGGGTATTCGACAGGCCCTCGGTGTACCTAGCCGCTACCGCGCGCCGCCGCTCTGTCCATTCATCGAGGTATGGAAGCTTGGCACGCAGGATGGCAGCCTGGAGGGGATCGAGCCGCGAGTTGACGCCAGGCACCTCGTTCACATATTTTTCCCGGCTCCCGTAATTGCGCAACAGCCGAACCCGGTCAGCTAGATCCTTGCGGTTGGTGGTGATCGCCCCGCCATCACCCATGGCCCCGAGATTCTTTCCGGGATAGAAGCTCCAGCATACGATGTCGCCATGGGCACCGATCCGCTGGCCTTTGTATCGCGCACCATGCGCTTGAGCCGCATCCTCCACCACCGCCAATCCATGATGCCTGGCAATGTTCAGAATTGGATCGAGGTCGACGGGTTGTCCGTAAAGGTGGACCGGCAAAATAGCTTTCGTAGCAGGGGTGATCGCGGCTTCAATAAGGCCGGGATCGATATTGTAAGTCTCTAAGTTGGGCTCGACCGGCACGGGATACGCACCCACCGCGGATATCGCTAGCCATGTGGCGATATATGTATTGGAGGGCACGAGGACCTCGTCACCGGGTCCCACTTCCAATGCGCGTAGGGCAAGAATGAGGGCTTCAAGTCCGTTCCCTACTCCGACCGCTTGCTTGGCATCGCAGAAGTCGGCCCATTCTGCTTCGAACGCATCGACTTCGGGTCCGAGCACATACCAACCACTTGCAAGAACGCGCGAGACCGCAGAGTCTATATCGACTTGCAGCTCGCGATAGGCCGCGCCCAAATCTAGAAAGGGAACGGTCATGACCCGGCCCTCAGTGCCTGCTGAAACTCGCCATAGTCCCTATAGTAGTCGCTTTCATCATAGGGGTGGGAAGCCAACACCATGCACACGGCGCCTTGGCTGAACGAGTCCATCTCGCGCCAGATCATATTCTTGATATGCAGACCCCTTCGCGGATCTCTCAACCAATATTCCGTCTTGGAAAAACCGTCATCGACCTTCATCCGAAAACTGCCGGACAACGCGAATACCACCTGTTCCAGTTCTCGGTGTGCATGCCCGCCTCGCTCGGCATCAACTGGCACGTTGTAGAGATAGTAAACTCTCGCGATCGAGAACGGCACATGATTGCCTCCCTCTACGAATGTGAGATCGCCTCGAGGATCGTGAATCTGCGGAAGTTCGATCTCGCTAACGGAACTGTTTAAGGAATTCATAGCGATATGTCGGCCTCTACCATCGTTCAAAATTCTCGGAGCTAGATGTCATTCCAGACAAGTCTGACAAGTTCCGCCGGTAACGCGTCGCCATGCGCGATCCTTACCGCGCAGCTAGAACGTACTCGTCGGTCGCACAACATCCGTCTCGCGGATCGTACCCCACCGGCCTAACCGGCGTTCGCGCAATTGGCGGCGAGCGATACATTCCACTAGCCCCCCCTCATCTTCATAGATAGGACGGGGATCCGCTAAAAATGAGGAACTAATGTCCGATCTTCACGATACCGCGATCATTTCTCCGTCAGCCAAGCTAGGCGCCAACGTTTCCGTCGGCCCCTTTGTGATCATCGGAGATGCCGAGATTGGGGACGGCTGCGTGATCCACTCGCATTGCGTTATAGGCGACGGCGTCGCATTGGGTCAGAAGGTTGAAGTTTTTCCGGGCGCGCTGATTGGCCGTGAACCGAAAGGTGCAGGAGCCACCGCCCGTCAGCCGAGCTTCGAGCGCAAGATCGAAATCGGCGATTCCTGTTCGATCGGGCCCCATAGCGTTATCTACTATGATGTGAAAATCGGCGATAGCACACTTATCGGTGACGGCGCTTCTATTAGGGAGCAGTGTTCAGTGGGCTCGCGTTGTATCATCAGCCGGTACGTCACGATCAACTATAACACCACCGTGGGAGATGACGCGAAGGTTATGGACCTGACCCATCTGACCGGAAACATGGAGGTAGGCTCTGGCGCATTTGTAAGCACACTGGTCGGTAGCACCAACGACAACGTCATCTCTCTTGGTTACGGGGACCACATCGTAGGGCCAAAAATCGAACCGAACGCGACCGTGGGAGCAGGTAGCATCCTTTTGCCCGGCGTACGGATCGGCACTGGAGCTTTGGTTGCTGCCGGCTCTACGGTCACAAAAGATGTCGATCCCGATACCACGGTTTTTGGCACGCCTGCACGCGCGCGCCAGCGTTCGAAGGATGAGAGCAAGTAGGCTGCACAATAAGCGCATCGGCTCGCCCCGAGCCAATCATGCCGGTCTGTTTTTCGCGCTCATACATTGGGCGATCGCTTCGCGATAAGCGTCGACTACGATCGTCACATCGAACTCGCGCTCCATCTTGGTGCGCCCCGCCCTGCCCATCGCGTAGCGAGCTTGCGGCGGCAGAGCGGCGAAATAGCGCATCGCTCGTGCGAGATCGCCAGCATCGCGCGGTGCACAGAGGTAACCGGTGGTGGCGTCATCCACGATGCTTCGGCATCCAGGAGTGTCGGTGGTGATAATCGGTTTCCCCATTGCCGCAGCTTCTATCAGCGATCGCGGCGCACCTTCCGGATAGTAGGACGGGAGGACGATGCAATCGGCCTCATGCATCTCGGAACGTACGTCGGAACTGGTACCGAGATATTCGATCCCGTGCGTCTCTTCCCAGCCCCGGATTTCAGCGCGCGAAATCGCCGAACGGTACGCTGAACCCGCCTCCCCAAGGACTTGAAAACGGGCGGTAGGAAGCTCCTTACGCATTACGCGGGCCGCTTCAGCATATTCCGCGACACCCTTCTCCCGTAACAACCGAGCTACCATGAGGAAGACGGGACCCTCGGATACAATGCGTTCTGCAGCATCGGGGGAGGGAGAGAAGCGTTCGAGATCGATCCCCGAGCCCGGCAACATTCGCACCTGCTCATCTCTGATCATGTCATATTTTAGGAATAGATCCCGATCCTGGTCATTCTGAAAGAAAACCACCGGGCATTTCCGGAAGGCTGAGCGGTACAATCCTATCGATGCCGCCTTAAGAAAGCTGCCCGATTGAAAAGCGGTACCCAAACCGGTGACGTTCGGAATGAAGGGCAGGTTTCCTTTGGAAGCCGCCATCGCTCCGAAAACGTTATTCTTTATTGTGAAACCAAGGATCACATCAGGCTGGATCTCTTCCAAGTGCGCTCGGAGTCGTCGGAGGAAGGCAAGTTCTGCGACGGGGTTCAGCCCCTTGCGATCCATACGCAGCGGAGTGAACTGGCAGCCTAGTCCTTGAATTTCCGGGACGTAGTCGTCCTCGGGCGCGAGAATATGCACTTCGTGGCCATCGGAGAGAAGCGCCTCGACGAGCGGTCGCCGGAAATTCCAGATATTCCATGTTGTATTGACTGTAAGGCAGATTCGCGTGGCACTCATTGGCTAGGGGCTCCGCCAAACTCAAAAAAAAAGATGTTTCTGGTAAGCCTTCTGTGAGAGGCCTGGGACGCCGCTACCGGACTGTATCAACTCTGCCAAGGGAAGCGCCGGGGTCGTCCTGCAAAAGCGGCTCAATAGGAAGGTGCACACTCTGCACCACGCGCATCCGCTTGACCAAACGTCACTTTCACCATACCGCCCGACGCCCTGGGTCAGGCACTCGGGGCTGGCAGGACGAAGGAACGCAAAGGTGGGGTAATGCGTACCGCCTGCCATATTACAGGGCCCGAGCGGTCATAGCTATGGGACTGGTAGTGAGCAAAATCGTGCAAAACAGGGCGGCCCCACACGATCCGTCAAATCTCTCCGATACCGGTACGGAGCAAGCGCAGGCGGACTTCGATGAGTCTCACGCTTCGCTCTGGTTAGACGCAGAGACGGCCAGCCCGGATACGGTCGATTATTCCGATGAGCGCAATTTCGCGCATCAAGGGCTCCTGGATAGATTTCGCGTCCAATTACCGATCGCGGTACTCTTTGCCGTGCTGGTACAGTTGATCTACGGGCAGGTTTTGCTCGGCGTACCGCTCGGCGAAAGCCCGGCGCGTAATGCGATTTTGACAACCCTCATTGCCAACACGATCAGCCTATTGAATTACCGTCAGCTGCGCCTTTTCCCAGGAGCGCGCCGGTTCGCCTTCCTCCTGCCCGCGTTTCTCCCAGTGTATGGTATCTCGGCCCTGTTGCTCTTATGGCTTCGGCTTCCGTACAGTCTCTCTCTCATTCTGGTCGGCTTCGCCACGTGCATTGGCCTTGCAGCCGTGTTTAACGTATTTGTCCGCAGCGCTAAGCGAACCCCGCTGCTGATGATTCCGTCACCCAAAGTAACCGCTCTGCTCAATGAACTGCCTCGCATTTCGCACAGCATGTGCGTCGATCCATCGGTTATCACCCGCAGCAAAGCGACAGTTGTTGCTGATCTACATGCCGATCTTTCTCCAGAATGGGAGCGTGCGATTGCGGCGGCAGCTCTCAATGGATCGACGATCTACCACGTGAAACATCTGCGCGAATCTTTGACGGGCCGGGTCCGGATAGACCATCTCAGCGAAAACAGCGTGGGTACCCTGAAACCCAATGAGTTTTATTTCTTTTTCAAGAGCGCCATCGAGCGTCTCGTTTCGACGATCGCACTCATTCCGGCCCTTCCGATCATTGCCGTAGCAGGACTCGCTATCAAACTGGAAAGCCCGGGTGGCGCTATTTTCCGGCAAACGCGCGTTGGTTTTCGCGGGAAGCAGTTCACGATCTACAAACTTCGCACGATGGTACAAGCGTCCGTAAGCAGCGGTGAGCGAGAGGATGCCATTACCAAAGCGAACGACCCAAGAATCACGCGTTTAGGTAGGTTCCTGCGTAAAACGCGTATCGATGAACTCCCGCAACTGTGGAACGTAATCAGGGGCGATCTGAGCCTAATCGGTCCACGTCCTGAAGCGGTGCCGCTGTCCGAGTGGTACTATCAGCAGCTCGATTTTTACGCCTACCGACATATCATCCGGCCTGGCATCACGGGATGGGCTCAGGTAAATCAGGGACACGTTGCAGACCCGACCGCCGTTGGTGCAAAGCTACAATACGACTTTTATTATATTAAAAATTATTCGTTATGGCTCGATGCCTTGATTATACTTAAAACAGTCGGGGTGGTTTTCAGCGGGCGCGGTGCACGCTGAAAGGTAGGCCTTGGAAATTTCAGCGAATTACCTTTATCGGCGCGATGGTGCCAGACACCCTGCGGCCATCCGACCAAACTCGCCCATCGATCACTATACGGGCTATAGGGCAGTTCTGGCCCGACGCCCTAAACTGCAGGCGCATTGGAGAAGGACCAAAATCGGATTTGGCCAATGTCTGGCCGTTCGTCAGGCATGTCACCTTCAGCGATAGCGATGATAGCGAGTCTGTCGGTTGCAAGTCGTGTTCCAGCAACAGACCGCGCACTCCATCACCCAGGGCAAGCGATCGTTCCGCCAATTGCCCGCCGAAGCCCGGCCGGACAGAAATTTTCAAATCTGGGTCACGCGCGCTGTTGCGCGCATAAAGCCCGCGCTCGTCAGCGAATTTCCAGTCGAGCGGCGGCAAGTCGTTCCGCCAAGAAAGGCTGTCAGCAGAGCCACTTACTGCAGAATCCCCATCCGGCCGGACGAGCTTATAAATGCGCGCTGCGTCTGCGAGACGTCCTGCCTTTATAAGAGCAGACATTATGTCCCGATCCGTTTCCAGCGTGATTGTCGAACCTCGATGGAGGATTGTGCGCAAAGCCACCATTTTGTCAGCTACTGACCTATCAGCCGCGGCGCGCTGCAGAAAGGCATTGACCCATTCAGGGTGCTGGGACAGGATTTCACCGAATACCCGCACGGATCCGGGTTGTTTGAGCAACTGCACCATCAAGGGCATGATTTGCGGGGCCAAGCCAGGACGTATCTGGAGCGTCGTATCCAAAACGCGTAGCACCCCGGCGATGTCACCGGTACGGCGGTATTCTTCCAACAGAGCACTGTTTAGAAGGCTCGATCGACGGGACAGAACGTTACTCGCCAATACTGCCTTGAGTCTTGCTTCGACGGGAAGTCTGGTCGCAAGTACAGCCTGAGCATCAACTGCGAGCGGATCGTATCGAGCCGCCCTTATCGCGTAACCTTCCGCCCTTCCCCGCAACTCCGAGGAAACAGGCTGCGCCGTTCCAGCGGGAGCAAGCGCGGCTCGTTCCAGCGACCGTGCGATGTTCTCGTTCGCAGACGCGCTGATCGGTGAAATTTGTGTGGCCAGAACTGGCGCACTTTTGGCTAACACCAGACCAGCCGTTTGGGCCCCCGCCGCAACCGCCAACACAGCTCCAAGGGCTATCACCGCGCCCGACGGCAAAAGGCCGCGCGCCGATACCGATTTCCGTACTTCAGGCATCGTCCGGAACACGGTCTGGGCCGTAACCATAACCATAGCCATAGCCATAGCCGTACCCGTAGGCCTCGTTTCGGCTGTCGAGTTGTGTGACGACGGCACCCAGCATCGGTGCGCGTGCACTGCGCAGGCGCGAGAGGGCATGTCGCACTGAACGGTTGGTTCCTACGTTAGCCTGTACGACATAAATGACGCCATCCACCGAACGCGATAGCTCCGGAGCATCGGCGAGGCCCAGAACAGGACCGCCATCCACTACAATGACGTCGTAGGTTTCCTTGAGCTTCTCTAGGAAGCCTTTCGGTCGCGGTCCCGCGAGAAGTTCAACCGGATCCTTCGGTGGCCGCCCCGCCGGGATGAAATCCAGTCCATAGCGTTCATCGCGGACGATGGTGGGGGCATCAACAGCGCCAGCAAGAAACTTGCTTAATCCGTCGCGCGCCGATCGCGCGCCGAGCATGTCCGAAAGCCCCATTCGCCTGAGATCGAAATCGATGAGTACAACCTTTTTGCCCGTTCGCGCCATAACCTTGGCGATCGCAAGGGACGATAGCGTCTTCCCCTCGCCCGGACGTGTACTGGTCACCAAAAGACTGATCGGACCGTCCATATCCAGTGCATAGCCTACCGAAGTACGGACTGACGAATATGCCTCCGAAAGTGCGGAATACGGGTTCGTCAGTTCCTCGCCTATGTCGTCGGTATCGATCGAAGGGATCAGGCCAAGCACCGCAAGGTCGAACTCCCGTTTGACGTCAGCGGGATCGCGGATAGTTCGATCTGCCAAATCGAGTATGTAAACTGCACCCGCAGCGGTCAGAAGACCAAGAACCAGAGCGATCAGAAGGTTCAAAATCAACGAGGGCGAATACGGCGAAACTGGCCGAAGCGCTCGTTCAATCAACGTCACGTTGTTGGTGCCGGTCCCTACGACACCAAGTTCCTTGTACCTGCCGAGCAAGGCATTATAAAGCTCGCGGTTCGTATTAACTTCGCGTTCCAGTATCCCATATTCCACACCCTGGTCCTGCTGCGTGAGAAAACGAGATTTCGCGGCATCGTACTGTTCGCGAAGGCCTTGCTCTTCCCTAAGCGCTTTGCGGTACTCTGCCTGACGCAGACTGCGCTCGACGCTACCGGCATTACCAAGAGAGTTCCGCAAAGATTCGATCTCGGCTCGTGCAGCTTTGACCTTCGGATTGTCTGGCCCGAGCGTAGCGTTCAAGTTTGCCAGTTCTGCTTGTTTCTGGGACAGGGCGCTGCGAAGCGCCGCGGCTCCGCCATCGGAACCCGCACCGGGACCCGCGCTCATGGCACTTTCCGCGGCGATACGACGGCTCGTAGCCTGACCTAGGGCTTGGGATAGCGCCCCAAGTTCCTGCGTGACGAGCGTCTGACGGCTCGTTCCACCATCGTCCGCCCGACTTTCGATAACGACAAGCTGATTCCGGTTCGCGTAACTGTTGAGAGCCGCTTCCGACTGCTCCAACCGCGCCCGCTGTTCGGAAAGCTGCCTTTCCAGCTGCTCTCTTGCCATCGCGGTGTTACCGAACCGCTTCTCATAGTTGGCATCCAGATACTGCTCCGCCCACAGATTCGCGAGGAAAGCCGACAGGGATGGAGAAGGCGTTGAAGCTTGTATATCTACGAGGGTCGACCCCTGCAGTGGTTCGATGGTGATCGCATCCCGAGCGATGCTGGCTGCTTGCTCAACCGACAGCTCCGCATCTTCGGCAATATCATACGCTTGGCGAAATTCTGGGTTCTGCGTCAGATCGCCTTCTTCGACAGCTCGTTCGGCGAGAAAGCGCGACTTCAGAAGCTCGTACTGGGTCTGGTAATAGAGCATGTCGCGCTCTTCGCTCTTGACCTCCGCACCTTCCAGTTCAGTCCCGCCGGTATCGACGCGACTTATCTCGATGCGACTTGCGGCGCGGTACATGGGCGTTTGTACTAGCGTCGCGACAAGGCCCAGGACAAGGAAACCAGCGATCAGGCCAATCAACCAATACCTGTTTTCGATCGCGCGACGATAGAGCCGTTCGAAATCGATCAAGGGATCGGTTTGGGGTTCTTCAATCGAACCGACTCGCTCATCGCCATCCGCGACAGGAAAACGGGTAGCCATTATGCGAACCTTAGTTTGAAATGCGGCTTACGCGATCGAGCAGGATCACACTGGTCGAAAGCAGGCCGAAATACTGCAGAAATTTGTCGAAGCGCCTACGCGCCGGAGAATCGCCCACCATCACAACATCTCCCGGTGCAAGCACGGGGTCAGCATAATTCCCGCGCTGAATGCCTTCCAGGTTGTAGATGCCGATATAGCGTTGATCGTCGACTTGGCGAAAAATCAGAACATCATCCTTTTTGGCGTATTCAGTAGTGCCTCCAGCAACGTTTATCGCGCGCATAAGCGTTGCGGACGACCGTATCGGTACGGAACCCGGTTTGGCGACCTCACCGCCGATCGATATTGTGGGTTCGGACCCTGCGACTGGCCGTACCGTTACCGACGGATTACGAATGAAGGAAGGTGACAAGCGCGAGGTCAAACTGGAAGCAAACTGGTTTGGAGTTAACCCACTAGCCTGCACGAGGCCCACATACGGAAAGTCAATATTTCCGTTCTCATCTACCTGATACGTTCCGGAGACCGAAGTATCCTGAACGACATTGACTTCGACCTTATCAAGCGGGTGTAGCGCAAAACGGATAGTTTCCGGAGGGAGCGGCAGTTCGGTGAGGTTCGTCACCTCAACTCCAGGAGCACCGCCGTATGTTCGATCGGTCGCGCACCCGACTAGCGCCACCGCAACGACAACTGTGAAAATATATTTCGTAAGAGCTTTCATGCCAGCCTGCTGCTAATTTCGTACGGCCATATGATGGCGAGAATAGTTTGGAAACCCAGATAGGTGGTCAGCATCGCTCTCGTGGGATGGTCCGCGCGCACTGGTCAGGAGCAAACACACCAGCCACACGCACACGACTTGAAAGATGGGGGTACGCAGCGGATAATCCACATAACTCGCGAGCGCCACGAGCAGAAGCCCGGCGCCCCCCCCTACTACAAGTGCAACCGCCGACGGCGCCCGTTCACGCCACAGCCGGAGCATCTCCCTGCCCAGGACAGTCAAAAGTCCTACGAGCAGAAGCAAAGCGGGCAGTCCGCCTTCGATCGCAAGTTGCAACCAGTCGTTGTGAGCGTTGTTCAGATACCGTGGCATCAGCATCTGAGAGCTTTCGGCGACATAATAGACATTCTGAAATGTACCGAACCCAGACCCGAAAGGAAAATAGCTCCTAATCATTTCCAACAGGGTCGGAGTAACCAGGAATCGAATGTCTCCAAGGGCGTCTTGCCCCGTAAGTTGTTCCAGCGCAGGTGCACGGCCGGTCAGAATGAACGCGCCTAGCAATAGGATCAGTACTATCGCACCAATTCCTACAACAACCCGCCCTTTCTTCCCACCGCTTCCGACCCGTCGCTGCAAGAACGGACGCGAAAAAATTGCGCAAGTAGCAAGGACCGCCAATAGCGCAGTCAGGAAGCCAGCGCGCGACGTACCAGCTATCGCTGCGAGCAAGAGAAGAATGTAGATTGCGCCGAGAACGATCTTGCGGATCCGATATTTCGGCTCCGCCGGCATGATGGCGATTGCCACTGCAACTGCGACCATTACAAGCGTGTTCAATACCGCCGCATGATTGGGGTTCGCAAACAGGCCCACAGGCGTTCCCGTGCTGGTCAGCCGGTAAAAATACAACGCCCGGTTACCGCCGCTCAATATCTGCAACACAGCAAGCAGCGCGTTGGAAGTAGCGATCGCTACCACTGCGGTGAACGCGAAGCCAACAGCATGTCGTCGCAGCGCGACAAACAGCAGAACCGCAGCGATAGGAACGCCGAGAGAGAAGAAATCGTTCAGCGTCCGCTCTGGGGAAAGAGTAAGCGGACGCGCGGGATCGAGCGACAGCGCAGCATCGACCGCCGCAGGTGCAGAATGCCCCGGCAAAGAGGCCCACAGGCTGTGAGGCAACGGAACCAACTGGAGGAAAATCCATAGGGCAAGAAGTACCAACAGCGCCAAGGGCCAGCCAAGTGGGCGCCAGTCAACACCACGCGTCTGAGTCCAGGCGAGGGCTGCTGCTAGGACGCCTACGGGCAGAAGGACGACGTTCTGCACCATGTCGAATCGCGAACTGCCCCCGGCCAGCGCGACGACCGCCGCGAACGCCACGAACACGAAGCTCGCAAAGGCGGCCGGTCTCTCCCGGGTCGACCTCGCCGAATGGCGCAAACTTCCCTCCCTCTTCGTCATACCGGGTGCCTGTAAGATCTTCGTTCGCTCTTGGGAACAGTGCTTTGCGCAGTTCGACCAAAAACCCGTAGCCAGAGGAGCGCCTCGGCCAAGGAAGCCGCAAGAAGGGCACCGATTGTAAGGAAGACCGCTAGGGGTGCGCGCGTTGGCGCGGTTGGCAAGGTGGCGGGGTGCACTAGGGCAGGCCCAGTCTCCCTGGCATCATCCGCGATCAAGTCCCGCCTGCTCTGTTCAAGCTGCGCCAGCCGAAGCGTTCGAGGCGAACCTAGATCAACCCCGGTCTTAAGAACCTGATCGTCCGATCGCGTCTGCGCCAATGCGCGATCGAGTTTTGCCTTCAAATCCAGTTCCAAGGAACGAGCAGCATTCGCCTCGTGCACCATTTCCAAATGCGCAGCCCCTCGTAGAGAGGCGAGCTGATTGCGTATCTCCCCAATCCGTTGGTCCAAGCGGCCAAGCTCAGGATATTCGGGAGAGAAATTTTCCGCAAGGAGGGAGCGCCGCCCATCCAAAAACGCTAGCTCCTGTTCGAGCTTCGTCACCGCAGGACGAACCGACATCGGATCTTCTTCGCTTCGCGCGGCCTCGTCTGCAGCAATCCGAGCTATGCGGGCATTCAGATATTGCCGCTGTATTTCAATAACATCAAGCAAGCCGCCGTAGTCGCCCTTCGGAACTTCCTCGTCATCAATCGAATTAGAAGTACCCGCTCCTTCCGTTTTCTCTTTCTCCAACTCTCGAGACACGGGAGCGATCGCCTTGATAGAAGACTCAACGGTGTGCAGTCGCTTCGTGATCGCCCTTCGGCGCCGGGCCACCTCGTCCGCGACGAGCACTCGCGCGATCGCGTTCGCCCCGGCTAGGGCCGTCCTCTGATTTGGCGCCTCGTAAATCACGCGCAGCAAGCCCGGTGGTCCGACCTGCGCATCCATCCGCTCGCGAATTTGCTCGGTGGTAGCCTCGTCCGGCAGCGCGCCGGATTCCAGGATGCGTCGCGCGAAGCCAGGAGAGCGAACGATCTCGGATAAGGTCGCGCTCAAACGTTCGGAATGGGGATCGGATCGAACGCCGGTCGCTCCAACGTCCGTCGGAAAACCGACCTGTGCGGCTGCGATATAGCGGCCCGGTGTCAGAGCCCATACGATTGCTCCGACTCCCGCGCCCAGCCCAGCCGCAGCGAGAGCGAACATTGCATGCCGTCCCCATCGAAACCATCCAGTCTGGCTGAGGCTCATCCCGAGCGGCCGACGAAATCGATATACCAGTCCATCGCCTCCTCTATCCCTCGCTTACGCGATGTGTGGGAACATAGCCTAGGGATTAACGTGCCTTGTCAATCGACCCCTGGCTGTCGCGCAAGTCCCTTCCGCGCAAGGGACCATAGGCGGGGCTCTTTCGATACGATATCTAACGTCGTTCCAGCGAGTGACGGATAACCTCGAACAATTCGTTCAGTGTGGTCCGGTCGCCTAGGGCAACGTTGTAAACATCTCCGCGAGCCTCCTGCGCCGCAAGGGCCGCGCGCAAATTCGTCTGCACGGTGTTCGCGATATAGCAGAAATCCCGACTCGTCTCGCCATCGCCGTTTACTACAACGTCCTCACCCTTGATCATGGCCGCCGTCCAGAGGGGGATGACCGCCGCATAGGCGCCGTTCGGGTCCTGGCGCGGACCGAAGACGTTGAAATAGCGAAGTCCCGTGGCCCTAAACTCGTAAACACGCCGGTAGACTTCCGCGTACTGCTCATTGACAAGCTTCCTGACCGCATAGGGAGACAACGGTTTCCCGATAACGTCCTCGACCTTGGGCAATGCCGGATCGTCCCCGTAGGTTGAGCTCGAGGCGGCATAAGTGAAGCTGCTTCCTCCCGCTAGCCGCGCCGCTTCTAGCATGTTGACGAAGCCGCCGACATTCACATCGTTGGAAACGGTGGGCTCGGCAATCGAACGCGGGACGGACCCGAGGGCGGCCTGATGCAGGACATGCCCTACGCCTTCACAAGCGGACCTGCAGGCCGCCACGTCCAGTATATCCGCTTCCACGAGCTCCAGCCGTTCCGCTGCACCCTCGCCTCACGCTGCGACAGCTTCTTCAGTATTGCGGGAGTATCCTGTCGCGAAATTGTCGATTGCCCGCACGTTTCGCCCGGTTCGCAGCAGGGTTTCGACCAAATGCGGTCGTCGTTCAAAAGCCGATCGGCAAATTCGCTGTCTTGTGGAGCCATTCAGCCAGCTTGGACGACACGTTCTACTCCGCTTCCCGGGCATTTCGCGGCTCGTCTCTAAATCGCGCTTCGATGCGTTCCCAGTCGCATGGCCGAGAAACGCTGGAGAAGGCTTCGCCGACCTGCTCTCGCCATCAGAAAGCCTGTTGCCAACGATTTCTGAAACTTCCCATCCTAACGGTTACCGCGAAAGCCAGGAAGGGCGGACTATGCACCGGATCGGCATTCTTCAGACACGCGCGAGGAAACTCCCACCGCGCCAGACAGCGCAGAGACATTCGAGGTAGCGATGATCGGGTTCGGCTATATCAGCCTGCCTATTACGCCGCGATTTGTCATTCGGGAATGCGGGTGCGCGGCGTGGATGTGGTGCACAGGGTGGTCGAATGACGGTAAGGCATTGCATGTGCTCGCGTGCCTTTCCGCCATGCTCGAGCCGATGCCCGACGCGAAGATCGCCATCCTTGTGCTGGCGTTCAAACGAACATCGGCGATTACTGGGAGAGCCCCGCCCTGGCGATCTCGCAGGCGCTCGCCCCCGAACACGGCAATGCATGGTGGTGGTCGAGCCCTTTGCCGACGATCTTCCCGGCAGGTTCGATACGCACGGCGCGCGGCTGTTTTTTTTCGAGGAAGCGATGCGCGAGTCGGAACTCGTCGCCGTGCTGGTGGCCCACGATGCATTCCGCAAGGCTCCGCGCTTCCTGAGCGAAGGGAAGATGATATACGACACCCGCGGCATGTGGCCGCGCTGATACGAGGTTTAGTGACCGCCGCCCCTGCCAAGACAAGCCCGCGCATCCTGGTTAGCTTCGGCACGCGACCCGAAGCGATCAAGATGGCCCCGGTGGTCCATGCGTTGCGGGCGCAAGGCGGCATGGACGTGCGTGTCGCGGTAACGGCGCAGCATCGCGAAATGCTCGATCAGGTCCTCCGGATCTTTCGGATCGAGCCGGATATCGATCTCGATCTGATGCAGCCGGGCCAATCGCTGGACGCGCTGTCGGTGCGCATTCTTACCGAATATGGCGCTGTGCTTGATGAATGGCGGCCGGACCGGGTGGTGGTTCACGGCGATACGCTGACGACGATGATGGTGACGCTGTCGAGCTATTTCCGGCAGATCCCGGTCGGGCATGTCGAGGCGGGCCTGCGCAGCGGCGATATCTATTCGCCATGGCCAGAGGAGGGAAACCGAAAGGTCGCGGGCACAATCTGCGATCTCCATTTTGCACCGACCGAGAGCGCGGCTGCGGCCCTCCGCGCCGAAAACGTTCCCGAACAGGCCATCCATCTGACCGGAAACACTATCATCGATGCGCTGCTTGCGACCCATCGCGAGATAATCCATGACCCTTCGCTAGCGAGTGGGCTCGATGACCTGGCCGACCGCTTCGCCGGGAAGCGTATCGTCGCGGTGACCGCCCATCGGCGCGAGAACTTCGGGCTGGGTATGGAAAGCATCGCCGCGGCGCTGGGTGACCTGGGCGGGCGCGAGGATGTTGCTGTGATATCCCCAGTCCATCCCAACCCCAATGTCGGCCCGGTGTTGGAGCGAGCGCTCGGCAACCGGCCAAATGTCGCGCTGATCGAGCCGCTCGACTACCCGCATTTCGTGCGTTTGATGGCAATGGCCGATCTGATCCTGACCGACAGCGGCGGCGTTCAGGAAGAGGCCCCCAGCCTCGGCAAACCGGTGCTGGTCATGCGCGATACGACCGAACGACCGGAAGGTATCGCGGCCGGCACGGCAAAGCTGGTCGGCACGGACCGATCCCGGATCGTGGAGGAGGCGACGCGCCTTCTTGACCCTCCCGGCGCCCACGCGGCGATGGCGCAGGCGCACAACCCGTATGGAGACGGACAGGCCAGCCAGCGCATCGCGCAGGCGATCGCCGAAGCGCACGGCATCGCGAAGTCAGCCGCCGCGTAGCAGCTGAACGCCGTAGTCGCGCTCCAGCAGGTAGAGCAATATCTGCGCCGCCTCCCCACGCGTAGAGGACAAGCCACCATCGCGCTCCACCAGCAACCGCGCGTCGTCGTGAGCGGCGGGTAACAAACGCTGGATTTGCTCGAGATCGGCAATACGAAAAGGAGTATCCCCCGATTGCCGGGTGCCCAGCAATTCGCCGCCCCCACGCAATTCGAGGTCCTCTTCCGCGATACTGAACCCGTCCTGCGTTTCCCGCATGAGCGCCAGTCTTGCGCGCCCCGTCTCCGACAACTGTTCTCCGCGCAGTAGCAGGCACACGGACTTCTCCGATCCACGGCCCACCCGCCCGCGCAATTGATGCAGCTGGGCAAGACCGAATCGCTCAGCCTGCTCGATCACCATGAGGGTTGCGGCAGGCACGTCGACGCCGACCTCGATCACAGTGGTCGCCACCAGCAGCTTCGCCTCGCCGGACGCGAAGCGAGCCATCGCCGCATCCTTCATCTCGGGCGCAAGCTGGCCATGCACCAATACCACGGTGTCGCCGAACCGCTCCTTCAGGGCAGCATAGCGTGCCTCCGCCGCAGCGATGTCGTCGCTCTGTCCTTCGGCCTCGCGCACCATCGGGCATACCCAATATGCCTGCTGCCCACCGCCGATATGCCGTCCGATCCCTTCCACGACGTCGACCAGCCGGTCCTGCCCGACCACCCGCGTGTCGATCGCCTGTCGCCCTGGAGGAAGTTCGTCGAGCCTACTGACATCCATCTCGCCGTAATTGGCGAGCGTGAGCGTGCGCGGGATTGGCGTCGCGGTCATCGCCAGCGTATGGGGCGCGCGCCGCCCCTTCTTCGCCAGCATCAGCCGCTGGGCGACGCCGAACCGGTGCTGCTCGTCGATCACGATCAGCCCCAAATCCTTGTACGCCACGCTATCCTGAAAGATGGCGTGGGTGCCGACGACGATGTCGATGCTGCCATCGAGCAGGCCCATCAGGATGCTTTCGCGCGCCCTCCCCTTGTCACGCCCGGTGAGCAAGGCGATCTCGACACCGGTCGGGCGGGCCATCGCGCGCAAAGTCTCGAAATGCTGGCGCGCGAGCAGTTCGGTCGGGGCCAGCATCGCCGCCTGCGCTCCGGCCTCCACCGCGACCAGCATCGCTTCGAGCGCGACCACGGTCTTACCCGCCCCCACATCGCCCTGCAGCAACCGAAGCATCGGCGCCTCCTGCGCCATGTCGCCCTCGATCTCCCCGATCGAGCGTTGCTGCGCGCCGGTAAGCGGAAACGGCAGTTGTAGCTTTCCCCGGAGTCCGCCGTCGCCCACCAGCGCCCTGCCCTTGCGGGCGCGGTTGTCGGCCCGGACCAGCATCAGGGCGAGGCTGTTCGCGAGCAGTTCGTCATAAGCCAACCGGTCGCGCGCGGAGACGTTTTCCGCCCGATGCGCCAGCTTCAGCGCGCCGGACCAGCTCGGCCAGCCCGCGCGCTCTAACTGGCTCGGTTCGATCCATTCGGGCAGCTCGGGCAACAGCGTAATCGCCTGGGCCACGAGCGAAGCGACCTTCGGCTGCGTCAGCCCTTCCGCCAGCGAATAGACCGGCTCGCACAGCCGCTGCAGCCCGGCCCCGCCTTCCTCCAGCACATGGTCGGGATGCACGATCTGGAGCATGTCGCCATAGCGCTCCAGCTTCCCCGCCACCCAGCGGGTTTCACCAACCGGCAGCTGTTTCTTCGCGGTATAGGAGGCACGTCCGAAATAGGTCAGCGCCAACACATTGCCGACCGCGTCCTGCGCCAGCACACGGTACGGCCCGCGCTGGTTACGGCTGGACCGGTGCTCGGTCGGAGTCAGACGCACCACGATCTGTTCGCCCTCCCCCGCTTCGTCGAGATTATCGACCAGTCGGCGCGTCACGAAACGTTCGGGAAGATGGTACGCGACATCGCGCACACGCTCGAGGCCCAGGCGGTCGAGCGGCTTCTTTAGCTTCGGCCCGACACCGTCGAGCATTTCGACCTCGGCAAACAGCGGATTGAGGATATCGGGTCGGCGCATGATCGGACCCGCTCTATCATCATCTGCCGGGATGACGAGACGGGAGGTGCTCGCTAGAGGAACCCGCATGACCGACCAGCCCACCCTCGCCACCCGTTTCGCGCGCGCAAAGTTCCGGTCCTGGCACCGCGGCACGCGTGAAGCGGACTTCATGATCGGGGGCTTCTTCTCCCGCTACGCCGAAGGTTGGGGGGAACCTGAACTCATCTGGTTCGAAGCGCTGCTGGACGAAGACGATGTCGACATCATGGCGTGGGCGCTGAAGACGCAATCCGTGCCGCCCGAATTGGAAGGCGCGCTGATGGAAGCGATGCAGCGCCTCGATTACGTAGAGATGTAACGGCGACAGGCTTTGCAAGAGACGCGCCTGCTCACTATCTGCCGACGATGCGCGGGAACCTGCCGCGTCTTCCCGCACTCTGTGACCTGACCGATGCCCGACCTTTCCAAGATTCTCGCGGCCAAGCAGCCGCTCACCCTCACCTCCATCGCGCGCGGTGCGCAACCGCTGGTGCTGGGCGATCTCGCCCGGGCCGCCAAGGGGCGCGCCGTCTTCATCGCGCCGGACGACGGCGCAATGCGCGCGGTATCGGACGCCGCACGCTACTTCGCGCCCGAACTGGAGGTCATCGAGTTTCCTGCTTGGGATTGCCTTCCCTATGATCGCGCCAGTCCCGCACTGTCGATCAGCGCGCGAAGACTCTCGGCTCTGCACCGCTTGCAGGCGGGCAAGAGCGGATCGCAACTTCTTGTCACGACCGCCAACGCGGTCCTGCAGCGCGTGCTCACCCCGTTCCGCATTCGCGAGGCGGTGCGCGAGCTGAAACCCGGCGTGGAGATAGGGCACGACAGCCTGACCGCGCTGTTGACGCGTCAGGGCTATACCCGTTCCGACACGGTGATCGACGCGGGCGAGTTCGCGGTGCGCGGATCGATCTTCGACATCTACCCCTCGGGCCTGGAATCCGGTCTCCGGCTCGACTTCTTCGGCGACGAACTCGAATCGCTGCGGCTGTTCGATCCCAGTACGCAGCGCACCACCGGGACGCTCGATTCCTTCCTCCTGCTGCCCGCCAGCGAGGCGCTGTTGGACGATACCACGATCAAGCGCTTCCGCACGCGCTACCGCGAGCGGTTCGGTGCAAACGCAACGCAAGACCCGCTCTACGAAGCGGTCAGCGAGGGTCGCCGGATGGCGGGCATGGAGCATTGGCTTCCGCTGTTCGAGGAGAAGCTGGCGACACTGTTCGATCACCTGTCCGACAGCGACGTTCTGGTGATGGACTCAGGTGCGCAGCAAGCCGTGGAGGAGCGGTTTCGCGACATCACCGACTACCGCCGTCAGCGCGGCGAAACCGGCGGACAGGCCAAGGGCAGCTACCGCCCGCTCGATGCAGACGCGCTCTACTTAGCGGACGGCGAATGGAGCGCGGCGCAGGGCGAGGCACCGATCCACCGCACCAGCATCTTTGCCGAACCGGAAAGCAGGGGCGTAATCGATTTCGGCTTCACCTCGGCGCGCGACTTCGCTGCCGAGCGCGCCCGCGGCGAGAATGTGTACGAAGCCGCGGCCGCGCATCTGAAGGCGCTCGGAAACGGGGGGAAGCGCCCGATAGTCGCCGCCTATTCGACCGGCAGCCGGGCGCGCATCGCCTCGATCCTGTCCGAAGCGGGCCTCGACGTGGCGCTTGGCGAGAACTGGCAGGACACGCTTGGCAAAGCCGCGAAGGGCAAGCCGACAGCCGCGATCCTGCCGCTCGAAACCGGCTTCGCGAACGACGAGCTGGAGATTGTCACCGAGCAGGACCTGCTCGGTGACCGGCTGGTAAGACGGCGCCGCAAGCGCAAGGATTCAGACGCTTTTCTCGCCGAACTGCAGACGCTCAATCGCGGCGATCTGGTGGTCCATACCGAGCACGGCATCGGCAAATATCTCGGCCTCGAACCGATTCCGGTGGGCAAGAGCCAGCACGACTGCGTGATGCTGGAATACCGGGACGGCGACAAGCTCTACATCCCGGTCGAGAACATCGACGGGCTCAGCCGTTACGGCTCTTCGGAAGAGGCCGTCCATCTCGATCGCCTGGGCGGAGAGGCGTGGCAGAAGCGGCGCGCGCGGCTGAAAGAGCGGATCACCGCCATCGCTGGCGAGCTGATGAGGACCGCCGCCGAGCGCTCTCTCAAGAAAGCGCCCGTGCTTGAACCCGACGAGGCGGCGTACAACCAGTTCGTCGACCGCTTCCCGTGGGAGGAAACCGACGATCAGGACCGCGCCATCGAGGACGTGCTGCGCGATCTCGAAACCGGCAGTCCGATGGACCGGCTCGTCTGCGGAGATGTCGGCTTCGGCAAGACGGAGGTCGCGCTGCGCGCCGCCTTCGTTGCGGCAATGAACGGTCGGCAGGTGGCGGTGGTCGCGCCCACCACCCTGCTGGCGCGCCAGCATTATCAGAACTTCACCGAACGCTTCGCCGGTTTCCCGTTGAAGATCGGTCGCCTCAGCCGCCTCGTCCCCGCAAAGGAGATGAGCGACACGCGCACCGGCCTGACGAAGGGCGATATCGACATCGTCGTCGGCACGCACGCGATCCTGTCGAAATCGACGGAGTTCAAGGATTTGGGCCTTGTCATCGTGGACGAGGAACAGCGCTTCGGCGTGACGCACAAGGAGAAGCTGAAGCAGCTTCGCGCCGACGTGCACATGCTGACGCTCACCGCCACGCCGATCCCGCGCACGCTGCAGATGGCGATGTCGGGACTGCGCGAGCTCTCGACCATCCAGACCCCGCCGGTCGACCGGCTCGCGGTCCGCACCTACGTGATGGAATGGGACGAGATGGTGATGCGCGAGGCACTGTTGCGCGAGCATCATCGCGGCGGGCAGAGCTTCATCGTCGTTCCCCGCATCTCCGACATGGAGGGGATCGAGAAATGGCTGCGCGAGACCGTGCCGGAGGTGAAGTTCGTCACTGCGCATGGTCAGATGGGCGCAGCCGAGATCGAAGAGCGTATGAGCGCGTTCTACGAGCGGCAATACGATGTGCTGCTCTCGACCACAATCGTCGAATCCGGCCTCGACCTGCCGAGCGCCAACACCATCATCATACATCGTGCCGATATCTTCGGACTTGCACAGCTTTACCAGCTGCGCGGTCGTGTCGGTCGATCCAAGCTGCGCGCCTACGCCTATCTCACGCATGAGAAGGACGTTGCCCTCTCCGAAGTCGGCGAGAAGCGGCTCAAGGTGCTGGGCGACCTCGACAGCTTGGGCGCGGGGTTCCAGCTCGCCAGCCACGACCTGGATATTCGCGGTGCGGGCAATCTGCTGGGCGACGAGCAGTCCGGCCATATCCGCGAAGTCGGTTTCGAGCTCTATCAGTCGATGCTGGAGGACGCGATCCTCGCCGCGAAGGCTGGCGACGCCGGGCTGGAACGCGACAATCGGGACTTGAGCCCTCAGATTACCGTCGATGCCCCAATCATGATCCCCGACGACTATGTGCCCGACCTGACGGTGCGCATGGCGCTCTATCGCCGCCTCAACCAGGCGGAGAACAAGGGCGAGATCGAAGCGATGGCGGCCGAAATGATCGACCGTTTCGGCGAGCTTCCGCAGCCGACCAAGAACCTTATCCGCCTGATCGAAATCAAGCACCAGGCGATCGATGCCAATATCGCCAAAATCGACGTCGGCGCACGCGGCACGCTGGTCACGTTCCACAACGACGATTTCCCCGACGGCCCTGGCCTCGTCGCCTATGTCGACCGGCTGAAAGACAGCGCGCGGTTACGCCCCGATATGAAGCTGGTCATCAATCGCGCATGGGGCGACCCGCAGAGCCGCCTGAACGGACTGTTTCAGTTGACCAAGGGATTGAGTGGCATTGCGCGAAAGGTGAAAAAGAAAGCCAGCGTTCCCGCCTAGTCGGCACGTTTTGCGAATGCGATGAAGTCACCGGGTGGCAGCGGCTTCGCGCCGAGAAAGCCCTGCCATTTGAGGCAGCCCTCCGCCATCACCAGTTCCCGCTGCACTTCGGACTCCACACCCTCCGCGATAACCGCGATGTCGAGCGCGCCCGCCATGGCGACGATGCCGCGCAACACCGCCAATCGCGCGGGTCGTCCGCGATCCCCTCCACCATCGCCTGATCGAGCTTGAGATAGTCGAGCGGCAACACCTTCAGATACCGGAAATTGCAGAAACCAGCCCCGAAGTCGTCGAGCGCAATGCGCGCCCCTGCCGCGCGGAGCATCGCAAGCGTGTCCGCGGCGAGCTCGAGATCGGTCACCAGCACCTGCTCGGTGATTTCCAGAACCAGCCTCTCGATAGGGAAACCGGCATCGTCGGCCAGCGCGAGAAGCGCGCGCGCAAGATCGGGTACCGCGAGGTCGGCAGAAGTGATGTTGAGCGACAAATCCAGCCCGTCGGGCCATTCGCTCGCCGCGGACAGCGCCATTTCCGCGACCGCGCGCGAGAGCGAGGCGGTCTGATCCGCCCTCTCCGCGATAGCGAACAAGGTCCCGGCGCCGATCCGGCCCAGCTCCGGATGGTCCCAGCGTGCCAGCGCCTCCGCCCCCGCGATCCTGCCCGACCCATCGAACTGCGGCTGGAAGCACAGGTTGATCTGCTTGCCTGCCAGCGCTTTCAGCAGATCCGCTTCCAATCGGGCGCCGCTGGTTCCGGCCGGCGCCGCCTCGCGGTCGATCCACCCGATCCGGCGCCCCACGCTACCCTGCATATCGCCCATCGCATCGGCGAGCCTGTCGAGCATCAGCCCGGCGTCGTCCCCGGGAACCGCGCGCATCAGCGCCAGCCTAGGCCACAGCTTGAGTACCGGCGCCGCCTCGTTGGGCGAGAGCGAGCCGCTCAACGCGTCGGCCAGGGCTTCGGCCAGCCATTGCCAGCGTTCGCGGCTGCACGTTCCGCGAGCAACCAGCAGAAACTTCCCGCCACCCAGTCGCGATACGAGCGAATCCTGCAATTCGAATTCGTCGCGCGAGAAATGGAGCAGTCGCTGAGCCACTTCAGCCAGAGCGCCATCGCCGGCCGCCTCGCCATACGCCAGGTTGACGGCATCGAACCGTCCCAACCCTACCAGCATGGCGTGGATTTGTGGGCCTTCGCCTGAACCGGACAGCCAGCCATGCAAAATGTCCCGGGCCGATTCGTAATTCAACAGACCGGTTAACGGATCGCGGGTCAGGGTATCACCGATAGTCATTGCCGACGATCCTAGCGCAAAGCAGCCGCGCGGTCGCCTGCCGTTAGCGGTTGCGTTGCCAAACGGGACGGTGCCCCATAGGGATAGCCTGCCTGTCGCGCGGTGGGGAGAGATGGACATGAGCCGCAATCACGGTTTCGAACGGCTCGCTCTGGCGGCCGCGCAAAGCGATCGCGCTGCGAACGCCGCCGCCGCATTGAAGGAGCATTTCACCTTCGTATCGCAGGAGGAGGCGGACGCAGTGGTCGTGCTGGGCGGCGACGGATTCATGCTCCAGACGCTGCACGCGATGCTCGATCGCGGAGCGGTGAGGCCCGTCTACGGCATCAATATGGGTACCGTGGGTTTCCTGATGAATCGCCCGCGTACGCGTAACGATCTGCTGGCAGCAGTGAACCGCGCCAGCGCCCTTGGCGTCGCGCCGCTGCGTATGGAAGCCACCGGGCAGGACGGCACCGTGCACGCGCGCTACGCCATCAACGAAGTCTCGCTTTTACGCGAGACCCGTCAAACCGCGAAGATCGAGGTGACGGTCAGGGGCAAGGTCCGGATCGAGGAACTGGTATGCGACGGGGTGCTGGTCTGCACGCCGGCAGGCTCCACCGCTTACAACCTTTCGGCCAATGGTCCGATCCTGCCTCTCGATTCGCAGCTCATCGCGCTGACCCCGATCAGCGCCTTCCGCCCTCGTCGCTGGCGCGGTGCCGTACTGCCCGAAAGCAGCTTGGTGGGATTCCGCGTGCTGGAGCCCGACAAGCGGCCGGTTGCGGTGGTTGCCGATCAGACCGAATTCCGTGACATCGCCGAGGTGGCGATCGCCATTTCGCGCGATCAGGAGCTCACTCTCCTGTTCGACAAGGGTCACTCGCTCGACGAACGCATCGTGGCGGAGCAATTCGTCACTTAGCGGCTTGCATTCGCTGGAACGCGCCCATATAGGCGCACCCCTGCCGTACCGGCTGCTCCCCGATAGCTCAGCGGTAGAGTAGGTGACTGTTAATCACTTGGTCGTTGGTTCGAATCCAACTCGGGGAGCCATTCTTTTTCATCCGCCTCCGCCACTGGTACAGGTGGCTCCTTGTTCGGTTTGCCGGTGAGCACGGAGGGTGCGAAGCGGGCGATGAGCAAGAGCAGGGTCGGCAGCGCCATCGTCACCACAACATCCTTGACCCCTTCGCCCAGTTGCATGGCCGGATCGGGCCATACCTGCTGAACGACATCGTTGACTTCGTTGGCGAGCTCGAGCGCGAACACGATGAGCCAGGGCCACACGCTTGCCAGCGAACGCCGCAGGACCAACGCCGCGACCAGTTGCAAACCCACGCCCACCAGCACGTGGATCGCATCGCTATCGATCACTGACGCGCGCTCGAACAGCATCTTCTGGTCCATGAAAGCCCGCGCGAACCATTCGACCGGCTGGACCACCGGATTGATCCGCCCGGAACCGGCAGTTTCTATCAGCACGCAGGCAAACATATCCGTCATCCCAGCAGCAAGCGTCCCCCGACCCATAGGGTGAGCGCGGCGGTCATCCAGCGAATGATACGCGGACCGAAAAATTTTAGCGCCAGCAGGCTGCCGATCTGTCCCCCAATGACCACCGCGACCATCATCGGCAAACCGTAGGCGACCGCCTCCCCCAGCCTTTCCGGCCCGTTCTTGAGAAGTTGTCCCACGAGCCCGAACAGCGAGTTGACGAGGATAAA
This sequence comes from Erythrobacter sp. 3-20A1M, assembly GCF_018636735.1. NCBI lineage: Bacteria > Pseudomonadati > Pseudomonadota > Alphaproteobacteria > Sphingomonadales > Erythrobacteraceae > Erythrobacter > Erythrobacter sp. 3-20A1M. The sequence goes on along the minus strand of NZ_CP045200.1, from coordinate 2,814,452 downwards.
GAGGCTGGCGGTAGCGGCGATCGACCGCGCGCCGTCCCACCGTGCGATATGGAGCAACGGAGCGAGAAAAATGCCGCCCCCGATGCCTACCAGACCCGCAACATAACCAAGCGGTGCCGCGATCCAGGGCATGAACCGGGCAAGACGCCCCGGGTGCTCGTCCGGCTCAGAGCGAGGGAGGAGCAGCGCGAGGCCGGCTAGCACCAGGCTAACCCCGAGGAGCACGAAAAAGGAGCGCTCACCGATCGGCGTCAGTCCGCCCAGCAGCGCCGCCGGCGCGGCGATACCGGTGAGCAGCAACGCGCCCCGCCACGGGGTGACCTTGGCGCGCGCAAATCGGATGGAGCTGCCGCTGACGACCGCCAGATTGCAACACAGCGACAGCACCGGCAGCATCCGGTAATCGAACCCCGCCAGTGCGAGCAGCGCGCTGTAGGTCGAGCCCCCACCGAACCCGACCGACGCATAGAGCAACGCCGTGACGAAGAACGCGGCGGCGAGCCAGAGCACACCCATCTCGGGGCGCTACCGGCTTAACCCGCGGCGCCGTGGCAATGCTTGTACTTGCTGCCCGACCCGCAGGGACACGGAGCGTTACGGCTGATTTCCATTCCCGCGTACGGATTGTCGTCCTTCCCCGAAACGCCGCCCGGGCTCGCCGCAGCTCGGGGCGATCCCGCGAGGGATCCGAACAGGGCCGCTTGCGCCGCGGAACCGTCGCCGTCGTTAGAATTGTCGAGCCCCGTCAGCGGATCGATATGCCCGGTGAGGAAGTCCGGCAGGTCCGGCAGCGTCTGCTGCGGGGGAGGTGCCATGCGGAACTCGCTCTTAATGAGGATGCCGGTCACGTCCTCGCGCAGCTTGTCCAGCATGCTCTCGAAAAGTCCGAACGCCTCCTGCTTGTACTCGTTGATCGGCGTCTTCTGCGCATAGGCGCGCAGGAACACGACCTGGCGCAGCGCATCGAGCGTTGCCAGGTGTTCCTTCCAGTGATGGTCCAGCCGCTCCAGCAGGATGGATTTTTCGACCCGGCGCCAGATATCCTGGTCGGTGTCGGCAAGTTTGCGCTCCATCCGCTCATCCACCAGCTGCTCGACGCGCTGTTCGATCAGCTCGGGTTCGATCGCCTCTTCTTCCAGCCATGCGTCGATCGGCGGCTGCAGTCCGAGAACTTCCTCCAGCCGCTCCTTCAGGCCGGCGACGTTCCACTGTTCCGGATAGGAGCCCGGCGGGCAGAATTCCGCGACCAGCGTGTTGACGGTGTCGTGGCGCATGTCTGCGACCACATCGTCGACCGCCTCGCTGTCCATGATCTCGCTGCGCTGCTCGTAGATGACCTTGCGCTGGTCGTTCATCACGTCGTCGTACTCAACGACCTGCTTGCGGATGTCGTAATTGCGCGCTTCGACCTTCTTCTGTGCGGTCTCGATCGCCTTCGACAGCCATTTCGAGCCGATCGCCTCGCCATCCTCAAGGTTCGAATTCATCATCCGGGCAAACAGCGTGTCCGGCCCGAAAATGCGGAGAAGATCGTCCTCCAGGCAAAGGTAGAACCGCGACAGGCCCGGATCGCCCTGACGGCCAGAGCGACCGCGCAGCTGGTTGTCGATCCGGCGGCTCTCGTGCCGCTCGGTGCCGAGCACGAACAGGCCGCCCGCCTCCAGCACCTTCTGCCGTTCCTCGGCGATCTCCTGCTTGATCCTGGCGATGGCGGCGGTCTTCTCGGGACCTTCCTCCATGTCGCTCAGCTCGTCCTCGGTGCGGAATTCGAGGTTACCGCCCAGCTGGATGTCGGTACCGCGACCCGCCATGTTGGTGGCGATCGTCACCGCGCCCAGCCGCCCGGCCTGCGCCACGATATGCGCTTCGCTCTCGTGGAAGCGCGCATTGAGGACGGAGTGCTTCACCTTCTCCTGATCCAGGAAGTGGCTGAGCAGCTCGGATTTCTCGATCGTCACCGTGCCGACCAGCACCGGCTGACCGGTGTCGGCCTTCTCCTTGATCGCCTTGGCGATCGCTTTGAACTTGTCCTGCGTATTCTTGTAGAAGACGTCGTCTTCGTCGATCCGCTGGACGGGCACGTTGGTCGGGATCTCGACCACGTTCATCTTGTAGATGTCCCAGAATTCGGGCGCCTCGGTCGCCGCGGTGCCGGTCATGCCCGACAGCTTGGGATACATGCGGAAATAGTTCTGGAACGTGATCGAGGCCATCGTCTGGTTTTCGGGCTCGATCTTCACGCCCTCCTTTGCTTCCACCGCCTGGTGCAACCCGTTGGACCAGCGGCGACCGTCCATCATGCGGCCGGTGAACTCGTCGATGATGACGACCTTGTCGTCCTTCACGATGTAGTCGGTGTCGCGCTTGTACATGATGTTGGCCCGCAGCGCCTCGTTCAGGTGGTGAACGACCTGCGTGTTCTCGACATCGTAGAGATTGTCGGTCTCCAGCAGCCCCTTGGAAATCATCAGTTGCTCGATCGCCTCGGTGCCATCCTCGGTCCAAGTAATCGTGCGCGCCTTCTCGTCGGCGTCGTACCATTCGGGCTCTACGTTCTTCACCACCTCGTCGATGGCGATGTAGAGATCGGTCTTGTCCTCGGTCGGGCCGGAAATGATCAGCGGAGTGCGGGCCTCGTCGATCAGGATGGAGTCCACTTCGTCGACGATCGCGTGGCTGAAGGGGCGCTGTACCATCTGGTCGCGCTCGTGCTTCATATTGTCGCGCAGATAGTCGAAGCCGAACTCGTTATTGGTGCCGTAGGTGATATCCGCGGCATAGGCCTCCCGGCGCTGCTGTTCGCCAAGGTTCGGCACGATGACGCCGACGGTCAGGCCCATCCAGCGATAGATTTCCCCCATCCACTCGGCATCGCGCTTGGCCAGATAGTCGTTGACGGTAACGACATGGACGCCCTTGCCCTCGATCGCATTGAGATAGGTGGCCAGCGTCGCCACCAGCGTCTTGCCTTCGCCGGTGCGCATCTCGGCGATCTCGCCACGGTGGAGCACGATGCCGCCGATCAGCTGGACATCGAAATGCCGCATGCCGAGCACGCGGACCGAGGCTTCGCGCACGGTCGCGAACGCTTCTGGCAGGATGTCGTCGAGCGTCTTTCCGCCTTCGATCTGTTCGCGAAACTTCTGCGTCTGGGCCTTCAACTCTTCGTCGGTAAGCGCCTGGATCTGCGATTCCAGCGCGTTGATCTGGTCGACGATCTTGGAAAGCGATTTGACATAGCGCTCGTTCGAGGAGCCGAAGATCGCCTTGCCGATATTCTGGAACATGGACATGGATTGGGCCTTTGCGGGGCTGGAATTGCGTAAGGAGTAGGCCCGCGCGCAGATTTGCGGCGAGCGAAAAGCGAAGGATCGGTACTAGCTTACCGAAGCGCTATTCGAGAGCGCGGTCGACACCTATGCGAACGCCGGGTGTCGTTGGCGCAGCCATCCCGTCGAAAGCGCTCGATCGCTCGTCCTGAGACTTGCAATCTTCCGGCGCGATTGCGAGACCGGCCGCACGCGTTTCCTGAAGCGCGTGCGTTTCGGCCTGCGCCGCGCAAGCGACCTCCTCCACCTGGACGGGTCGTGCAAACGCAATATCACCGGATGCCGCGAGGCCGGTAATCAGAGCAAGCAG